>JAUWNG010000010.1 GCA_030612765.1 Planctomycetota bacterium
GCACTCCTCCCGGAACTTCCCGTTGAACGACTCAATGTACGGGTTATCCGTTGGTTTTCCCGGTCGGCTGAAGTCCAACTGCACCCCATGACTCCAGGCCCAAAAGTCCAGTGACTTGGAGATGAACTCCGGCCCGTTGTCGCTGCGAATGTGCCGGGGCACACCGCGAACCGTGAACAACTCCACCAAAACGTCGATCACGCGATCGGCCGTAATGCCCTGGCCAACTTCCAAAGCCAAGCACTCGCGCGTGTACTCATCGATGATCGACAGCCATTTCAGCGGCCGACCTTCGTGCGTCCGGTCGTGGATAAAGTCCCAAGCCCACACGTGGTCTTTGTACTCCGCCCGATGCCGCGCGCAGCCGTTGGCGCTGTGGCCCAAATAGCGTTTCTTCCGCTGTTTTCGCGGTACTTTCAGCCCTTCGGCACGCCACAGTCGGTATATTCGTTTTCGGTTCACTCGCCAGCCCTCCCGTCGCAACAACGCCCACATCCGCCGATAGCCGTAGCGCGGATGTTCGCGCACCAACTCCAACATTCGCGTCACCAGCCGCCGCCGAAACTCACTGCGACGCGGCCGATACCGTTGCGTCGTTTGCGGTTGTCCCAAGGCCCTGCACGCCCGACATTCGCTTACGCTCAGATTGGATTGCGATTCGTCGACCGCTTGTCTGCGGCGTGCAGGACTTACCAGTTCCTCGATCGCCGCCAGCGTTCCCAGCTTGCCGAGCAGAAAGGCCAGCGCGCCGAGACCCGCTCCGACGACGAGCGTTAAGAAGGCGGCCTTGCCCGTCGCACCGCGCTAGAATACGCCGAACAGAAACACCACGGTCACCGGCGGCGCAAGGTAGCAGATCAACGTCATCAAGCCTTCGTAGATGGTGTTGTAGCTCTCGAACAGCGGCGAGGCGGCGATCGCCGGCAGGGTGGCCACTATGGCTTGGATACTCTTTTGGTCCGGCGTGAAAACCTCCACTATATCAGGGCGTTCGGCGCTTGTACGCGGACGGGCAACGCCCAAGAAAACGCAAGAGGAAGGGCCGCCGCTCGGGCAACCCTTCCTCTCTAATGTTGCAATCTCCGGCACCCCCGTTTTCTGGCGCCGATCAAGATGGCTTCATTGATGGAACAACCTAACGCGCCGCTTTTACTCGGCTGCCGGCTCGGCGTCCGGCTTGACTTCCGGCTCGTCGGGCAGATTCGCGGCCGGCTCCTCGCCCTCCTCGGCGGCCGGCTTCTCCGCATCAGGCGTGGCATCTGGTGTTTCAACCGACGGTTCAGGCTGTGGCTCTGGCTTAGGCGCTTCCTTGGTGCAGCCGAGCGAGCAGAACATTCCGATGCTCACGATCATCACAAAAGCCATTAACTTCTTCATTGGTTCACCTTTCCTAAAGAATATCTTACGTGATCGGGCGTACGTGGCAGGAAACCCTCCTGCCGAACAGTAAGATACCAACCACTGAGCAATTATTCCATACGCCAAACAAAGAAATCATAAAAATTCCCCCGTTGGCAAGTTTTTCTCGCCAACCCGCGGGAATATCTCTGCCAGCCGTTGCCTCTTGCAAGGGTGCAAGTCGGCTACCTGGCAGAACCTGGGGGGAATACGCAGGATTTCCCCTCCGGGAGTCGGGTTTTTACATTACCGGGTTGCGAACAGCCCGTTGAAAAACCATCATCCCGATTGTAGGAAGGCGACTCCAGTTGCCGAATTTCGCGGGTTTTTGCCCCATCATCGGCGTCTGGAGACGCCTCCTACAGCTTTTTCAGCAGGCTGCCGACTATTCTCATGGTGCCGAGATACGACCGTCGATTGGGACATCGAGTTGGAAAATCATCAGAACCCGCCTAAACACCACCACCGCCGCAGGCCGAAAGTCTTCTATAGCGGCTTGTGTCGAAACAACATCTAACGCACACACAAAGGGGGGGGACCCATGAAGCGGCTTGCGATCTTATTGGCTTTGCCATTTTTCCTGACCGGCGGGGTGGTGCAAGCCCAGAAGCCATTAGACGCCGGCCTGGGGCTAAACTCAGTCGTCTCGCCCGGCGAACTGAAAGCCACGCCGGAAATGTGGTTCTACGACCAGGCAATGCAGCAATACAATAATCCGAAGATGATGGTCCGCGCCAGAGCGGAGTTTCGGGCGTGGCAGCGGACCCGACGGATCGAGTCGATGAAGTGGTTCGGATTCTCAAACTCCCGGCCTCGTGCCAGTGCCGATCCGTACAACGGCGATTACTCGCCGCGCTGGACGGCGAACGCCGGCTACTTCCCCGACCGCTGGAACGGAGTAGGGCAGGCCGGCGCGTATTACGTCCGGTAGCAATAGCGGATGCCAACAGTCCGTTGGGAAATTGCAGGAGGCGACTCCTGCAACTTTTCCAACTGGCTGATAGGCTTTCGTCAATCCAACAATCCCAGCAGGTATTGGCCGTAGCGGTTGTTGAACCCCTTGGCGATGGCTTCAAGTTGGGCGGCGTCGATGAATCCCTTGCGGAAGGCCACTTCCTCGAGGCAAGCGATTTTCAGCCCCTGGCGGTCCTCGATGGTGCGGACGAAATCGGCCGCCTGGAGCAGCGACGTCTCGGTGCCGGTGTCCAGCCAGGCGAAGCCGCGTCCCAGTTGTTCGATAAAGAGCCGGCCTTGCTCCATGTAGCGGCGGTTCACGTCGGTGATTTCCAACTCACCCCGCGCCGAGGGCTTCAGATCGGCGGCGATGTCCACGACCTGGTTGTCGTAGAAATACAGGCCGGTTACGGCCAGGTTGGAACGGGGCTTTTGCGGCTTCTCCTCGATCGAGACGGCCTTGCCCTCGGCGTCCAACTCCACCACGCCGTACCGCTCGGGGTCTTTCACCCGGTAGACGAAGTTCGTGGCGCCGGTCGTCCGTGCCGCCGCGCAATCCAGGTTCGCCTGGAAACCGTGTCCGTAGAAGATATTGTCGCCGAGGATCAGGGCCACGTGGTCGTCTCCGACGAACCGCCGACCGATGATGAACGCCTGGGCAAGCCCTTTCGGCTCCGGTTGGACGGCGTAAGAGATCGAGATGCCCAAGTCGCCGCCGTCCTCCAGAAGCCGTTGGTATGCGCCGATGTCTTGCGGCGTGGAGATCAGGAGAATGTCCCTGATGCCGGCCAACATCAGCGCCGAGAGCGGATAATAGATCATCGGCTTGTCGTAGACGGGCAACAACTGCTTGCTCACCGCGCGGGTGATCGGATAGAGCCGCGTCCCCGATCCGCCGGCCAGAATGATCCCCTTGGAAAAGACGTTCGTTTGTTGCATGGCCCGTTACTCCCCTTACAAAACCGCGACCGGTTGGCACTGGCGTCTCGCCAGTGCTTGCGCCCTAGCACGGGCAAGATGCCCGTGCCACCCAACAATATATATCGAAATGAACCATATTTCTCAGGTGACCTCGCGCAGCAGTCCTAACCGTTCGCGGCGATAGGCCCCGCTGGCGACCCGCGAGACCCATTGCGGATTGTCGAGATACCATTTGACGGTCCGGCGGATTCCCGAGGCGAAGTCGTGCTCGGGTTGCCATCCCAATTCGCGGCGGATCTTGCCGGCGTCGATGGCGTAGCGGCGGTCGTGGCCCGGCCGGTCCCGGACGAACGTGATCAGCGAACCGCAAGGGGCATGAGGCAAACCGGGCCGAAGCTCGTCGACCGTGCGGCAGATGGTCTTCACCACGTCGATGTTCTTCTGCTCGCAGTTGCCTCCGATGTTGTACGTTTCGCCTGGGCGGCCGGCCGTCAGCACGCGCCACAACGCCCGGCAGTGGTCCTCGACGAACAGCCAGTCGCGCACGTTCTGTCCGTCGCCGTAGACCGGCAACGGCTTCCCCTCCAAGGCGTTCAGAATCACCAGGGGGATCAGCTTTTCGGGGAACTGGCAGGGGCCGTAATTGTTCGAGCAATTCGTCACCAGCAAGGGCAGGTCGAAGGTGCGGAAATACGCCCGGGCAAGATGATCGGCCGCCGCCTTTGTAGCCGAATAGGGCGAGCTGGGATCGTAGGGGCTGGTTTCGGTGAAAAGTCCGGTCGGTCCCAGAGAGCCGTAAACCTCGTCCGTCGAGACGTGCAGGAAGCGGAAATCGGCCCGCCGTCGGGTCGATAGCCGGGTGACGTATTGCCGGGCGGAGTCGAGCAACTGGAACGTACCCTGCACGTTCGTCCGCACGAACTCGGCCGGTCCTTCGATCGAACGGTCCACGTGCGACTCGGCCGCGAAGTGGACGATCGCCGTCGGCTCGAACTCGGCGACTACACGCTCGACGGCCTCACGATCGGCGATGTCGCCCTCGACAAAGGCGTATTGCGGACTAGAGGCGACCGACCGTAGCGAATCGAGGTTGCCCGCGTAGGTCAGCTTGTCGAAATTGACCACGCGGCAGGCCCGTTCGGCGATGCACTGCCGGACGAAACAACCGCCGATGAACCCGGCCCCGCCGGTTACTAGAATTGTGTCCATGGGAGTCCGTTCCCCAGCAGTGGCGAGTATTACCACCTTCCATGCGCGGATTACCCCAGCCGAATGAAGATGACAGGGGGCCTATCTTACCCAGTCCGGCCGAATGGGGCAAGAGAACTCTCGCCGCCCGCTACACAACTCCAGGACAGAAACCCGCTACCAGTCCGTTGAAAAAGGGTGTCACTGCTGGCTTGTCCAGCAGTGCGGGGAGAAACACCCGGGAAAACACTGCTGGACAAGCCAGCAGTGGCACCCGAACTCTCGAAAATCGACTTTTTCAACGGGCCGCTATGGTTTCAGCGTCACCCAGCGGACGAGTTCGCCGACCAACAGCTTTCCGTCCCAGGGCGACTCGTAGTTGTTCATGATGCCGGGACGCACGCAGCGTGCCACGCCGGCCTCGGTGGCGGCCTCGGCGAAGGCCAGCGACTGGTCGATGTCCCCCAGCGCAAGGCCGACTGTTTGCACCTTCGGACCCAGCAGCGGCACGATCTGCCGCCACGATTCGACCTCGCTGAGGAAGATGGTCCGCGACTGGACGGCTTCCTTCAGCGACGGCTCGCGATCCATGCAGACCGTCCAGTTGGCGCCGTCCTCGGAGGCGATCACGTCCTTCGACTCGTCCATTGCCCATTGGGCGCGGACTTGCAAAATTTGCCCCGTGGTGTAGGCGTCCAGATCAGGCTTTGGCGGCAGTCGCGCCAGACGCCGGGCGAACGACTTGCCCACTTCGCCGAGCGAACGGCGCCGGTTGCGTTCGACGAAGATCGTCTGCGGCGCGGAGCAAGCCCGCTGGTCGAAGATGGCCACGTCGCGGACGAATCCGTCCACGACCGCCTCCAATCCGTCTTCGCTGTCCAATAGCTTGCTTCCGATGACGCCGATCGAGTATTTTGGTCCAAAGACGATCTCCACGCAGTGTTCGCGGCGCGGCAGAAGCGAGATTGCCCGAACGGCCTCTGTTCCGCCCCAGATGAGTTTGGCGTCTGCCGCCAGCGACATTTGTTCGTTTAGCTTCTGGTTGCGATAATCGAACCAGACGACGGCCACGGCCTTGAGCAATTCCGCGCCGCTGATGCCTTCCGCTACGGACTCGGCCAGCACGGCCAGCAGCCGATCCATGCCGTTGGCCTCCGGCGAGGCAAGTTTCACCAGGCAGACGTTTTTGGCCAACAGCGCCGGGATGAGCGAGAACATCGGCAGGGTTGCCACGTTGCCGGCCATCCACATCGAAACCAGTCCGTGCGGTTTGGCGGCCAGATAGTTGCGTCCCTGTGGCACGAAACCGTCCAGCGCGGCCAGATTGCCACCCAGGTTCAACTCCAACATTTGCCGCAGGTTGCCGCGGCGCAGCCAAGCGCCGAGAAACATCGCGCCCTCCAGGCCGGCGGTGCGCGGGTCGCGCAACAGCCGTCGTGAAAAATCGTCCAGCAGCGCCAGCAGCCGGTCCACCGGCACGCGGGCGATCCGCTTGCGTTGCCTGCCGAGCGACTCGACGATCGGAGCGAAGTCGTCGCCTGCCGGTTGAATCCCGTCGGAAGTAAATCGCTGAATGTTCACCGTAGCTCCCTGGATTGTGCGAACGTGTCGCCGCAGCCGCGAATCCCCGCCCGCTCGACGCGGCTGGTGAAACGAAAGTATTTCCCTTTTCGTCCACAAGGGCAATCATCTATGCCGACCAACACGCCGAGGTCTTCTGTCAACAGCGCGTGGCCGGGATAGCTGGTCGGCAGTATGCTGAGCACTTCGATTATTCCGGTCTGTCCGACTTCCACCGGTTCGAGCGATAGCGGACGGCGGAGGATCACGTCGGCGAAGGCGGGCGCGTGTTTGTTGCCCGAGGAGCAATCGACGAACACCGTGCCGACCTGCTCGATCATGCCGTAGAAGTCCAAGATGCTTTGCGGCGCGGCGCCGAGCACCGCCGTCGCGCGCCCGGAAAACTCGTCCTTCGAGACGGCCTGGTCGGCGAGTTTCTTCCATCCGCCCGAGTGCAACAAAACGGCCTCGGACGCATCGAAAGCGGCTCCACGCCGCTCGGCCTCCAGAACGAACCGGGTCCAGACGATAAACGTGAAACCGAACAGCAACACCGGTCCGCCGCGATGCCGGTCGAAAAAATCGCCGACGCGGTCCCATTGAACGGACAAATCGCCGCCGGAATCCCGATCCATTGCATAGACGGTTTCCGAGGCGAAGTTGGCCACGCCGCGGATGGCCGCGCCGCGGGCGGTGAGGCTGTCACCGGCAGCGGTCGAGTCGGCCGCGTCGAGCACCAGAAACGGCCGTCGCCGGTTGCCGATGTGTTCCTTCAGAATCGCCACCAGCGCCCGGGATTGCCGGAACGCCGTGGTCTTGTCAACAAAAATCCGACTTGGCTGTTGACCGGAGGTCGATGATGAAAGCAACTCGCGGACGATCTTCTCCGGCGGCACGGCGCTGAGCAAGAACCGCTTGAACATCGAAACCGGCAACGGCGGCACGTCGGCCGGACGTTGCCAGGAGTCGGGATCGCCGCCGAACTTGTCGAGAAACCGGCCGTAAGCGGGACAGCGGCCGGCAACTTCCCGGCAAAGCGAGCGGAGGATCGGCGTCAGCGAGGCGTCTTTTTCGGACTGCGTGGCGGCGTACTGCGGGCCGCCGATCAGGGTGTCGATTTGCCGGGTAATCATTACGACGAACCGCTCGGGGTTTCGCGCTCTCGCTTCCGTAGCAACTCCTTGTCCACCTTGCCGTTGCCGGTTTTCGGCAGACTCGGCAGGAACTCCACGTGCCGGGGCACTTTGTAGTTTGGCAGCCGCTTCATGCAGTGGTTCCGCACCGCGTCGGCAGTTAGTTGGCCGGGTCGGACCGTGACGATGAAGGCCTTGATCGCCTCTCCCCAGAGATCGTCCGGGACGCCGATCACTCCCGCCTCGACGATCTCGGGCATTTCGGCCAACACGTCCTCGACCTCCTTCGGTCCGACGCGGTAGCCCATCGCCTTGATGAAATCCCTTACCCGCTCGACGACGTAGATGAATCCGTCCGTATCGACCCGCGCCATGTCGCCGGTGTGGAGCCGACCGTCGCGGAAGTATCGGGCGGTTTCCGCCGGATCGTTCCAATAGCCCGGCGTTACGTTTTCGCCCGATGCGACGATCTCGCCCACCTCGTCCGATTCTGGACGGACCGGCGTGCCGTCCGGCCGCAATACCTCGAGCCGCGTGTGCGGCAGGCCTCGGCCGATTGAGCCGAGCTTGTCGTCGAGCCTCTCAGGCGGCAGGTAGCTCAACCGCGCCGTGGCCTCCGTCTGGCCGTACATGATAAAGAACTTCACGGCGGGAAACGCCCGACGAATCTCGCGGATGAAGGGATCGGGCAACTTGCCGCCCGCTTGTTGAAGCCAGCGCAGCGCGGGAAACCGCCGCTCGGCGAAACGGCTTTTGCGCAACAGTATCTGGTACGTGGCGGGCACCCCGGCTAGGCCCGTGCATTCCCGCTGCTGCATCTCGTCGAGCACTTTCTCGGGAAACATGAAGCGGTTGTTGATGACCAGCGACCCGCCGGCCATCAAGTGGGTGTGCAGCAGCGACGTGCCGTAACAGTAATAAAACGGCAGTACGCTCATCGCGCGGTCTTCGGGGCCGATTCCCACGTAGCCGATAATGTCCTCGGTGTTCACCAGGACGTTGTGGTGCGTGACCATGACACCTTTCACGTCGCCCGTGGAGCCGGAGGTCCAAATGATGGCGGCCAGGTCTTTTCGAGGATCGACCTCGGCCGGGGGAAGATTCGCGTCCGTCGACGGCGGCTCGGCCGGCTCGACGATTAGCTCCGCGCCGAGCGGTTCGGTCCAAGGTTGGACGCGGGCATGGAAACGGTCCGAGACGAGAATCCGCCTCATGCCGGTCGAAGCGACGATCCGCTCAAATGTCGCCCGGCTGCAATCGGCCGGGAAGGGAACGACGCAGAGTCCAGCGCGGATGATGCCCAGGTAGGCGGCGGCGAAGAAGGGGCCGTTTTCGGCCAGCAATCCGATCCGCTCGCCGCGGAAGGAATTACCGGAACGCAACAGCGCGTCCCATCCGTACACGACGGCCCGCAGTTCGCCGTGAGTGACGATCCGCTCGCCGTGGAAAAGGGCTGGGGCGTCCGCCTTTCCGTCGCGGAGAATCGCTTCGGCCAGATTGCCGGGGCGGTTAATCATTTGCTCCTTTCGTCTGGTTCGTGGGACAGGTTGGCAACCTGTCCTACCGCTCCTTTCGCCTGGAGCATTTCGATGATTTTACCGGCGGAAGTCATTTCGGTGATCTCGTCCACCTCGAAATGGACCTCGAACGCGTCCTCCAGGTCCATGACCAAAGTCATGTGTCCGAGCGAGTCCCAACGGAGCACGTCTTCAGGCGTCAAGTCGGGCGAGAATTCGTCGGCCTCGACGTCGAAAACCTTTTCAAAGATGGCGGTCAATCGCTCAATCACCGGCATAATATCCTCCGTACTACAGGTTTATTGGACCGTCTCCGTCGCCGCGGTTGAAATGCAGGTCGTTGTTTTCGATTCCCTCCCGCCGCAACAACTCGGTCAGTTCCCTGGAGGCGGTGAAGATGAAGTTCGACGGACCGCGGAGGAAACCGGCCTGCTGGAATCCCCGTTGCCAGGCGATGTGCGATTGATTGGAGACGATCAGATCGACTCCCCGCGACTCGAGGTATCGTCGTGCGGCGCCGACGACCGCGGCGGTATCCGCGACGGACGCAAAGCAATCGACGATCGAACCGAGGCGCATGTCGCCGAAGTGCTTATGGCCGGACAGTTGGGAATCGAGGGCCACGACCCAACCGATCGGCCGCGATCGTCTACTAATTTTCAGGCGGATGAATCGGTCGTTGTTTTTGGGATACAATATGCGAAGTGTTTCGGCGTCGCGCACGGCCGACATGCCGTACCGCTCCTTGCACGAATTCCAGAGTTCGTCCACCCAATCGGAAAACTCATCGACCAGCTCGGCCTCGGCGGCTGGGACTTTGGCTTCTTTTAGGACGCGAAACGCTTGAAAAGCATGGATACCCAACCATCCCAAGCCGGTGGCAGCCGACAGGTCCAAGGCCATCCGTTTGGCGGCGGAACGGCGGAGGAAGGCGATATTCCGCAAAAAAGCCGTCGGTCTGACGACCCGAAAAAAAAACGGGACCGAAAACATGTTCCAGCCGGCCGCCTGCAACATCCTGGCGAGAGGTTCGTCGTAGCTGCCGATGCCCAATCCGTACAACAGCGGCTGCCGGCTTAGCGCATCGCGGAGCAGCGTCACGCCAAGCTGCGAATAGCGCCGGTCGACGGTCCCCTCGGAGATCGGCAGATGATAGTCGGCGATCTGAAAAACGCGATCCTTAATCCAGAATTCCTGGTGTTTTAGGATGTATCCGCCACGGACCGCGTCTTCTTCGTCGACGGCGAGGTAGTATTCTTGGAATATCTTGCGGCCGACGATTTTCGGCAGCCAAGCAGGAACGGGCGAAAGGGGGAAGCGGCTTTTCGCGCCGCCGGCTTTAAGGCGATCGTTGAAGCAGCGGACCGCTTCAGTATACCGCTCGGCGGAGAGTTGGATGGCGATCACGTTGTGCCGACGAAAATCTTTTCCCAAAGCCAACGGGTTTCCAGGCCACTTCGCTTGGCGGCGGTAATTTGTCGGGGTCCGCGGCGGTCCAGAAGGTGATCCAGAAGAACACCGACGGGCACGAACCAGCCGTTCTTTTTCGCCAGCCGACGCATTAGTTTCTCGAAACGGGGGTTCACGCCTCGGGGATCGCTGAATCCCATGGCGAAATGGGTGTACATGAGGCACGCCCCGCCTTCCTCCTCCAAGCGGTCCTGTTCCGCTTCGCCGATGCAGTGGTTGAAGGTTTGAACGTCATGGCCGTCGGACGCGGCGAACCAGTAGTTGACGTACGGCCGCAACGGATCGTGGTAAGGCATGAAGGGACAAGCCTTCAATGTGTTGATGTCGCGGAAGGTAAAATTACGGTAGTACTTGATACGTTGTCGGCAGATATCTCCCCAGAAAAGATCGTTGCCCTCGATGTGGCCGCCGTACTTGCCGCTGTTGCGATAGCAGGTTAGAAGATTGTATACCGTCCGCCGCCAGCCGGTCAGGCGGTGACCGCCCCAGTAGATTGACTCGCGAGCGCCGGTATGATTGGTGGCCGCCGCCGGATCGTGCCCAAAGACCTCGGCGAATCGGTCGAGCGCTTCGGCCACTTCCCGGCGACGTGCGGTGTGCCAGGTGGCGCCGTGCCAACCGATCTCAAATCCCTTTGATTGCAGGTCCAATATCCAATTGCGGTATTGTTCGTCGTCGAGCGTTTCTCCGGAATATTTGCCTGATTTGGGGTCGCCACGCTTGCCCCAGCACGACTTGGTCGTGCGAAAGCCTAGTTTGTCCAGCAAGGCATAAACGCTGCGCAGCTTTTCGCAAGTGCCCAAATCCGTATCATCGAAGACCGTGAAGGCGAATCGCTTGCCTTCCGGCCATAGAGAAACTTGCGTTGAAGGTTGACTCATGTGCTATTCCTTTGGCAAAGTTGCCGGACAGTATCGGCCACATGACTGTATTCTTCCTCGCTCATTCCCGGAAACAAAGGCAGGCTGACGAGCCTAGGCCACTGTTGGGATGCGACTGGAAGATGCTCCGTCCGCCAACCAAAAGTCTCCTCGTAGTAGGGATGCAAGTGCAGCGGCCGCCAATGGACCGAACAGCCGACGCCGAGTTCGCGCAAACGTTCGATGAACGTGTTCCGCTCGATCGATAGCCGATCCAGACGCAAGCGGATCGGGAATAGGTGCCAGGAATGAACGCGGTCGGGCGGATCGGGGGGCAACTCGATTTGATCTATTTCGGCCAGCTCTTCATGGAAAAATCGGGCAATCGACTGACGCTCGAGCCGGTTCTCCTCGGCCCGGGCAAGCTGGTGCAGTCCGATGGCGGCGGCGATGTCGGTCATGTTGTACTTGTAGCCCGGGGCGACGATTTTATAGTCCCAGGCGTGATTGCCGGCAAAACGCTTCCAGGCGTCGCGCGACAGTCCGTGGAGCGACATTTGCCGCATCCGCGCGGCAAGCTGCTCGTCGTCGGTCACGGCCATCCCCCCTTCGCCGGTGGTCATTGTCTTGTTGGCGTAGAAGGAGAAGCAGGAGACCGCCGCGGTATTCTCGCCGCAGCGGCGCCAGGAAAGTTCAACGTCGGGATTCGGGGTTCGGGGTTCGGGGTTCGGGGATTTTTCGCTTGTAATGTCGCTCTGACCTCTGATCTCTGATCTCTGATCTCTGATCTCTGATCTCTGATCTCTGATCTCTGATCTCTGATCTCTGGTCCGATACGCCGCCGGAAAGCTATGCGCGGCGTCCTCGACTACCCACAACCCATGCTCGGCGGCGAACGCCTGGATCTGGTCCATGTCCATCATCAGCCCGCCGACGTGTACTGGAATAATCCCCACGACGCGGAGCGAAGGATCCAAGGGAGTCTTGCCTGCACGAAGCTGTTCGATCTTCCGAGCGGCGTCCTTGAGGTCCATGTTCAGCGTGACCGGATCGCAATCCACCAGCAGCGGAACGGCGTTCTGATATCGGACCACCTCGGCCGTGGCGGCAAAGGTCATG
Source organism: Planctomycetota bacterium (assembly GCA_030612765.1). Lineage (GTDB taxonomy): Bacteria > Planctomycetota > Planctomycetia > Pirellulales > Thermoguttaceae > JAHIKV01. The sequence goes on from JAUWNG010000010.1 coordinate 12,121, forward strand.
GTGGGTACGAGCACGGCCTGGCCCGGCCCGAGTCCCAATGCTTCAATGGCCAGATGGAGCGCGGCAGTGCAGGAATTGACCGCCACGGCGTGCTTTCCGCTCACCTGCCGGGCGAACTCCGACTCGAACCGCTTGGTCCGCGGACCGGTCGTGAGCCAACCCGACCGCAGGCATGAGACGACCTCGTCGGTCTCGGCCTCGGTGATCGAGGGGCGAAAGAACGGAACCTGAATGGGTGATTGTCGGGCGTCGATCGGTTTCAAAAAACTACTCCGGAAATCAAGTCAAGCGGCGTTCGAGTCGTCGGCAGCACTGTCGCGACGCCTTGCCACGGCGTCTCGGGCGATGTGGAACAACGTGCCGAAAATAATCCCCATATCCAGCAACAGCGATTGCCGTCGCACGTACTCGTGGGCCAGCCGTATCTTCTCGGGCAGCACCCGTTCGACGTATTCACGCTCGGGATCGGCCGCCGCGCCAAGTATCGCCGCCTCGTCGCGGTACTTAACCGAGGCCAGATCGGTGATACCGGGCCGCACGCGAAGAATCTCCTTGTAATCCTCGGCGAACATATCGACGTATTTTCGCACTTCAGGCCGCGGCCCGACAAGGCTCATCTCTCCGCGCAGCACGTTGAGCAACTGTGGCAGTTCGTCGATCTTTGTTTTCCTTATCAGCCTGCCGATGGTCGTAATCCTCGGGTCCGCTCCAAAGGTAATTTGCCCGCCTCGGTCGGGCGCGTCGGCGACCATCGATCGGAACTTGAGGATGAAAAAAGGCCGTTCGTTGCGGCCGATTCGTTCTTGACGGAAAAAGACCGGGCCGGGGGAGGAAATCTTCATCACGGCAGCAATAACGATCAATAGCGGAGAAATGACGACTAGTCCGACTAGCGATGCCACCAGGTCGAGACTTCGTTTCAACACGTCGCGAATCATCTTTCGCATGTCGCCGATCGATTCCCTATCGAGTAAGGGTTGTCGCCTCCAGTCGTTGCGTGAGGTTCCGGCGAAGGAGCAGAAAATCGAGTACGCCCTTGATATAGCCTAACCCATAGCTGAAATGCAACGTTGGAAAAACGAGGTAAAGCGCCAAGGCGCAGCGAATTTTTTGTTTCTTCACCGCGAACAAGGCGGCCAGACTCACGGCCAACAGGTAGAGCAGCACAATCGCCGCCAGCAGCCACGCCGCCGCAGAACTCCACAGCGCGCCGAGCGATGTCGTCGCCAGACTGAGCACGAACACGGCTGGAACTAGTTGTCGTAGCGTCATCACACCGCTTAGCTTCCTCGCCACCAACGGCTTGAAATATCCGTATTGGTAGTACATCCGCCACAGCTTGCCAAGCGAATCGCGGGCGTAATAACGAAACCTCACTTCGGGAATCAAAAGGATGCGTCCCCCACTGCGAATCAAGCGAAGATTGAACTCGTCGTCCTGGTTTCGCACCAATTCCTCGTCGAACAGGCCGATGCGGTCGAAGATTTCGCGACGATAACAGCCGAAAGGCACCGTATCGACCCAGCGCGGCTCGATGGTACCAAGGCGAAAATATGAATTGCCGATGCCAAAACGGTGCGATATGCCCAACGCAATGGCCCGAGCCAGCGCGGTCGAGTTAGCCGCGCATGTGAGACATGCGCAGCCTACGTTGTCGGCACCACTGGCTTTCAATCGGCGGACTAACGTGGAAATGTAATCATCCGGGTACGCGGCATGAGAGTCCATCCTCATTACAATTTCTCCGCGTGCAGCGGCAATTCCCACGTTCAACGCCGCCGGAGTGATCTTCTTCGGGTTATCGAGCAATCGCACACAAGGATGCCGAGCGGAAAAATCTTTCACGATCACCCGCGTTCCATCGTCGCTCATGCCATCGATAATCAACACCTCCAGCCGATCCTTGGGGTAGTCGTTGTGGATGATCGACTCGAGGCACTGCACAATCCAATCGGCCTCGTTGCGGCAAGGGATAATAATTGACAGATATGGGGGTTCGACCGATGGCGTCATGTTTTTTTAGTATTCTCGTTGGGGCAATCGTTCTCGACGTAACCGTTCAGACCCCTTAATGTTGCAGGCACACTCCGTGTGCCGTCTGCTGGACAATCGCAATGGTTCGTCTCGACACTCACTTGGCGTGCGGTACACGGAGAATGCCTGCTACACTACCGTGTGAACAGTTACGTTCTCGACTAGCGTTCAGGAACGCTATTTGCATGTTGCCGGAATATCAGCACCTAGTATCTTACAATAAAAATCGAATAATTTTCGTTCTTCTGACTCCCAATTATAGCGGGTGAACGCAGCCTTTCGACCCTGCTCACCCATCTTTTCGGCTTCCTCGGGATGAGTCAACAGCCACTGTATTGCGTCGGCAATCGCGCGCGGATCCATCGGATCGACAAGAAGCCCGCACGACGAGGATCCAACTATTTCCTTCCACAACGGAAAATCAGACGCAACCACGGGCAGCCCGGCCGCCATGTATTCAAACAACTTAACCGGAAAGGCATCGACGTAATTGTGAGTCGGATGCAGAACCACCAATCCAACCCGGACTTCTGCGAGCAATCGGGAAACGCTGCGCTGTGAAAGGAATCCCAATAAATCCGTGTTTTCAAAACCGGAAAGCGACTTCAGTTCGTTTTCCAGTTTGGGTGGATCCACCGATCCACCTAATTTGAGCCGGACATTTTTTTCTTTCGGCAAAAATGACATGGCTTGGATCATTTCCACGGAGCCCCGCTCGCGGCTGATGCCGCCGACATAAGCGACGTTCGCCGGACGGTCCGAGTACGATGAGACTTCGCTTGACGCAAAGTCTTCGAGCCGAGGATAATTGCAAACGATTACTGTCTTACGCGGATTGAACCGCCGCGCAATCGTGGGGGTGACGGCAACCACTCCATCCATCCATCTCGCGGCAAAGTTCTCTAACCGCTCGACGATACAAGACAGCAATCTGCGGGACCAAGCAGGAATCCAGTACTTGGTGAGCATTTGCCTGGGTAAGTCCTCATGCACGTCGTAAATCACCCGCTTTCCCAACATTTTCAACAGCAATCCGGCCAAGAGCAATTCCGGGTCGTGGAAATGGTAGATGTCCGCACGTTGGCGCAAGGCTTCGCGGAATGTCTTCCACACGGTTATCGTTATGCGATTGAGCCGATTGCGTGGTTTTGGAACGCCCCGTATGGATACGCCTTCCGAGTCGCCGTTCTCCGCGTCGGCGGCGATCAACACCACTTCGCAGCCGGCTTCGGCCAGCGCCTTGCACTGCTTGGAATATATTCTTGTATCCATTGGATGATGAACGGAGGTCAGATGAACACACCTGAACTTTTTTATGTTTTGATGCATTGTTCGTAACGTTGCCGCCACCACTTCATTAGTTGGCGTAGTGAACAACCCCAGGCCCCCAATCGCGCCGCCTCTTGCAACAACAACTGATAGGTTTTGAACTCTGGGGCAGAGGCGTGGTAATTGTTGTGCCACAGCACGGTCATGGCGCCACCCAAGTCGGCCACGACCTCCATGATCTCCACGCAGTGTCGAATCGCCGTATCAACGTCCATTTGCAGGATGCGAAACAACGCCACGTCTTGGATGATCAACGGCGATTCAAGAATATCCAGTTGCCGGTCGGAGATCGCGTCGTACCAATAAAACGGCATTCCCGTGCCGCAGCGGAAGCAGGCACGCAGGTTGGAACCCAATGTGCTGTCGGCCAGAAAGCCTGCGCGATTCTGATAGGACGGCGTGTAACGTACGTCGCAGAACAAATGGTGTTGCCTGATCGTTACCGCTTCCATACCGCAGGCGTCGCTGACGATGGCCCTTTCCTTGGCCAACAGTTCGGCCGAAGCGTGGGAACGAGACGAGCCGTGCAGGCCAACGTCCCAACCGTCGTGGGCCATGATGCGCATCACTTCGCCGATCGGCAAACGCTGGTCGTCGAAGCGGACCCGGTCTTTGTACCGGTAGAACGAATCTTCCCAGTCGGGGCAGGGTATCGGTTGGGCGAGGAAGAAGAAGCTGGACTTGAAACCATGTTGTGACTCTTCACGCATCCACTCCGCTAATAAAGGATCGGAACCCGAACGACCGGGGACCATGCCTCTGGCGGCTTCCCGACAGACACCCAACAAAGCGATTGCCTTTTGCTGGAAGGTAGTTCCCGACAGCGTACGTAAGGAACGCATTCGAGGCCGGAAGGTGTTGCCGCCGAGGATATCCATGTCGTGCGTCAGACACAGCGCAAACCGCTTGCCATCCGGCCAACGCGGCGGGACGTCCCGAATCGGCGTCAACACCCCCTCGGTCGCCCATTGCCTGGCCCATGTTTCAACAACTGGTATCGTACGTTGCCTCTGCCGGGCCAACGAGGCGTAATCCAGATCCCAGTTGTGCCCGTTGTGACGAAGCGGCGAGCCGTATTCTTCCAATCTGGCAAGCAAGGAAAACACGGCCGAGGTCTTCTCGTCGTCCAAGTCCGCTGCGTCATACCCCAGCATACGGAAAAAATTGACAACGTAGCGTCTCCGGGGTTCCGTCAGCTCACTATTAAGAAGAGGATCCCCCCGAAATCCTCGACGCTGTTCCAGGTCTTCTTCTATTTTAAAGCCGCGGTTGCCCATATTTTTACTCATTCTGCTGACTTAGCCGCAGGTAGTCGGTTATCGCCTGCATCAATGGCGCCGAGCCCCAACGGGACGACTGGATGTGAAAAGGACGACCGAAAAATCGATAACATGCCACGTCGCCGGTGCGCAGGTTGACAAATTGATCCACGGCGATGGCGATCATCTTGGGGATCATTTCCCGCACCTGCGTCGCAACCGATGAGGACACGACAGAGCCGCCCAGGTATGCAGACAGTGCAGATACGCCTTCCGAGTAGCCAACGATTCCCGTCGATTGCCGACTGCCGATCAGGTGCAGCCCGCGGCCGTCGGGCAGAAAAAGTTCGTTCAAGTAGAACCGCGTCCCTCGCTCAAGTGCGTCCCTCGCGTCTTCCGCCAAATTCCGAGGCAGCACGTCCAGCCGTCCAATCACGGCCAACGCGCACAAGTTCATCGCCGTGTGGTGGTTGTCAATCACACGGGCGCCGCCGAACCGTTCATAATGGCGGCGCGTGCAGTAGTGCCATGAACCATCGGTCTGCTGTTCCGAAACGACCATTCGCACCAAGCCCTCCAGCGATTCCTGCATTTTGGAAGTTCGTTGTTCTGAAGGGACCGCGGCCAACAACACAGCGGCGTCCGCCCCAGTGTTGATCACTTCGTCGCGCGTGTGGGGATAGTAGCTTACGGTGCAGGTTTTGTCCGGATAGACCTGCCAGTTGTGATATGTCATTAAGGCCTTGGCTGCGCTCGTCCCTGCTTCCCGCAGGTCGGGGCGATCAAGATATTGGCCGGCTTTCAACAGCATCAATCCCACGCGGCCCGTGTGATGAGCGCACGAGAGCGGAACATCGATTCGCGGTTCGTCGCGCCAACTCGCGGCATGGTGGCTGTACGGGTGTTCCCAGCATACATGTTCTCCATCGAGACGAAGGTCCAAAGCGCTCCGGCAAACATGTTCCAAAAGCGCCTTGCACGGGGGGGGATCGGGCAGCAGCGCACGGACCATGTACGTCATGCCGAGATGATAAAACAGGCTCGGAACCACCTGTTTACGGATGCCCAAAATCCGCCTCCAGGTCATGGGCGCCGCCAGTTCGATTCCTTGCAATGCTTTCAGAACAATTCGTTTTCCACGACCTCTCGCCAGCCACAATAACAGCGAATGACTTTTCACGTCACCGAAATCGTAGCGAGCGTAACCGAGGCATCGATTTCGCTCGTCCAGCAGATTCCATAGCGTCAACAGCTGTTCGGCTATCATCGCATCGTGCTGAACTTCAATACATACCGAGGCGCCACCTTTGTGAATTGCTGATGTGTGTAGTTGATGCGTAAGCGGTTTCATGCCTAATCAACCCTTGCCTTGTTGGAACCGTCGGCCTCATTGGTTGACGCGAACCATACCGATAATAGGGCAAGTATGGGTATAAACAAGAACCCTTTGGTCAGTAAGGCCGAGGTGAAAATGCTTTCCGACAGCGAAAGAGATTTTGTTATAAATAACACGAAGAAGGGCAAGATCGCAAGGTTGCGTATACGGAAAATCAATCCAAACAAATCGAACAATAGCACGCCTATTATGCAAACGGGAATGGTAACCAGACCAAACAAGATGTAGTATGCACCAATGAAATTTGTGTTTACGACCGTTGTGGCGTGTCCCACATACTCACGTCCTAATTCTTGAGTCACTTCGTTGTATGGCTCTCCGAGCAGTATTGCGATGGGCCGAATGCCGACGATCCCGCGGGTTTCCGTGACCTGGGTGTGGTACACATACATCAAGGTGGTATGAGCGGGCGCCATGACGGCCCTGTTGAACATGCTGCCCGTTATTCTTCCAACCAATGCCGCTCCTGTAACAGGGCGGCCTTCGCGCGCAATGGAGATGAAAGCAGGTCCCAAAAGCACCAAGAAGCCGCCCACCAACGCGAATACCGCAAGACGAATGGGCCGGATCCGTTTCGTCCGCAGGAAAAAGTACGTCAGCAACGCGAGTAATACCGGTGCCCCGAAGTTATTCCGAGTTGCCGCCATCGAAGATGATAAAATCGCCGCTGCCGCCACCGGGATGTAGTCCAACCGTCGGCGTTGTACGATCATAATTGTCGCCGTCATGACCAGTAGTGGGACGAAAAGGCTGGCGTTCCAAGAATACATATAGATCACGAAGCGATTTGGTAGGAGCTTAAGGCTCAATTCCCGCGCCATGTTGAGCCCCATGGGATCGGTCAACAGGAAATACAAGCCGGTCTGATAAAACGAGATAGTGGAGAAGTAGGCAAGCATCGTAAGGCCGGTACAGCACAGCAAAAAGACCACGAAATAGCCGGGCAAAGAAGACTGTTTCGCCTCGATTTGTCGCCACATCTTGTCCCAAATTTCCTTGGTGTGTCCATCGCTGGCGAAATAAAGCGGTATGGCAATTGCCAGGAAGGATATCGCAAACCCATGAATGATGAACAGGTAGTGCCAAGGGATCGGAACGACATCGGCTGTCTTGCGTAAATAGAAAATGCTCGGCACCTGCACGCGCAAAACGTACCAGGAAAAGGTGAGCAGCGACGGGCGCAGGAACCAGTGCCTCTTCTTGTACCCGATTAGCAGCAGCGCAACGATGGACAGCAGGCAGCATCCTACGGCCAGAAACGTCGTCACATCCACCGGAGGAAGGGCGAGGTCTTTCGTCCGTTCAAACAGCATGGCTGTTTTTCTCCATCCAATATAAAACGTTTAACAAAAGAGGTGTTGAAGGAACCGGCGGCAAATCAGGAGGGATCACTAATCGTACCAAACCCAAGAGCGTTTGCGGTGCCTTGTCCAGTACCGATGAGCGTACCAAAGTCCATAAGCAATTGGCGAACTGAATTTCCACACGCCCATGATTGGGCATAGCTCGCCTCCCCAACGACGATAGTGACCTTCGACGCCGGGAAGCATTGATCCCTCGAAGTCGTAGTCGAGATTCATGTCGTGGCTGTCGCGAATTGCTCGTTCGACAAGCAACGACTTCGTTTGAGACACTCTTGGAGCGTTCGGTGCGTATTTTCGAATATCTGGAATAATTCCTCCAAGCAAGGAATAGGTTGTCTTCGCGTCGCGCACTAGCGCCATTACCGTTAGAGGACGACCAGAGGCATCGCGTATGAGATACGCAATGCCAGCCGAGTGCGACGTGACCTCTTCCCACCAAGCAGGCAGCCTGTCCCGGAATTTTCGAAACGCAAACCCTTTGTATTCGGCCGTGGCCCCGATCACCTCGATAATATCGTGAATTGGCGGGTTCAGGTCGAGTTGATACCCATTCTCTTCGACTTCGCGGGTGCCGGCAACCAAGCTTTTTCGATGGGAAGAAGAGATGCGGGTGCTCCAAGTTTCTTTTTCCGAGCATGGGATACGGTAGGTATATGCGACCGTTGCATCAAAACCGTTCCATAGAAACGGAATTATGTCCCGTTCCGTATGCCCAAGGGTAAAATTATATGCGCCCAGTCGCGGCAACGCATTGATCACTCCCAGGAGCATCTCCCTGGCATGGGTGAGTTGTTTCGTTTGGTTCTTGCTGTTCGACGGCAGGTAGACGGGGCCGTTCCGCGGAGTCAGCGGTGGACGGATGATGCTCTTCGTCCCCCATTTCCTTCCAATGCTATAGCAGATACCGGCTCGTATTCGGCCCTGCTGATCCACGAGGGCCTGAACGATGGGTTCCATGTTCCAAGCACGATACCACCACGCCTTTTGAAAAACAGACCCGTTCGGAGACGCATCGACAAATTCATCCCATTTGTCGTGCTCGGACGCGGCAAGCGTAGTCCATTCGTCGATACTGCGTCCCATTCTTATTTTCCCTGAATTCTCCAAACAAAACATCGCGACATCGCGTTTACCTACCGAAACGTTGCCGGAGTTGCATTCTTTCGGAGCCGAAACGTGCGGCCGCGCCAACGCCGAGTATTTCAACCATGATCGTAGGAATTAAGCACTGTTGGGATTGGACTTGGGAATTCTTCCCAAAGTAATTGTAATCCCACACCACAGGAAAAGAGGGACGATGCATATACGGCGGAAGCCAGCCCGTTCGCAGCCGGCGATCGAGGGAGCATTGTAAACGTTAACGTCGGATAAAATGCGGCCAACGTTGGACTTGCTGAACGTAAGCTTGACCAACTCAGCGAGCACATGTTGGAAAATCTTGCGGCCGCGAAATTTAGGGTCAATGTGAAAGAACATGAAAGAGGTGGTGTCGCGAGTGACTGGCATATAACCCCAAATCTTTCGACCCAAACCGTTTGGGATCGCCACCCAGCCGTGTCCCACCACCCGGTCGCCGCAAAAGGCGTATATGCCGAGATCGCCTTGGGCGAGATATCTCCTGCAATTCGCCACCACTTTTTGGCAGCGAAAATGCGAGACCAAGGCAACATTCTCGGCCGTGACTTGTTCAAAGTGGATCCCATCAATCGGCTTCAGGAGGGGGGGCGGGTCGTGACGACGAACTTCTAAGATGACTTTTCGCTGCAATCGGGGAATGATTTTTCGCAGTAGTCTGGGAATGAATGAAGCGAGAGACTTCATTAGCTTATGTGGTGATATCATAATAGGCAACCGTTCACGGAGCTTCGGAGTTGGCATAGCTAATTTTGTCCGAATCGACACGATGCTCAGCTCCCTTTTGCGATTCAAGCCGCCACAACAATCTTATTGACACCTGACACGGATTACACTGATTTATGGATTGTGGCAGAGACACCAAGCGGCGACGGCGCCGTTGACGCTGCCGAAGTCACTGCGATCGTATTCGGAAGTCAATTGATCCACCAGAAGCGAGGTGAGATCTTGAAAAGCGCCGATGTTGACCGGATTCGGCTGAAGTCTTCCAACAGTCCCCAGGTACAGTCCTTTTAGCAGTCGAATCATCGCACGGGGCATATACGGCCTCACAAAATCATTGTAGACCTTGAACTGGGTGAACTCCGACTTCCTAAACCCCACCCCCATGGGATTGAAGAGGTGTTCAAATACATGCTTGCGATAGAGCGCGCCGTTCACTCGGAATTTGAGCGGAATGCGATACCACCACTCGATCAGTTCCTTGTCCCAAAGCGGCAGCCGCCACTCATACCCATACAATTCGTAGGTCCGTACGTTGTTGATGAGGAATTTCGTCGCCCGGTTAAGAGCATACCAGTTTTCCAGCACACTGCAAAAATCTTGCATCTCTTCCGACTTGAACCGAGACGTATAGGCATGGATGCGGTCAAGAATGGCTTGCTTCGTCTCTGGAGCGATCGGCGAAGCCAAAAAAACGAAAAATTGTTGATACAGGTAATTGTCTATGCCAACTGCAAGAGCCTGTTCGGGATGATTATCGCTGACCTCGAAGGGGATAAAGCGTCCTTTTCGCAAGCTCATATAGCCCGGTGCGATGACCGAATCAGCGGGGATTAGCCCTTGTTCCGATAATGCTTCCACCGCGGGAAGCTCCTGTACGAAGGGAATCGCGCATTGCTGCCAGATAAAACGACAGAAGTTCAAAAAACGCGACGACTCGATTATCGCCTGCCAACATTGGCGATTGTATTCGATCACATGGATCGGATATCCGAGTTGTGAAGCCACCTTTTTTGCGACGTGGTGTTCATCGCTGGTCGGCGCGCCGTAACTGTAACAGATCACGTTTTCGCAGTTTTCCCGCTTCAACGCGCAAACGATGGACCGTGAATCGTATCCGCCGCTTAAGGGCACGACGATAGTCCGTCCTTCGGCGGAGCGGATCAGCCGCCGCGCCCAACGCGAGGTGATTTGATCCAATTCCTCGACAAGCTCATCCTCGCACTTGTCCGTATAATTGTTGTGAGCATGACTAAAGTAGACACTGGCGCTCCCTTGCGCGGTCTGCTTGTCGTAGACGAACGCTTCGCCGGCCTCGATTTGCCGGACCCGAGGATCCAGTGTATTGGGACCAATGGGATATCCGACTCGGAGAAACTCCTCGCGGGCGATTGGGTCGAACTCCACCGTGCCGCCGAGTTCGGCTTGTATCGCCCGCACGTCGTCGCCCAACACCAGATCGCCGCCTTTCATGGCGTAGAACAGGGGGATGCTGCGCACCGGATCGACGGCGGCCAGCACTTGTCCATCCGTCTCCAAGATAGCGGCGAAACATCCGTTAGCCTCGCGGAGCTTCTTGCGAAAACCATCCGCGTCGGCCGCCGCCGCGAAGTAATCGACGACGGCTTCGCCACGGCAAAACGTTCCGGCGCCGTCAAAAAGGTAGCCCTTCACGTGCAATCCGCCGCGATGATGCCACGCAAAACCTTGGTCTCTCTTGATGATGAGCATTTTAATGGTAGTCGGAAAGGTTGCCCGATGGTTAAAGGTTGATTGTTGAATCGTGTTTTGTATTCGATGTCTTACGCCATTTCAGTTTGTGTTTGATCAAAGGAGTGTTCCGTTGATATCGGCATCGACTGCTTTTTCAGAAACCACCATACCCATGCGATAAGGTAGGTATTGAAAAAGATGCCGACTATGCTGTAGAGAATCACGGTTTGCAGTGCGGTGAAAAATATCCCTCCCACTACGATGGCCGATACCCGACCGACGAGTACTACTATGTCGATAACCAACAGCGCGCGCTGGCGGCGATATATTTGACCAAACAGCATCGCTGGAACATTGCAAAATCCGATGGCGAGCCACAGCACCAACCAGCGGGAGTATTCGCCCGCCGTGCGCCACTGCTCGCCAAGGACAAAAGCCGCAACTGCGGGCGCAAAAATCACGATGAGCACGGTTGGCAATACCGCAATGGCGATCAGACCCAATGTGGTTTTTTTGAACAAAGCATAGGTGTCGCCGCCGGAATTGTACACCTCCCCGGCCTTCTGAAACAACACCGATTGAAGAGAAGACCGGACAAGATTCATCGGCATTTGCACGATCCGCACGCCGAACGCATAATAGCCGACCACCGCAACCCCAAAGTAGTGCGCCAACAACAGCAATGGCACTTGTTGAGAAACCGTATTCAGCAAAGTCTGTGGAGTTGTGTACATCGGAAAATCCGCGTACGCACGGGCAAGCCGCTTCATGCGACTCCATTGGAGCGAACCGCTGATCAGTTGCCAATCGTGCTTGAAAATCTGGACGGCAAACGTCGCCGACCCACAAACGTCGCCGATTATCCTCCCCAAGATCAATCCGAACACGTTGGCGCTGCACAGACCGGCGGCCACCTGAGCCCCTGGGCCGGTCAACGCCTTTGCCACTTGAGATATCGACGCGCGGCGAAACTGCTTGCGGCGGGCCGACCAAGAGAAAAGAGTTTGCCACGCCCCCATGAGGAAAACTAATACGGGCAGCAACCACAGCCAAGGGACAAGTTCGGGGGTTTTCAGCAACGTTGCCAGTTGGTTGCCAAACGCCAAGCATAATATGCCGGAAAGAGCCGCGATTCCAAGGACCACTATTCCACATAGCCCGAGAATGCAGGCTGCGTCGGCGTCCTCCTTTGGAAGCATCAAGGCCATATCGTAACGAAGCGTGGCCACGCATGAAACGATCCCCACGATCGACAGAAAAACTCCAAACACCCCGTACGTGGCGGGGTCGTACACCCGCGACAACACCGGCACGAACGCCAACGCAATCACCTGCGCCAGCACTGTCCCCGTCATCATCACGAGGACGTTGCGGAAGAAGTGGCTGCGGTAGAGGCGCGAAACGAGATTATGAATCGACTTCACTCGACTTCTATCACATGCCTTTCGACGGAATACAATACGCCTCCAGTTCGACGATGGCGAAGTTTTTCGTCTTGGTGTTGTGCAGCCCTTCCAGCATGATCGTCTTCACCGGCCGCGGCGAAAAGAGGACCTGCTGCCAACTGGACCAACCCCCTTGGCTGGCGTCCTTGACCACGGTGTAGTGGTTTCCGTCCCCTGAAACGGAGAGCACGTATCGGTAAGCGCGACGATCGTAATCGTACAGTCGAAACCGGATTTCCCGTAGCGAATAGACCCGGTCGAATTCAATAATCCACCGGCAGGGCCATTTCCCAAACGCCGCGTTGCCCGATTCCCGAGCGGCGGAGTTGCCGTCCAGAAGACACTCGCTGTGATTTGTCACGCCCCTGACCGTGGTTCTGTTTCTCGCCAACGCCACGTTGCCTTTCACGACGAGACCGCGAATCCGGGTTCCGCGAATGTCCTTTTCGTGCAGATCGTCGAGCCGCTTTTTGACCTTGGTTTTCTCCAACCCCGATAGTTTCGGCAATGCTTTTTCGTACCAATAACTCGCGCGGACCTGAAGCCCGGGCTTCGACGGAGACGTTTCCTTCGCCGCCGCGGCGAACCAGTCCTCGGCCAACGCCAATTGATCCTCGACCGTTTTTGGTCGGGCGAGATCGCGGTGGGCCAACTCCGCCAATGCCACGTCGTTGCCCTTCGCCATAAGCGGCAGGCCGCGATCCCAGTCGCCGTTGGTGAAACATCGCCACTTGCCCGCCGTCAGGTTCGACTTCGCGTCGTCGGGATTTTCGACCAATACTCCCAACGCCGTCTCCACCGGCCGGAAGCGGGACCTCATATGCTCCAACTCACGGGATTGGGCAACGGTCTCGCGCAGAAACCGCGTGTTTTTCGTGGCCCGGGCCATGGAAACGGCCAGCTTCGCCGCCCGAACCGCAGTCGGAAAATCGTCCTTCCTCGCCGCCAGATCGGCCAACACCATCAATGTCTCGGTCTGAATCCACAGGTTCACGAATGAATTGATGTTGTTGGCTCCGACGCGATAGCTGGGAACCACCACCGCCGCCAGATCGGCCTTCATGGTCAACGGATTCACGTCATACGATCCGGCCAGCCTGTCGATCACCGCAAAGCCCCTGGCCAAATAGCCTGCTTCGGCGGCCAACTCGCCGGCCAGCCGGTAGAGGACGAATCGCGCCGCCGGATCGTTTTTCGTCCCGCGGGCCTGCTTCTGCAACGTGGCGGACAGGGCCAATTTTCGCCTGGCATTGTCGGCGGCGGCAAACTCCTTGGAAAACAAAGAGCGAATCTCAGACTCCGCTTCCCGCTGCGCGGCGGCGTCGGGGACGGGTGGCTTCTTTCGCGCCGACGGCGGCCTACGGACCGGCGGTTTGGGACGCGCCGGCTCAGGGCGTTGCGGCTCGACCGGTTTGTGGATTACCGGCGGCGCCGGCTGTTCTTCTTCGGCAGGCGGCGATTTCGGCGGCGCGGGTTTCGGCTCCTCTCGCGGCTCAGGCTCCGGCAGAGGACGGACAGGTTCGGACGGCTTTTTCGCGACCGCCGGGGGCACGCTCTTCGAGGGAACCGGCGGACGCTCTTTTTCGGCAACCCCGCTTCGCTTCGTGCCATGCCGATCGGCGACGATCTCTTGGAACGCGAGGGCCAGCACCACGGCCAGCAACACCACGACGCCGAACATGATCGAGGGCATGAGCCACGTCGGCTGTCGTTTCCGGCGGCGGCGGGCGAGATAGTCCGACGGCTTCGCGGAGACGACCACGACGGGCGATACTTCTTCCAGATCGTCCGCGTCTTCCCCCCCGGATCGCAGTCCGGGGGCGTTTCCCCCTCGCCCCTCGTCCCTCGCCCCTCGCCCCTCTCGTAGCTCCTGGTCATACTCCGCCTTCTTCGCCGGATTGAGCAGACAGACCTTGGCGGCGGCCAATTCGTTCAGCAGCCGTTGCGAGTGGTCCGAGTGCTTGCCGGTCTGAAAGGTTTTGATCTGCGCCATCCGGGCGTCGGCCGCGTTGCAGATCACCTCCTGATCGGACTCGAACGGCTCGATTCCCAACAGCCGGTAGTGGTGCGGCGGCCGATCTTGGGCCGGGATACCCAGCCACTTGCGATATGGATCAAACGGTTCCGTCATTCAGACAATCATAAAGCCGCTTGGCGTTGGTCGCGCCCGGGCGACGACGCGGGCATAATGCATGATACGTGTCATCGGCGCGATCGGCGACCGCAGACACATCGGCGCGACCAGCGGTCGCGGCTTTATGGAAGGGAAATAATCGCAACGCGGGTTCAGCCGTTACGGCATGGCGTTCTCCAGCGTACCGTCGCTGAAGTTCGTGATGTCGTCGTAGGTATAACCGACGGGGTCGTAATTCTCGCCGGTGGGAAACGCCAAGCAGCCATCGAGATCACCCGGGGGAATAGTTATCGGTGACGAGTACGTTACGTCCAAACCGGAAGAGAATATCTGGATTGATCTCGGATTGACCCAGCTATATACGGGAAGCTTGCTGTTGTCATAGTTGTAAAGTCCGTCCACATTCGACAAGCGGGTATCGATTGCCGGCACTACGTTCTGACCGTTGCTAAACATATATGCCCCAGCAGTAGCATATCCGCCGTTCTCTGCACGAAAATATACGATTGCGCCAGTGGTCCCAGTACCCGCGGCGCCTTGCGGCCAGTAATAACCGTCGGCGCGGAGTCGGTTCAAATCGAAATCAAAAAACGGACCAATGCGGCTGGTGCTGGTGTCAAAGAGATCGGCTGGATTGGCGCTAAATCCGGTCAATTGCCCGCCCGCCGGTCTGCCTCCCAGCCAAAAGGCCAAAGCATTAAATGGCGAAAGCGTATTGATGTCGACCGAGGCTCCCCACCGCGACGAATCTTGAATCCACGTCCGTAGATTGTCCCATTTCTCAATGTCATCTGCTCCGGCAATCATAAAACGCGGAAACGCCTTGGCAAGATGCCTTAGAACAGCACTGTGATCGGTGCCGTCAGGCGGGTACTCGCCGAACTTTTCCTTGTAGGCTTGACAGGCCATCTCAAGCTGCTTCAGGTCCAGCGTGACGGCGGCCTGCTTGGCGATAACGCGGACATATATGACGGCGGGGATTGTCAGCCCGACCAGGATGCCGATGATCGTTATTACGACCAACAACTCGACAAGCGTAAAACCGTTTAGCCGCCGCGTCCACGCGGTGCCGGGCGGACGGGGGGCGGGGGAACGGTCGGGGCTTGACGCGGCCCGAGTGGACGTGGAATGATAGTTCTTCATATTGCTACCCTTCGACGGCGGTTGCCGACTCGCAGCAGATAGAATGCCCTTCTCGATGGTGGTGCCCAGCACCGCCTCGGCCCAGTAATCAGCATACCAGAATCGGACATTATCGGCAAGTGGCGTTCGGAAGAAGGCGGGGTTCGGGGTTCGGGGGTTCGGGATTCGGGGTTCAACCTTTCAGGAACCGTCCGATGCACTCGACCACCCATTCGGCCTGTTGGTCGGATAGTTCGGTATAGATCGGCAGGGCGATGGTTTCCCGGGCCGCCCGTTCGCTCTCGGGGAAGTCGCCTTCCTTGTAGCCGAGATAGTCGAAACACTTCTGCACGTGCAGCGGGACCGGGTAGTAGACCTCGTTGCCAATCTTTTGCTCTTTCAAGTACGCCCGCAACTCGTCGCGGCGCGGCACGCGGATGACGAACTGGTTGTATATGTGGCGGTAGCCATCCATCTCGACGGGCAATTGCACCAGACCCTCACCCCCGGCCCCTCTCCCAGCGGGCGAGGGGAGCGATAGTCCGGCGGCCTCGAACAGGCGTCGGTAGCGGGCGGCGTTCGACTGACGCCCGGCCGTCCACTGGTCTAGGTGGCGTAGCTTCACGGCGACGATTGCCGCTTGCAGGGCGTCGAAGCGGAAGTTGCCGCCGATGGTGGCGTGGTAGTATTTTGGTTTCGAGCCGTGGGCGCGAAGGATTCGCAGTTTCTCGGCCACCGCGTCGTCGCAGGTGGTGATCAGTCCGCCGTCGCCCGCCGCGCCCAGGTTCTTCGAGGGGAAGAAGCTGAAGCAACCGTAGCGGCCGATCGAACCGGCCCGACGGCCCTTGTACTCCGAGCCGATTGCCTGGGCAGCGTCCTCGATGACCGGTATCCCGCGCCCGTCGGCGATGGCCATGATCGGGTCCATATCCGCGCACTGGCCGTAAAGATGGACCGGCAGGATGGCCTTGGTGTTCGGGGTGATCTTGGCCTCGATTCCGGCGGGGTCGATGTTGTAGGTTTGCGGGTCGATATCGACGAAGACCGGCTTGGCGCCGACCCGGGCGATCCCGCCGGCGGTGGCGAAGAACGTGTAGGGCGTGGTGATCACTTCGTCGCCGGGACCGATCCCCTCGGCCATCAGGCTGATCAACAAGGCGTCGCTGCCGGAGGAAACGCCGACCGCGTGCGGGCAGCGGCAATACTCGGCCAGCTTGGTTTCACATTCGGCCACGGTCGCCCCGAGAATGCACATTTGCGATTCCAGCACGGCGTCGACCGCCGGGCGGATTTCGTCGCGGATCGTGGCGTATTGGGCCTTCAGGTCGAGCAAGGGAACGGTGATGGGTTGTGTCATGATTCTGGGTTTTTTTGAACAGGAGGAAACAGAGGAAACGGAGAGTTGTTTTTTAATTTGGGGAGTTCGCTTGAGGAAGTATTAGACGCGAGACTCCGTCCGTCAGTTTTTCAACATTGAAGTTGATCAACAGACCAAGAGGGATATCCAACAACTTCATGTAACTCAATAATTGCGCCTTATGGATGGGGTGAACCTTCTCTACGGCTTTAGTTTCAATCAAGAGGCAGGAATTCACAAGGATATCGAACTTTAGCGGTTCTTCACGTTTGAAATTTTTATAACGAATGACCACCGACTTCCGGGTCCGAACATCGCAACCTCGAAGTTCCAATTCCTTGCAAAAACACCATTCATAAATAGATTCGAGCAGTCCCGGCCCTTTGTCCTTGTGAACCTCAATCGCCGCGCCGATACAATCGCGAGTTATTTCAGCCGCCTGTTGGTATAGTGGATGCATAACACTCATTTTTTGAACAGGAGGAAACAGAGGTAACAGAGGGGAACAATGAGATCGGGCAAATTCGCTTTTGGGGTGAATCAGGCGGGGTACACCTTCGATCAGGATTATTTCGTGGAAATCAATTGATCGGCTCACAAAATAATCTCTGTTTCCTCTGTTTCCTCCTGTTCAAAAATTGGTTTCCTCTTCATTACGAATTACTTGCCTCCCGCACTTGCCCGTTTTCGAAACGGTATTCCGCGCCGCAGACCGAACATTCGGCGGTCCCGGCCGAGTCGAACTCGAGCTTCGCGGCGGCACAGCGGCACATCCATCCGTGTTGTTTGGCGGGCAGGCCCATCATCAAGGCGAAATCCGGTACGTCGCCGGTCACCACGGCCCCGGCCGCGATGAAGGCGTAGCGGCCGACAGTGTGGCCGCAAATGATCGTCGAGTTGGCCCCCAGCGTGGCGCCGCGGCGGATCAACGTGGGAAGGTATTCGTCCTTGCGGACGATCTCGCTGCGAGGGTTGATCACGTTGGTGAAGACCATCGAAGGGCCGCAAAACACGCCGTCCTCGATCGTCACCTTGTCGTAGATCGAGATGTTGTTTTGGATTTTCACGCCGCTGCCGATAACGGCGGCCGAGCCGATCACCACGTTTTGGCCGATCGAACATTTCTCGCCGATCACGGCCCCCTTCATGATATGCGAGAAGTGCCAGATTTTGGTTCCCTTGCCGATCGAACAGGATTGGTCGACGTAGGCGCTTTCGTGGGCGAAGTATTCGCATGGGGGCGCGGATTCCGCCGGCGCGGGATTCGTGCTAAACTGCAAGCGGTCGTCTTTTTCCAACGATTGCTGGCAGGCGCCGAGGACTTTCAACACCCGCAGCCCTTCCTCGCCGCTGGAGCGCGGCTCGCGGCGGTCGGCCACGCGATCGAGGAAATGTTGGCACTCTTCCTTGAGCGGCTCGGCCTTCTCCAACTCGACCGCCACCGCTTCGGCCTTGACGGCCTTCGGCGCGCGGCTGGCCCAATCGACGCGATGGGGATAGAGCAGGAGCTTCTTCTCGGCGGTGTCGTCGAAGACGGCCATCTGTTCCGTGCCGACGACGACCAACCGCTGCTCTTTGGAGGGATGGAGCCAACTGACGAAGATGTGGCCGGTAACTCCGTCGCGAAACCGCAGCCGGCTAAGGGTCACGTCCACGACGCCGGGGGTCAAGTAGCTTTGCCCTTCGGCTTCGGCCGAGATTGGTTCCTCGCCCAGCAGGTGCAACATCACCGAGATGTCGTGCGGGGCGAAGCTCCAGAGGATGTTTTCCTCGGTGCGGATCAGGCCCATGTTCAGCCGGTTGGAATAGCAGTACAAGATGCGTCCCAAGGCCCCTTGCTGGATGAGTTGGCGGAGTTTGATGACGGCCGGGTGGTAGAGAAGGATGTGTCCGACCATGAGGATCCGCGAATGTTTTCGTGCCAGGGCGACCAATTCTTGCCCTTGATCGACGTTCAGCGCCAGCGGTTTTTCGACGAACACGTCCTTGCCGGCCTCCAAGCATCGCCGGACGACGTCGTGGTGGGTGGCGGCCGGAGTGGCGATGGCCACGGCGGCGATGCTCTGGTCCGCGAGAACGTCGGCGAGGTTGCCGGTAAACTTTGGCGTATCGCCTTCGATGCTTAGCTTGTCGAACCGGGCGGCGTCAGTGTCGCAAACGCATTTAAGCGCGCCGAGTTGCGAAAACACGCGCACCAGGTTTTTTCCCCAATATCCGCATCCCACAACTGCAACTGAGTTATTCAAGGCATGTCTCCCGAAACGGGTTCAGTAGTAGGCCGGGTTGCAACCCGGCGATCATTTCACATCAGCAGTCGACCAACCTCGCCGGGTCACGACCCGGCCTACATCTCCTGGAAGGGTGTTCAGCGTGGACTCCGTCCCCGTGGGTGACGCGGCGTCCCCTTTGCACGGGTCGTTTGATATGTACTTGCAGCGCCTCATCGCGCGTAACTTACCCAAACCGGTTTAAGGCGGGTAGAACCTCCCGAAACCTCTCGTTCCCACGGTCCTCCGCGGGAACGCACTGTCCGCGACGCTCTGAGGTCGTGAATTTTCGTAGGGTGCGTGAAACGCACCACAACCGGTAGTACATGGTGCGTTTCACGCACCCTACGGGTTGTGGTCGTGATGACGCCAAATCGAAAAATTCACAGCCTCTCTGCGTCGCCGCCACCGACGCAGAGCGTGGAAACCAGGAATCTCTCAAAAATGTTACCAATACCATAATATAGTGTCGATTATCGTATTGCGGAAGCTGAGCAAAATTTGCCGAGGGCGTTTCGCGGCCCAGTGGGCACCGCCGGATGAGTGGTGCGGGGTATGCGGGTTGGCGCAAATGCGCGGGCAAGAAAGGGCTTGCCATCGTAGAAGCAATTCTAACCGGAGACGTCGGGGTCACGCGCTGGCCTTCACTTCGTGATTATTCAAGCAGACGGGGGCGACCCCTTTCGTCTCGACGCCATCCCGCGGCGAGTTGAACTCGGGAACGATCTCACGAAGTTTCCGGCGGAGCAACTCTTCCGGGTCATTGACCAGCCTCTGGAGCTGAGCAATCGCGCGGCGCACTTCCACCAAGGAATAGGGGCGATGATACGCCGCTCGCAGCTTCGGATGCGAAGTAGGCAGGGTCTGTTCGTCGTCGAAGTACAACTCTTCGTACAGCTTCTCGCCCGGCCGGATGCCGGTGGAGATGATCTCGACGGCGTCCTCGGGGAGTCCGGAGAGACGGATCAGGTCGCGAGCAAGATCGATGATCCTGACCTGTTCTCCCATCTCCAACACGAAGATTTCGCCGCCGGTGCCCATCGTGGCGGCCTGGAGGACCAACTGGGAAGCCTCGGGAATGGTCATGAAGAACCGCGTCATGCGCCGGTCGGTGATGGTGATTGGCCCCCCGCAACGGATTTGCTCCTGGAAGAGCGGCACCACGCTCCCGGCGGAACCCAACACGTTGCCGAAGCGGACGACGATGAATCGGGTGGCCGACTCCTGTGAGAGCGTGTGGACGTAGCGTTCCGCGATCTGCTTGGTGGCTCCCATCACGCTGGTGGGATGAACGGCCTTGTCGGTGGAGATCAACACGAAACTCCGCACGCCGAACTGGTCGGCCAGATCGGCCACGCACTTGGTTCCCAGGACGTTGTTTCTTATCGCCTCGCCGACGTTCGCCTCCATCAGGGGCACGTGTTTATGGGCGGCCGCGTGAAACACCACCTCGGGACGATGGGTCTTGAAAACCTGCTCCATCCGCTGCCGATTGGTCACGTCCGCGATGCAGGCGTGAATCGCGGTGGACGGACGCAAACTCAGCAGTTCCCTTTCGATGGTGAAGATGCGGTTCTCGCCGCGTCCGAGCAGGACCAACGAATGCGGATTGAAACCGATTATTTGGCGGCAGATTTCGGAGCCGATGCTGCCGCCGGCCCCGGTCACTAATACTCGCCGCCCTTCGAGCAGTTTGCCGATATTGTCGGTGTCGAGGGTGACGGGCTCGCGGCGCAAGAGGTCGTTGATTTCGATGTCTCGGATCGGCATCCGATTGTCGCCTTCCAGCCGGTCCTCGAGCGAGCGGATGATCTTAAGGTTCAAGTCGCCTTGCTCACAGGTCTCCATCAGGCGGCGGAGCCGTGCGCCCGGCAAGCTGCCGGCGACCACCAGCACGTCCGTGGCGCGATAGGCGGCGGCAATCTCTTCGACGTCTTCAAGTTTGCCGAGGATGGGGATTTGTCCCAAGCGTCCTCCGGCGGGGTGATCGTCGGTAGCCAAGAACCCGCGCACCCGGTAAGGGAGGTGGAAATGGGATTGAATTTGGTGAGCGAGAATTCCGTTGGAAAGATCGGTGCCAACCAACAGGGCACGGCGGCAATCGTTGCCGTTGAGCATGGGTCGAAAAATCTCTCGGAACATCCGCCAGCTTGCCCGTAAGGCTCCCAACATGCCGACGATCAACATGAAGTCGATACCCAATACCCCGCGCGGGATAAATCGCGCCGGCTGGATGAAATAGGTTGCCGTGGTCAACACGCACAACGAGATCAAAGCGGCGTAGATCAAGGCGGCGAAATCGGCGAAGGTCACATATCGCCACCAACCGTGGAATTGCCCCAAGAGGCAGAAGACCGCCAACTGAATTCCAACCACCCAACCAAGGCTGTGTAAATACAGATATAAGTTATCCAGCGGGATATCGAAGTCGAAGCGGAGCAAATAAGCCCCCCAGTAAGCCGCCACGAACACCACCAAATGCATTCCCGCCAAAAGCCAAGAGCGGGGGTTCGCCAACTGCCTAAGGAACCGACGAAGTCCGCCGTATAGCACGGAGCGGATGATGCCCCGCGAAAAACGGTTCCGTGCGTCCGAACCGCCGTCGAAAAGTTCACGTTGTTCAACAGGATGAGATTTGCTTAACGTCATGGAAGCAGTTGTCCTTCCCTAACCGTCACGAGGAGATAAATCGAGGAGGTTGCTTTATCTTATCCGTAATTGCCGGCTTCGTCAAATGAAGCGGGCGATGTCTTCATGTCGCAATGCGGAAATCCGCAGCCGCACCGGGTGCCGTAGTTTATTGCGAGGCCTCGGAATTTCGACTTTCGGCATTGTCTCCAATAAGCAGCAGTTCCTTCCTGCGTTCGGGCTGATTTTCCCATCTGGCGACTTGTTCCGCGAAGCTCAGAATGGTGGCTTTCGCCTCTTCAATCTCGGTCGCCTGAATCTGCAACATCACTTTGACAAGCGGCGGCCATTTCGGCCGTCCCGCCAGAGACCAACGCACCTTAAGCCCCAGGTCCAACCGGCCGAAGAGCACGTGTTCGCCAAGTTGATACCAATAAACGACCAGCGCACGGTCCCCTTCACGCTTCCAGGTGGTCAAGCTGACCGGAATGGTCAGATCGTCGAACAGACGTAGTTCTTCGCGAGTCTTGTCCCTCAACTCCCAGCCATTTGCCCGGTAGCAATTCAACGGGCTATGGTACACGCCTTCGACGGGGTCCGTGAACACCGCGGTATGCATTGAGATTTCATGCCCCAATCCATCTCGATAAATGCGGTCTACGATTCGCTCCGCGCCGACTGCCTTGGTGATCTCGGGATCCAGTTCGGTGTCCTCGCCGCGCCAGTCGCCAAGCTGGGTCGGCAATTCGTGGAAAGTCCAACTGGGCAGTTGCACCTCGGGCGGTTGCAGCGCGTACTTTTCCCACTTGGCGACCCCGTATGTCGCCAAAATGACGGCCGACAGAAGATACAACCGTATTGCCGTGTTACCCATCGTAAAATACACCATCCGCTATCAGGTAGTGACCGTGGATTCGTATCCCATGTGTTTACCGTAGGAGTGTTCGTTCAGGCCGGTAACCACGGCTTCCACCGATTGCACGCCGAACGCCGCCAGGATGTCGCACGCCGCCTGGATTTTCGGGGCTTGGCTGATGTCCCGGAATACCGACAGCACGACCGTGTCGACCAGTTGACTGACGAAGCGGGCGTCGGCCACCGGCAAAATCGGGCTGGTGTCGATCACCACGAACTCAAAGGTCTCGCGGAGTTCCTTGAACAGGGGAGCCGCGTTGCCGTTGGACAACGACGCCAAGGCCCGCCGGTCCCATTGGCCGGCCGTTACCACCGAGAGGTTTTCCGTGGTGCTCTGACGCACCAGTTCGGCGGCGCCGTTCTGCCCTCGAAGCATTTCCGAGACTCCCGGCGTCAAGGGCACCCCGAACACCTCGTCGAACGACGGACATCGCAGATCGAAATCGACCAACACGGTACGCCGTCCGGTCCGGGCGAGACTTAGCGCCAACTGGGCGGACAGGGTGGTCTTACCCTCGCCGCCGGTGGCGCTGGAAACCATAATCACGTGGTGCTGCTTGAGGTCGGCGTCGTGCAGCAGACGGGCGGCAATCCCGTCGACCGATTCCGTCAACCGCAAATACCAGCTACGGTGCCGTTTCGAGGGCGACGCCAACCGGTGAATCACCCCCGCGGGAATCCGCGGCACCGAACCGATCACCGGCACCCGCAGCTTCTTCGACACGTCGTCGCTGGTGTTGATCCGCCCGGCGCGGACGTCGAGTAAAGCGATCCCGATGGCTGGACAGGCAAATCCCCCCAACACGGCCATCAGCGTTATCATGACGCGCATAATGGTGTTGGAGGGGATCAACGGCTCCTCCACCGGCCCCAATACCGTGATCCGCGACGTGGCCCGCAACTCTACCCTTAGCTTGTCCCGCTCGCTTGCCAACTCGACCGACAACATCTCTTGCTGCATAAGGTCTGCCCGCAACATCTCGATATCGACGGTTGTTTTGCCGAACTCCCTGGCCTGCTCGAGCATAGCGGCGATATCCTTCGTCGCGGCTTCCTGTTGTTCCAGGGTGGTGGCCAGGAGCGTCTCCCAGCGGAGAATCTCCATCTCGATTTCCGCGCGCTGCTTGTCCTGGGCCTTTTGCTGCAACTCCGCGACCCGCGCGTCGTATTGTTGCTGGAGCATCTGGACTTCGGCGGAGATGTGGCCCGCGTATTGGCTCTTGGCGTTCTCCAGGACCCGGTCCTTGGTATACACCTCGTCCATTTTTTTCCAGCCCAATTCTATACCTAGCTGTCTCGCCACCGGATCAAACCGTATGATCTTGTCCATTTCGAGGGCCGGAATCTCCATGATATCCACGTTGGCCAAGAGGGCTTTTTGGGCGGCCAACTCACCTTGCAATCGTTTCGTCTCAAACTGCGATCTGGCGTGCTGGCTGCGGTACAGGGACAACTCCTCCAACGCGAGCCTTTGCCGCGTGTTCAATGTTGTGGTGTTCGTGGTCCCAAAATCCTGGCCGAGGTTTTTCAATACCTCCCGCTTCGTGCGAATGTCCTGCTCCTTGGCGGCGCAGACCCGTTCCAACTCGCTGAATCGTTCCCGTTTCCGGTCGCGTTCGACGTTTACGACTTCCTTAATGTACGAATCCACGACGGCCCTGACCAGGGTTTGAGCGTGTTTGGGATTGTCGAGGCTGAGTCTCACCGTCATCATTTCCGCCCTGCCGGGGAAGCCGACCTTCAGCCAGCCGGTAAGCCACTCCACCGCGTCGCCGTCGCGAAGTTCCTCCCGAATGACCGGGATCCTGGCCACCTCCGGTTTGCGCAGGGCCGCCATGAGGACGAACCGGCCGAGGATCAACTGCCGTTGCGTGTTTTTGTAAATTTCAAAACGGCTGACGTCCGACCAATTCAACTCGGTTCGGAAGACCAAGGGCGTTTCCATCATTGCCACCCGCAAATATCCGGTGGCCGTGTACTGCTCGCCCATACCGAACCAAACCGCGGGACCGACGATGGCCGCGATCAGCAGCCCGATCCCGAACACCATCAGCCAGTGCCGCCGTAGTGCATGCAGGTAGACCGTCGGGTCCGGACCTGTCTTGGCCGGTTGGCCCAAGGCAACGCCGCTCCATTCCCCATTGTGTTCTCCCGCGCCGGCCGGCAGCAACGCCATCGACCGCGGGTCGGATTGATCGTTCGGCAACCGTGAAAAGTTGTCGGCCATGATAGTCCTCGCTGGTGCTCTTGTCGCCGGTATTCAAGATTGCAGGCCGGCGACCTGTTCCTTTAACCTTGCCTCTTGTTCCGGGCAACACGTTTGCCGCTGGTTTTTACCGCTTCCTCCATTGCCAATCCATCCATCACCAGAGGCCGTTCCGGCAAGGGCATGATCAGCAGCTTTGACAGCAGGTGCATCTCGATCCATAGCAATATCAGACCGATGGGCATCATTAGATAGCCGGCCATGTCATGCATGAATTTGAATGCCGTATCGACGGATATGATTGACGGCCAATGAAAAGCGATCTTGCATAGGACCGCCGTCAGCACGATTCTCGTCGCGTTCGAGACCACCGCTATCGGCACCGCGCTGGCGATCATGAAAAGCCTCTCCCACAACGGCTTTTTCGACAAAAACGCCATGCCCACGCAGATCGCGAAAAACAGCATCATCATCCGCAATCCGCTACACGCTTGGGCTACCTCCAACGGCTTTTCCGGAATGTCCGTCAATTGGATCACGTTGCCCTGTGCGACGGCGGGGATGCCTAAGGTTTGAATCGTAACAACACTCAGTTTCGTGGCGACCCTTTGCAGTTCCTGACTGGCAAGTCCTTGGACGGCGCCGGGTAATGGGATCATAAAAATCAGGAATACAACGGCCGGCCAGGCCCAACGCAATCCTTGCCAGCCGCCCACGAACAGGGCCATGCCCGCGAAAAACGGAATCATCGACATCTCGGGCAGGCTTTCAAAGCGGAAGTAAACCGCCGCCCAAAGCATCGCCGCCCAAACGGCAATAAACGGCAATCCCCACCAACTGCCGCGCCCGGCGAAGGGCACGATCATGTCCCGCCGCAGCCACAACAATGCCACGGCGAAAATCGGCACGAAGAACCCGTGCTGGTAATCCTCCTCCGTGTACCAAACCCTTACCAATTTCTCGATCGACGGCCAGTAAAACCACACGAAGACGACCAACAGCACCAGCCAGGCCGCCAGTGCTTTCGGCCCGGGGAGCAGGCGCTGCAATTCCTCGGAAAAGCTACGGTTTTTCGTGGGTGTCGTTGTCATGCGTTACCGGATCAAGCGACAATGCCCCCCTGGGCGAAGTTCCTACCCGCAAGGGACATGCCAAACCTTCTTCTCCGACGTATCCGCGCCGATTATGCCGAGCACGACATCTATGAGCAGCCGCGCTGTCCCCGGCAAGATCGACCTGGTGTCATTTTAGAAACACTCGCGTTGACAAGAAGCATCAACGTCCCCTTGGTAACATTTCAGCATGATTGAAGACGATGGAAATGTCAAGTGTTTGACATCTTCCCCCAATCTGATGGGTGTGCTATGCTTGAGAGACTCTCTGAGGCTGGGATGGCAGGCGTTCGGTACCCTTTTCCGCGTGTGGTAGGGCTATATCCGGCCATAAGCTGTCGCTCCCAGGAGCCCGTTGAAAAAGTCGGATTTGGGAGTTTGGGTGCCACTGCTGGCTTGTCCAGCAGTGTTTTCCCGGGAGTTTTCCCCATGCACTGCTGGGCAAGTCAGCAGTGGCGCCCTTTTTCAACAGGCTGCCAGGAGCAAGCATAATGTGCGGAATAGTCGGATATATCGGACCGCGAGACGCAGCGGAGTTCCTGGTCACGGGACTCCACCGGCTGGAATACCGCGGTTATGACAGCGCCGGGGTGGCAACGATCACTCCAGACGGTCAATTTGCCTTGGTCAAAACGACCGGTAGGATTAGTCAACTCGAAAACCGACTGGCCGATACCCCTGCCCCCGGAAGTGTGGGAATCGGTCATACCCGATGGGCCACTCACGGAAATCCAAGCGACGAGAACGCGCATCCCCATTTCGGCGGAGACGGCGAACTGGCCGTGGTCCATAACGGAGTGATCGAGAATTACCGGCCAATCAAGCAGCGGCTCGAAAACGAGGGATACGTATTCCAGTCGGCGACCGACTCCGAGGTGATTGCACACCTGATCGACAGTTGTCTGAAACACCAACCGCCGATCGAAGACATGGCGGCGGACTACGGGCCGTTGGTCGACGCGGTCCAGTCGGCCCTGACGCAACTCCGGGGTACTTACGGATTGGTGGTCCTGTTCCGTCGGTGGCCCGAGGTGCTGATCGCCGCACGGCTGGGTAGTCCGTTGATCGTCGGCGTGGGAGACAACGAGCATTTCATCGCCAGCGACGCCTCGCCCTTAGCCGGGTTTACCGACAAGATCGTCTACCTGGCCGATCACGAACTGGCCGTGGTGACCGCCTCCGAGTTGAGGGTCATCCACCGCGACCAGGGACGGGTAAACCACAACGTCCACGTCCTCGACTTCCAGGTGGCCGACGTCGCCAAGGGAGGCTTCGACCACTTCATGCTCAAGGAGATTTTCGAGCAGCCGGAGGCCGTCGAAAACGTCCTGCGCGGTCGGCTCGACCACGACGCCGCCACGTCGAAGTTCGGCGGGTTCAATCTAACTCCGCAACAACTCCGCGCCCTGAACCGGATCATCATGACCGCTTGCGGCACCAGTTGGCACGCCGGACTGGTCGGCGAGTACCAGATCGAGGCCCTCGCCCGGCTGCCGGTCGAAGTGGAATATGCCAGCGAGTTGCGGTACAGCAATCCGCCGATCGACAACGGCACTTTGGTGATTGCCATCACGCAAAGCGGCGAGACGGCCGACACGCTTGCGGCCCTGCGCGAGATGCAGCGCAAAGGTTGCCCCGTGCTGGGTATCTGCAACGTCGTCGGCAGCACTATCCCCCAGGAGACCGACGGCGGCTTCTATCTCCGCGCCGGCCCGGAGATCGGCGTGGCCTCGACCAAGGCCTTCACCTCGCAGTGTACGCTGCTGGCGATGTTGGCCCTCTACTTCGGTAGGTTGCGCCATTTGAGTTTCTCGGCCGGCAAGCAGATCATCGCCGAGCTTCAGGAACTGCCCGACAAGGTCCGCCGGGCGCTCCAGTATAACGACCAGGTGCGTTCGATCGCGGAGAAATACGCCGGGTGCGACAACTTTCTATATCTAGGTCGGCAGTTCAATTTCCCCACCGCCCTGGAAGGGGCGTTGAAGTTGAAGGAGATCAGCTACATCCACGCCGAGGGCTACCCGGCGGCGGAGATGAAGCATGGCCCGATCGCTCTGGTTGACGAAAAAACGCCCAGCGTTTTTATCATGCCGCGGGGACAAGTCTACGACAAGGTGATGTCGAACCTCCAGGAGATCAAGGCCCGCGGCGGACCGGTGATCGCCGTGGTCTGCGAGGGGGACACCGAGGCGGCCGAACTGGCCGACGACATCATCGAGATCCCCGCCGTCGAGGAATACCTGCAACCGATCATCACGGTGATCCCGCTGCAACTGCTGGCCTATCACATCGCGGTGGCCCGCGGCTGCGACGTCGACAAGCCGCGAAACCTGGCCAAGAGCGTCACCGTCGAGTAACAAGTCTCCCTTCTCCCTTTGGGGGAGGGGCCGGGGGTGAGGGCGAGGCGGAGACTGGAGGCACTTTCCACTCGCCCACATGCTCCGCGTGGGAACGCACTGCCCGGAACGCTCCGCGTCCACGCTGCGAAATATCCCAGTGAATCGTTCCCGCCGGGCGGGTTTTCCGCCAGTTTCAAGCCTCCTCAGACCCCAATAAGGTGTTTTTGCGCCCGCCATAGCCCCATGCAAAAAAAGGCGAAAATACCGGCGGCCAGAAAACAGCCTTTTTTCAGGCGTTTGCGGCTGGTAGAATGACCTCGTCGCGCATACCTCGCAGGAGGGGTGATTGCGAAATGTTTCGTGCCCCGTCACCGCAAGCCGATGTTATTATTCAGGTTAAGGTCGATTTTTTGGCTTGAATTAACTGGAAAAAATTCCCGATTTCGCCATTTAATTCTTGCGTCGATTCGCCGAGGTCCAAAGATGTTCTCAAACCGCTTGAAACCAAGGCTATTCATTTCGCATCGCGGCCGCGCTCAAAACGTAAGTGCGGTTTAACCCCAGGTTGATCAACCTGAAGCGCCAGGTTGATCAACCTGGGGGCGCGGGGTTGAATTGACCCCTAAATCGCCGCTCGCGCGCAAAACTCCGCCCAAGACGCTTTTCTGGAAAGTTCGCGCAAAATTGTCTGGGTGGCACGTCCCTGAGCGAAGCGAAGGGCGTGGCTGGGTGATGGATCATGCCCTTCAACGAGGTTTCGACCCGGAGGGTCGTTTGGCAATAGCCCAGCGATTTATCGTTGTGGGAGGAGGGAGTACCAAACCCTATCCCGTCCCGGAGGGACGGTCGAACCGTGGCGGTCCATTTTCGGTCGTCCCTCCGGGACTTTTCGGAAAGGATCGGACTTGCCGCCAACCCCCCGTGCGTTGCTTGACAATATGGCCCCACGGGGTATCATGGCCACTTGAGGACACACGGATTGGCACGATCCTCGATTCTTATGTTTCGTGGTCCGGCGCTTTCGGAACGGCGCCGGAGCTGGTTCCGTCACCTTGTCCGCATCGAGAAAGGGCGTAGTCATGAAATGCCGTTGCATCGTCGCGTCGTTGGCGTTGGTTTGTCTTTTCGTTTCGCCCGGCTGGGGCCAAACGCGGTCGGAAGAAGTGCGGCGTTTGCGGGAAGAGATGCAATATCTGCAAAAGAGGCTCCGCTCGTTGGAAAGCGAAGAACCTTCCAGCACCCGAGAACGGACCACGCAGCTCGGCCGATCGAGGATCCGCGAGGAAGAAAAAGAGGACGTGCTGGTCGTGCGCGTCTACGACCTCAGCGATCTGCTCGCGCCGATCTGTTCTTACCCGGCCATGGTTTTCAGCGACCTCAATTCGTCGAATGTTCCGCTATTTCCCGATGTATCGTTGAGCAGACTGAGCGGCATCAGCGGCATCAGCGGCATGGGAGGCATGGGAGGCGCGATGAGCGTACCGTCAAACATACGCACCAAGACGCCGCGCCGAGCGACAAACAGTCCCCTTTTCCAGATGAACGCGCCGTATCTCGCTTCTCAACCGGCGCGGCCGAGCGGCATGAACTCCGCCCGCACCGACCTCGACGGCTTGATCGACGCCATTACATCCACCATCGAACCGACCTCTTGGAACGAGGTTGGGGGACCGGGCACAATCGCGCCGGTGGGAAACTCGTTGATCGTCTCCAACACGCGGAATGTCCACGAGCAGATTACCGCCCTGCTGGATACGTTCAGAAAGCGATGGGGAACACTGCGGACCGTATCGGTCCGGGCACATTGGCTCTGGCTGACCGAGCCGCAGTTGAACGGCCTGCTTGTCGCCGACGCCAAGCCATACGCCGGCGAGCCGCGGGCCTTCGGTCTGGTCGACGACGACGCCTGGGCGGCCCACGCAAAGGAGCTTCGCAAAGCGGACGATGAATCGCCGGTCGGCTATCAGTCCATCGTTACCTGCTACAACGGACAGACGGTCCACACTGTCTCGGGCGAACAACGGCGGTTCATCGTCGGCATGATACCAGTCGTCGGGGAAGGGAGTATCGCTATCGGCTACCAGCCGGTTGCCGCCACGCTTCAGGAAGGGGCCGCCTTGCAGGTCACGCCCATGGTCACCACCGCGGGAAAGTACGTCGTGCTCGACGTTCATAGCCGCGTGGTCCTCCTACGCGAAGAACCCGAAAGCCAGGAGGAAAAGACCAAATCACCGTACCCGATGGTTAACGGAATGCGGATGGTTTACCCCGTGCAAGGCATACCCGCCACGATTGATCGCCCCCTGGTGTCGAACAGCCACCTGGAAACGACGCTCCGCGTGCCGGTGGATCGCCGCGTGCTGGTCGGCGGCATGACCTTCCAGGCCCGGCCGAAGAAGGGTGAACCGGGGCTTTACCTGTTCGTGAAACTCGGCGTGCAAGAGTTGCGCGACGATCAGCCCCAGCCGAAGGCCGTCGGAAAACCAGATGCGGCGCCCGAGAAGAAGCCGCCGTTGAAGCCCGCCAAGTAATTGAGGGCGTCCGGAAATAATTCCATTTAGCAGCCTGTTGAAAAAGTGGGTTTACATGAGTTTGGGTGCCACTGCTGGCTTGCCCAGCAGTGTTTTTCGGGGTTTTCTCGCAGGCACTGCTGGACAAGCCAGCAGTGGCACCCTTTTTCAACAGGCGGTTAGCCCGCCGTGAATACACGGCGAGGAGTGTTGGGTACATTTCACGCACATTGCCCCGGGTGTATTCACCCGGGGCTAAATAGCTGTTTTTTGCCGGACAAGTCGCCGCAAAGCCGACGCAGGATTCGCAATCCGCCCAAGCCGAATCGTCGATCGCGGCACGGCATTTGACCAGATGCGATTTTCTCGCGGGGTGACAACCAGTTGTCACCGCACCGTGGTAAACTGCATCCGACTTATACTAAATCGGTTGCACTCGCATGGGGCCAAGGGTGCGAGTGGCCTACGCCTTGTCCGTGGTCGGAAATAGACCCGGCCGACGTTATTGCTCACAGTGGGGGCCGCTTGGAAACCTTGGCCGGCGCGCAGTCGCGCGGATGTGGAATTCTTGCTCGGCGAACGGACGGCCGCCGAACGGCTCGCCAGGAGATTGTTCCGCCGACCGCTCGAACCGTGCGAATACGCCGGACTGGCGGGCGCTCCCGATGACGCCCGAGTCGAGATCGGGGCCTTGCGCGGAATGCTTTACATCGAGATGGGCGCGCCGGCCGCCGGTTATCGCGCGCACTACTATCTTCGCCGCGTCGGGCGGGATGTTGTCTTGCTCAACGACGGCTTCCATATTTATGCCCGCGAGCTGCGCGGCCGTGGCCTGGGATTGCACGTCTTTCATCGCCAGATGCAAAACGCCGCGGGATTGGGTATTCGGCGCATCGAGACGGTCGCCGGCCGGCGCGGCGGCGAGAACGGATATTATACGTGGCCCCGATTCGGGTTCGACGCCGCGCTGCCCGTCGATATCCGTCGTGTCTTGCCGCCGGGACTTGAAAACGAACGCACCGTGTTGGGGCTGATGGAATGTGAGCAGGGCCGCCGCTGGTGGCGCGAACACGGCGCGACGATCCGCGTGGCGTTCGACTTGGCCCCAGGCAGCCGATCGCAAAAGGCGCTGAGCCGCTACGTGCGGACGAAGAAAAAAATCGTCGGTGCCCCAAAAACAAATCTTGAAAACCGCGCGGCGATGTCGTAAGGTAACGCTCGATGATGACGCACGGCATGATCCGTGCGCGCATACGGTACATCATCGGGTACAATCCCATGACGCGGACAAAGAGCGCATCCAAGAATCGGCGTCGGCAGACAGCCTTGGCGCCGAGGAGACAGACGCCGACGCTGGCCGACATTTTGGACCGGCCAAGGTTCGATCTGGAGAGGGCCGATATAGCCCTGCCGCGCGGGCCAGTTGCATCGTAAAGCACGGCAAGCTCGCCGACGCGATCCAAACGATGCGCAAGGCCGTGGACCTCGCACCTCACAACCGACGGTTTCGAGAAACGGGCGAATGTTGGGTGGCTCACCGCCAGTTTCTCATTCATCAGCGTCAGCATGCATTTGACTATGCCTCGGTTCACAGGCCGCTTGGCGGTTTGGAAAGATTGCAGCAAGTGTCCAATATGGGCCTACAAGCCAAAGCAGTCCATCCCATCGTCCCCGAGGGATCGCTCGGCCATAATGCAGGCGTCTACCAAAAACAAGTCGTTGGTTCCTCCCATTTGATGTTTTGGGGCGAGAGCGGTTTGATTGCCGCAATCCATGAGGAGAGCCTGCCGAAACCATTGCCGCCTATTCCTCCGATGGACCCGCTGGCGCTGCCGCCAGGACCGATCCCACCACGATTGCGGATCGGCGTGCCTTAGCCGTTGAATCAGAAAAAGTCCCTATTGCAAAAAGGAGAATACGATGTACGCTAATCTTGGCCCTGGACAGATAGCCGAGCGCGACCCGCCGTCTCCGAACGGCGTCGATGTCCTGTACAGCCACGAATACGTGGCCGAACGAATGCGTGAACGAAACTTGTATGGCTACTGTAGCAATGACCCGACGAATGCAACTGATCCGCTGGGTCTGTACACGCTCAAGAAATGCACAATCGTGATCTTTTATGGCCACGGTAGAGATCTATATCCGTTCCTGAAGGAGGATCTGAAGCCAGCGGACCTTCCTGGGCGCATCTTGTGTGAGTTCGCTTCTGCGGTCGGGTGCAAATCCGAGACTTTTCGCGATCTTCTTCCACTGTATCCTGGCGCAGTTCTCACCGACAAAGACGTCCAATTCTACGGAGATGAGAATGCAGCGGCAGACGACAATAAAGCATGGGGACAAGACCTCAAGGAACAGAATGTAGCTGCGGCTGAAAAGTACGCGAAGAACTACCTCTGTAAGTCTCCATGCTGCTGTGAGAAGGTCGAAATAGTGTTAAAGTGTATCGGCAGCTTCTGGGACTGCAACTTTAGACTGCCCTGGTACAGCGGAAAGACGATAGACTGCAAGACGTCTCAGGAGTAAATAAGATGCGATCTGAACGCATAACACCAACTAGTGTGCTCTCCGCAACGGTCGCCACATTCGTGACCGTGTGCATCTGCATTACCTGTAGTCAATCATGGCAATGTCTGCGATGGTCCCTCGCCTTCCGTGAGTCGGTCTTACCACCTTTTCAGTTCATAGTGAATGATCTGGTTACATGGTGGTTCTTTGAGGTGCTCGCGATTAGTGTAGTCGCGTGCTTCGCAGGCATCCTGTGCGTGAAAAGGCGAGCCTCGCTACTTTCGATCCACCTTGTCATCTGTATCGTCCTCTCGTGCCTTATCGCGTGTGGAACCTTCCTAGGATTGATAGCTTTGCTCATGCACTTGTAGCGTCGTAGGGGGTGTGGTAGTCCAGCGAGTCTTGATAGCCAAGATGAAGGAGACGGCTCATGGCATCTCATTCAAGGTGCAAGATGCTGCTGACTGCGTTATTGTTTCTCGCAACCGTAGCCTCAGCAATTGCAACTGATCCACTTTTTTCGGCAAATTCCGACCCAAACAAGTCCAGCGGACGACCTCCGGCAAAACCTCGTGTGCTGGTGACGATCTCGAAGGCAACCACTTACATTACGGAGCCACTGCGGCAGGACGGCTACCCGGATTACGTTGCCGCGTTGAATCAACGATTCAGCCGGGGCGTGACGCCGCAGAACAACGCGGCCGTGCTCTTCTGGAAGGCTGTCGGACCGAGCAGCATTAACAAGAAGCGCCGTGCAAAGTATTTTCAGATGCTCGGCATTCCGCCACTTCCCGAGGAAGGTGATTATTTCGTCGATCTTTTCAGCTACGCCGATCAACAGGAGGACGGCAAAAAGCCCGTGGATGCCAAATCGGAAGAAGAAGAGATGGAAGAGATGAAGGAGCTTTCGTGGTCGTGGTTGTACGTGGCAGCGAAACGCCCCTGGTCGAAGCAGGAGTTGCCGCTACTAGCCGACTGGCTTGCATCTATCGAAAAGCCGCTGGCAACGATCACCAAGGCATTCATGCGTCCACGACGGTACGATCCCTTTGTCGGCAAGGGACTTTTTTCGGGAGTGACGGAATTGATACCAATGCAGCGCCGAATCTGTTGGACTTTGGAAGCCCGTGCGATGCTTCGACTACAAGAGGGGAACGTAGATGGGGCGTGGGAAGACTTGCTGGCTCTGCACCGACAGGCGCGACTGGTCGGTCAAGGCCCATCGTTGGTTGATGCCCTGGTGGCAATAACCATCGACGAGTCGGCGTGTAGCAGGGACCAAACCCTGCTGCGATACGCAGATTTTGATGCCACCCAGGTTGCCAAGATGCGTGATGACCTTGCCCAGTTGCCCCCAATGCCCAAGTTTGCCGACAAGATCAACATTCGAGACCGTTTTGGGTATCTCAACCAGATAATAACGGGCATTCAGACCGGGGGTGGTTCGCTGGAAAAACTCAGGATTATAGGAAAAATCGGCAAATACAAACCGGGGAGTACGTACAAGTCGCTGATCGGTCCTATCGCCGGCATGGATATCGACTGGAACATTGTGTTGCGCACGGGCAACTCTTGGTTCGACCGGTTGGCCGATGCAATGCGCAAACCCACCCGCGCCGAGCGGAGGGAAGCTGTGGGCAAGATCATCGACGATATTCGCAACGTGAAGCAGACCGTTGGAAACGCGAAAGCCTCAGGGGTAAAATCCTACGCCGAGTCGTTGCTCGGCAAGCCGCGCGACGTGGTCTCCGAGCGGATCGGCGAGGTTCTTGTGTGTTTGTTTATCCCGGTGTATTCAAATATTTTCGACGCAGAGGATAGCGCGACGATGCAGTTCGAGTTGACCAAACTTGCCTTCGCGCTGGCCGCGTACCGAGCCGATCACACCTCCTACCCACCCAAACTCGCGGATCTGAAGCCCAAGTACATCGCCGAGGTACCCAAGGATGTCTTCAATAATGCCGAACTGCATTACCGACGGAAAGGGCAGGGCTATCTGCTCTACAGCGTCGGCATCGACGGTAAGGATGACGGCGGAAAGAACTACTTCAACCCTGAGAAGGGCCGGAGCTGGGACGACTTGGTTGTATCCATGCCTTCGGACGAGAAGCAATAGCAATCAGAAATCGGGGTGGGTGGCAGTGCCGGCTTGTCCAGCAGTGTCCGCCAACATCGAAAAGCCCGACGTTCGATTGGGTGTCGGGCGAATTCCGAAAAATGGCCCAAAAACAAATCTTGAAAAACCGGCGGCGATGTCGTAAAGTAACGCTCGATGATGACGCACGCCAAAACCACCGGCAACGCGAAGAAAGTGGCGCAGCTACAAGCGGTCATGGCCGAGGTCCTGTCCGAAGCGCTGCGCCGCGGCTTCTTCGGCACCGCGGCCGTCGAGTTGAGCGTGCAAGACGGTACGATCCAAAATATCCGTCGTAAGGTGGAGCGGATCGAGAAGTGAAGGTTCAAGGTCAAAGGTTCAAGGTTCAAATGACATCAGACATTGAGCATCGGTCCTTGAACCTTTGACCTTGAACCTTTGACCTTGAACCTTTTTCAATCAGGTATCTAGCGTAGCCCGTCGTTTGACGGGTATCCGCAAGAGCCCGCCGAGAGAACCATCGTTGGTTCCCCCGCGGGCTTTTTTTGTCGATTTACGAAAGGAACCGCCATGACGGACATGTTGCAGGAGTATTGCGATTCGCGTGGAGTGACGATGCGGGTGGACCGTCACGCGGGCGTAATCCGCGGCGTTAAAGTGTTGGGGCTGAAATCTCGCAACGGGCGGACTTATCTGCCCGAGGCGCTTGCCCAGGCCGCCCGGCTCTACGAAAACGCCAAGGTAAACGTGAACCATCCCCGCGGGAACCCCGGCGGACCGCGCGACTACCAAGACCGTATCGGTGCGATCCGCAACGTCGTGGTGCGGCCCGGCGAGGGGCTTTTCGCCGACTTCCAATTCAACCCCAAACACGCGCTGGCCGAACAACTCGCCTGGGACGCCGAGCACTCGCCGGAAAACGTGGGCTTCTCCCACAACGTCGAGGCGCGCTGTGTCAGACGCGGCGATTGCGTGGTGGTCGAAGCGATCACCCGCGTGCAGAGCGTCGATCTGGTCGCCGATCCGGCCACCACCCGCGGGCTGTTCGAGTCGAAATCCGATCGGCCGGAGGGCGCCGACGCCGAACCGGTCAAATCCGAGGAGTTGCCTGAAATCGACAACGCGGAGCAGAAACAACCCAAGTTGGCCGAAGGCATCGACCGGGAACGGGCGGACGAGTTGCATAGGCTCCGAGAGGAACTGAAACGGTTCCGGGCGGCCGACGCCCTTCTGCGAAAACGGGACGCGGCACGGCGGCTGCTCCGCGAGTTCGACCTGCCCGACGTGGAAGCGGCCGATCCCTTATTGAAAACCGTCGGCAGCGAGCGGTTCCTGGAATTGCTCCTGGCCGCGCCCGACGAGCAAGTGATGAGAGAGATGGTCGAGGAGCGGGCGCAACTGGTGCGAATGCTGACCGACGTCGAGACGCGGCCGCGGTCGAAGGACCAGCACCTGGTCTACGCCGCCGCGCCGAGCGACAGCAAGAGTTTTGTGGAGGCGATTACGTGAGAGAGTGGTCAGTGGCTAGTGGCCAGTGGCTAGACTTTAGAGGAAGTGAGACATATTTATCTGACCTCTGACTTCTGATTTCTGGTTTCTGACCACTGACCACTGACCACTGACCACTGACCACTAGCCACTAATTCCTGAACCCTTACCTCTATCTGGAGAGCTTGAAATGAGCGACAAAATGCGTTGGCGTTATGGAGACACGAACCCGGTGGTGGCGGCCGTGGACTCCGACACGGTTATCGAAATCGGCGACCTGCTCTGGCAAGACACCGACGACGCCAAACCGGCCTCGGACATCACCGACCAGGGGACCGAGACGGCCAATCAAACGGCGCTGGCCGACGCCTTCCTGGGCGTGGCCATGCAGCGCAGCCGGAGCGGAGACATCGCCCCGGTCCGCGTGGCGGCCACCGGAGTCTTCGAGTTCGATTGTCCCAGCGGCACGTTCGAGTTGGGCGACCTGGTCGGCGCGGACGAAAACGCCGCCGGCGACGCCCTCTTGAACCAACAAGTGGATTCGGTCGCGGCGGCCGCTTACGCGATCGGACGGATCGCCAAGCGCCAGGCCGTGGCCGCCACCAGCGTCCTGATCGACATCCGTTCCACCGTTATGACCGGCGGAGTGGAGGGCAGCACGCCCAGCGCGTAGAAACGTGGGGACTCGGGATTCGGGAATGGGGACTCGGGAAAATCACAATCCCGACCCCCGACCCCCGAACCCCGAATCCCGAATCCCGAACCCCGAATCCCAATCCCTTTTTACCTGGAGAACCATATCGTGAGAGCGATCAAATACCGCGAACTGAAGCGCATGTACGAGACCAACGGGCCGGAGAAGACCGTGCGGCATTTGCAGGAGGCCCTGCAAAACGGCGATCTGAAGCCGGAAGATTTCAGCGTCCGCGAACTGGCCGAGGCGACACTCAGCCGGGTGCAGGAACGCACTTTTTTAGCTGGCGTTGGCGACTGCGGGGGAACGGTGGCGGGCGTTGGGGCGAAATGGGTTGCCGGGGCGGGTTTTTAAGTGCCGTTGTAGACGGGCGTCGTCGCATAATGCCGCCGCCCGAA
>JAUWNG010000015.1 GCA_030612765.1 Planctomycetota bacterium
GGGTGGGGTTGGGGGGCCCCCGCCCTCCCACCCCCCCCACAACAAGATTTAGGATGTATGATTTAGGATTTGCCTGGCGAACTCCGGCGTCGTCACGAATGGTTTTCGCGACGACGCTCGGAGAGCCGGTCATTATCGGAAGCACAAGAACTCACGCAAAGGCGCTGAGGCGCAAAGGGAACGGATTCTTTGTTGTTTTTGCGCCTTGGCGTGAGATTCTTGGAGTGTGTTTGAGCGATTTTTCCATTCAGCCATGAGGTGCATGATGTGCCGAAGTAATCACAAATCACAAATCACAAATCAGAAATCCACCGCCTTTACCCTCGTGGAACTTTTGGTGGTGATCACGATCATCGGTATTTTGATCGCGCTGTTGTTGCCGGCGGTGCAGGCGGCCCGCGAAGCGGCCCGGCGGTTGCAGTGCTGCAACAACCTCAAGCAGATCGGACTTGGCTTTCTCCAACACGAGGAAACACACAAGTTCTTCCCCACGGGTGGTTGGCAGTTTATGATGGTGGGCGATCCAGACCGCGGCTTCGACAGGCGGCAGCCCGGCGCTTGGGAATACAACATCCTCCCCTACATCGAACAACAGGCCCTGTATGATTTGGGAATGGGCTCGCCGTTGGGCAGCGCGGCACAATCGGCGGCCAACAAGCAACGGATCACGACACCCCTGGCGGTCATGAATTGCCCGACCCGCCGTTCTTGCATACTCTTCGCGTGGTTTGATGCCCGCAATATGTATCTGACCGACTCGGTCACTGCGGTCCCCCGCGGGGATTATGCCGCCAACAGCGGCGATACCGACCAGGAGATCACGTGGCGAAGCAGCCCGGTATCCTATGCGTCAGGTGACGCTCCCGGCTTTTCGTGGTGGCCCCTCGATTTTTTCACGGGTATCAGCTTCCAGCGCAGTGAAATCACGATGGCCGACATCAGCGATGGCACGAGCAACACGTACATGGTGGGGGAGAAGTACCTAAACACAGACAGATACTTCGATGGCCGGGATCCCGGCGACAATCAAAGCCTGTTCAGCGGCTGGAACTGCGACCAGCACCGCTGCACGTGGGTGAGTGCCGGGTCGCCGATGCAGGATCAGCCAGGATACATGAACCAGCGAATTTTCGGCAGTGCCCACGCCATCGGCTTCCACATGGCCTTCTGCGACGGCTCGGTGCAGTTCATCAACTACACGATCGACCTCCAGACCCACGCCTATCTGGGCAACCGCAAGGACGGGGTGGTGATCGACGGAAAGGCGTTTTGAATCAAGGCGGAGGGCGGATTCGCGGGTAGCCACGATGACCTACTATGTGGACCTTGACTCCGCCGACGTGGCGGATCAGCTATGGGCCAAAATCCGGGAGGTTGGCAACACTCACGGCAACAGCGGCCACCAAGGGGGCAAAAACGAAGCAAGCCCGGAAGTCGCAACCGACTACCAGGCTTGTGCTTACGCTAGCGAGGGCGACGGGACTCGAACCCGCAACCACCGGATCGACAGTCCGATACTCTAACCAATTGAGCTACGCCCCCAAGTTGTTGTGCCGCAAAGAGTTACGGCTCTTTTCTTTCTGATTTGCCCCTTCGCGGTTAATGCAATAGTTAGGGTAACGTGTTTTTACAGCTTGGCCCCCGTTTACGTTACCCTAAAGGCAAAACTACCATAGACGGAGGCCAGACGCCACCTAAACTTTATATCGGCAGAAGTGACGACGTGAAACCTAAGTTTACCTCAATAACCAACCGTAGTAAAGTGGGCAATCCATGGTAATGGGCATCCCGATTCTTGGGCCAAGAATCAGGTAGTCCGTCAACCGCCTGGACAACATTGAGTATTAAAGCCCGCCATGAACGGAACATATCGATTCGATCGCCGCAACTTGTGGACTGCTTGGGGGTGTATCGTATGTTCGTTGTTGATGATTGGGGCGTTTGTCGTCGGGGCAAGCACTCCTCCTCACGATAGAAGGCTCCTCTTCATTCTGATTTGTGGTCCCGTGCCCGTGTTGATGTTGTGTGGAGGCATCTATTTATTGCTGGCGATTAAACGATGCCGGCTGGTCGTCGATGAAAAACATCTCGAATCCCAGGGAGTATGGACGACGAGACGAATCGCCTTGGATGAAATCTGTTCGGCACGATGGCGAATTTCAGACCGTCTGGTGATGAAAACCCTCGAAAGCCAGGTAAGCGTCAACTTCAACGACTTTTCATCAGATGACCAACGGACTCTCGTCAAGTTTTTTCGTTGTCGGTTGCCGCGGGAAATACAGCACGACTGGGAGTCGTATTGGTCGAGGGAGTGGAGACTGTTCGACTTGTCCGATCCCAGCGCGATGGCCCCCGAGATTAGAGCCGAGCATATCCGCTCGACCCGGCGCAGTTCCGATTGGCTGTTCCTTTACGGATGTTTCCTGACAATCACGACCACGCTTGCCATTTGGTTGGTTTCAGGCAATACCGAGAGTCTTCGGCCAATGATGCTGCTCGTTCCATTGGCCGCATGGTGGCTGTGGAACCGAAAGCACGTGCGGCTGCCGGGAAAAATCCGGGCGAGGTTTCCATGCGAACAAAAGACAAATGTCCTCGTTGTTGTCGGGCTAACATTGTTCGCCATCGCGTTGCCGCTATTGCTGGCATTCATGGCACTCGATATGGAGTCGTATTCAACAGCGTTGATGGTGGTCCTTGGCGCTGCTTTCGTAGTCTTTTATTTGGGAATAATCGTGGAGTCAATCCGGAGCGGCAAACAGCGGAAAAATCAAGATGCTGAAATCGCGAGTCTCGTGGAAAAAGAGCATATTGCCATTCCGACCCCGAAATCCCGAATTCCGAATTAGCCTCCTTCTTCTCGATTGTCAAGTCTCGCTGGACCAGGACAGTTGGATTGCAAGACCTGCCCCCTATTCCCTCAAACCGTCAATATCAGTGATGTCCCCTTTTCCGTCCCTAAGTCCAATTAACGCTGTTTTCATGTCCAATAATTGGACTTATCCCCTTTTCTCTCTCTTTTCTCTCTCCTCTTGGCAGCACGGACGAGAAGAGCGGGGTATCGAGCGGGTTGCCTGCGCGGGAAATGTCCCCCTCCCATGCCTCGACCCAGCGGTCCCAATCGACCGAAACCTCGTCGAAAATGATCCGCCGGCGCTCGATCGTCGGCATCCGACGTCGCGGCAGTCCGCGGACCGATTGCGGGGCGATCCACGGGCCTTCGCGGAGATCGTAAAATACCTCGACGTCCGACATCTCGTCGGGCCAAACGACAAGCCCTTCGGCCGTAACGTCGCAGCAAAGGGGTGGCACTGGCTGAGCCAGTGGCACACTAAGCTCAGCCGGTGGCACACTAACGTGAAACTCGCCCTCGATCTGCTGGCGCACCATCTCGACGCCCGCCGATTTGTATAGGCCGACGATCGCCGCGGCCAAGACCCGACGCCCGTCGGGCGGGAGCCGATCGATCCATCCCGAAGCAGTCACACCGGCCAGCAACCGGCCCGACTTCGCTTCAAAGACTAATTTCAACGGGGCTTCCGCGTCGTCGGCCGAGCCGAGAGTCAACCGCACGCAGTTTGTCCCCAGCCGGATTTCGTCGATGGTGATTCGCGCGGCGGGCCACGACTTGCTCTGGGTGAACAATTCGAGGAACTCTCGTTGGACCCAACGGCGGATCGACAGTTCCGCGTGTCGGATGGCCCGCGCGTGCCTGTGTGCGGCGCGCCAACTTCCGCCGGCCCGAGCGCGCCGTTCGGCGCGGCGCAGCTTGGCGTAACGCTTCGAGAGGGTACCTGAATGAAAGCCCGGCTTCAGCAAGCGGGACATGGTCTCGCCGTGTGGGCCGATCGGAATAGGTCCCAGTTGCGGCCGCCGGTTGGCCGCGTACAACCGCCAGTTCTCCTTCAGTTCCCAGACCAAAAAACCGAACAGGCCGGGGATGCAGGTAATGATGGCGGTCGCGGTTGTCAACGCCAACGCCTTTTCCATGCCCAAACCTATAAAAACGGCTCTTAAATGAGGAATCAGGCCGAACAGCAGTTTGTGCGACACCGTGACCACGGGGAAGTGCTTCAGCGGGTTGATCTGCGGCTCGATCAAGACGTTGACCGCAAACCGCAACACGTAGGCCACGAAGAACCACACCGTCCCCAACGCGGCTTTAACAATCAGCGACGTGTGACTTTCGCCGCTGCGGAAGCGGAGGAACTCATCGACCGAGTACATCATCCGCTCGATGACCGTCAAGAGGCGTCTGAAAGTATCGACGACGAACCAGAATAAACCGGTTATTGCCCGCAAACCGAAGCGATGCCATCCCTGCACGATCCAGTCGGCCGCTACCTCCTCGGCATTGCGGCCGAGGCGCGAATTCAACAGCAGATTGAACGCCAGAAAGATTGAGACGGCAGCACCGTGGGACATCCGCCAGCTCGGCTCGTCCAGTAGAACCAGCCACCACACAAACACCGTCCACGCCAACGGCTTGACGACAAAGCGGAAAGAGAGCGTAAAGGGGCGGCTGTGGACGATCTGCTGCAATAATCGAGATTGGACGATCCAGCGGATCGGCTCGATCGTCAGCGAGTTGAAAACTCGATAGGTCGTCGAGAAAAATCGTCCGACCGCCCGACGGAAGCCGGCCGAGTTGATCAGGCCGAGCAGAAGTATCCCCAGCGACAACACCACGGCCGGCGAGGTCAAGAGCAATCCTGTTTCGGCCGAGGTCTGCACCGGCTCCTTGCCGGGGATCATTTCCAACACGTGATGCACACCGGCCAGTGCCACGTATGCCCCGCCGAAGGGCACGGCGACGAAGCGGGTCAGAAAGCGGCCCGTCGCCGTGCCGAACGCCAGCGAGCTGAGCCGTTGCATCCAACGCATGTAAAATTCGCCGTGCCGATAGACGCCGTCCAGGGCAAGCGCCAGCCGGCGGTCGGCCCGGAGCAATTGATCGCCGCGGAGGAAATCAAGCGGCTCGGCCAGATCGGGCAGTTTTAGGTTGTTCCGCGAGATGGCGTCGCGCAGGTCG
Source organism: Planctomycetota bacterium (assembly GCA_030612765.1). Lineage (GTDB taxonomy): Bacteria > Planctomycetota > Planctomycetia > Pirellulales > Thermoguttaceae > JAHIKV01. The sequence continues at coordinate 5,033 of JAUWNG010000015.1, forward strand.
CCCATCGTCAAAAAACCCCGTTCGCTGATATGATCGAGCAGTTCCTCGACCAGTTTCTTGCGGGCGACTTGCTCGGGCGGATTCCGCCCCTTCAACCCCACTTCATCCAGCGAGGCGTCGATTCTCGGACGTAGCCGCCGGCGGAGCCGCGCCTCGACCCGCTGCATCGCGTCATGCACCAGCCGGGCAAGCTGCCGCCGCCGGCCGTCCGAAATCCGCACCAACGCCAACCGCCCGGCCGCGCTCCGCAGGTGTTTCAACATCAGCACGTCGCGCTGGGTCGGCAACGACCGCTTTAAGGGCCGACGCCCAAACGTCCTGGCCCATTCCACCAGATCGACCGTGTACACCTCGCGCTCGTGGTCCACGCACACCTTTTGCAGGTCGTAGAGCAGCCGCGCCTCGACCGTCCAGATGCCGCGCGGCGTCTGACCGACCAGAGCGAAGAGCGATTCCTGCCAGTGTTGCGGACTGGACTGCTCGACTTCCAGAACGGCCCGCAGTCGTTGGATCATCCGGTTGACGTCCGTTTTTACGGCGGATTCGGCGCGGCCGGCCAACTCCGGCGGCGCGCAACATCTGGCCCGCGCGTGGTAGATCGCGGAGCGGACCACGTTGCCCAGCGAAGCCGGCCGCTGGCTCTTGCGCATCAACACGCGGTATTTCGATTGCGAGGGGATCTCGTCGTGCAGAAAAGTGTCGATCGGAAACGCAGCGCTCTCCGCCGACCAATCCGCCCATTCGTCCAAGGCGAACGAGTCGCGCGGGTCGGGCGCGCCGGCCGGCCGCGTCGCCCGGAACAACTCGGCGGCGTCGATGTCCTCCCAAAGAACCGCGTCGACGGCTTCCAAGCTCTTCAAGCCCGGAAAGTAATGCGGCAAAAATCCGGCGGAGAAAAACCGCAACTCCAGATACATCGCCGCGAACTCGACGTAGACGGATTCCTCGCCCCCGGCGGGCAAGAGGAGATCGTCCTGGCCGAGCACCGCGCGGACCTCGTCGAACTCGGCCGTTCCGACGCGGTGAATCCGCCCGCGAATCATCGCCGGCGTTAGCTGCTTCGCCGCCAGCTTGTCCTCCAGGGCGACGTGGACCCGGGCGTGGAACAACAACCGCCAACAGTCCAACAGCACGTCTCCGGCGGGCGTTTCCTCAAGCTCCCCCGGATCGGGTCGGGCCAACAGGATAACTTTTTCCGGCAATACAGCGTAATCGGGCAGGCCAAGCTCGTCCTTCTCGACGATCTCCAGGAGCTGCTTGCCGTCGATTACATAGCTCTTTCGATGCGGCACCACCAGGCCGAACCCGGCCAACTGCTGGTCCTGCTTGATTACCCGGCGGAGGATGCGGGGGAGCACGAGAAACGCCGTCGGATCGGCCGCCCTTACGGCAACCTCCAATTCACCCAACGTCAGCCGAGAGGTCGGCTCGCTGTCTATCGGTTTAATCGGTCCTTCCCGCGATGGATTCTCCATGAAGCGAGATTATCGCATACCAGCCGCGAAGTGCCAAGGCGATCGGAATTGTCGGCACTCCTGTGGACTGGTACGATACCCGATGGTTGATAAGCGTCGGATTGCTGATTAGGTCCGGTCGGTGTTGGCCCGGAAGAATTCGGCCACGGTCGATTTCGGCGTCTTGCCGCCGGCGACCGACAGCACCAGTTCGGCGTAGGCGTCTTCGTCGGCCACAAGCCGCACGTCGTTTAGGGCAAGGAAGACGTAGGCGGCCGCCGCGCCGACCCGCTTGTTGCCATCCACCAGCGGATGGTTTTGGACGATGTGGAACAAGTAGGCTGCCGCCATTTCATAAACGTCCACGTGCAGGAATTGACCGCCAACACTGGCAGCGGGCATGGCAATCGCCGATTGCAGCAGGCCCCAGTCTCGCACCCCTTCCGCTCCACCGTAACGCGAGATCTGGTCTCGATGGATGGCAGTGATTTCGTCCAGCGTAAGAAACCTCGGCTCCACGGTGCTACTCCGCCAGTTTCCGAAGTGCCTTGCCATACCGCTCGTTGCAGTCCGTCAGAGTATCCTCGAATCGCTTACGTCGTCGTTTCCCTTGCGACGGAGCAATGACCAATGCCCGGCCGTCGGTGGTGATATTCAGCGGGGTTTTTTCATCGATGTCCAATAGCTCCAGGATGGCTCGGTCCATCACCAGGGCCAGACTATTGCCGTGTTTGCTGAGTTTCTTCGTCAACATGGTGTTTTCTTTACCTCGAATTAACGCCCCCTTGTTATACCATTGTATCACCTTTTGTAGACCAAGGCAAGGTGGCTTGACTCCTTTACCGGTTCACCGAATGTTTGCCGGCGTCAAGTTTCGAGACGTCGACGTAGACGTATCCGCCGCCGTTTTGCCGGGCCAGATCGGCGAGGAAGCTCCGTTCGGCAGGCTTCGGGCCGGAGCCGAACTCGATGGCGTTGATGATGATGCCCGCCGCTATATGTCGGATTTTCGCCAGTTGGGCCGGCTCAAGGACCGGATCGTCGGCGTCGGTCAGCAGGAAGATAACGTCGGGTTGCATGCGGACGGCCATTTTCAGCGCGGCTTCGTGGTCGGTGCCCCCATCGGCCTTAACTAAATCGAGGAACCGGGCGGCCCGACGCTTGTTCTCATCGGTTCCGAAGGCCAGCCGGCCGGGCCTGCCCGCGGGGTTCATCAACACCGGACGCTGGTTGTAGAAGATCAGTTGGAACTGGTGAACGCTGTCGAGGTTTTTCAGGCTTTCGATCAGCTCGGTCTTGACCGCGCGGAGCGAATTGCGGCCTTCTTCGCCCATGCTGCCGGAGCGGTCGATGACGAAGACGAACTTGTATCCTTCTCCGACGAGGCCGAAGAGGCTGGTTCGGGCCTTGCCGCCTTCTTTCGGGGCGATGGAAAAGCCCAGCCCTTCGAGACCCTTTTGGGGTGAGACTTCTTTTTCGTCGGGTTTCTTAGACGGTTCTTCAGCCTGAACAACAACCGATAAACCAAACACGAACGCCAAACAAGCGCATAACATGAGCGTGTAGCGGGCGGGCTTGCCCGCCGTTTCGGCCGAAAACCACGGCGGAGAAATACGCGATGACGTATTCATGACTGTTTCCGCTCTTACTTAGTTTTTGTTGCGGAATGGGTGGGTGTCATGGGTAAGCGGAGCTTACCCGTGTAGGGTTTCCGCGTTTTCCGGCCCACGGGTAAGCTTCGCTTACCCATGACACCCGGTCCAATAGCTTTCCGCAACAGAAACTACTTACTCGGCGTGCGCCCTTGCATGGTTATCGCTTTGTTCAACAATACCTTGTAGCGAGCTACGGTGTCGGGGCCGTTTAGTTTCGGGCTGAGGACCAGGGCCGCCTTGAGCACCTGTTCGGCCATTTTTGCCCTATCCAAGACGGTCGCTTTGTCCTTGCCGTGTTCGGCCTCTTGGATCAGACAGGCGGCGACGTTGTACATTACGTCGTAGTACTCGGCCGGTTTTTTCCTCATCGGCTGCAATCTGTTCCGCAGCATGACCCAATGGGCCACGGCGTGGCCGAGCTTTGCGGGTTCTTTTTCGGCCCAGCCTTCGAGTATCCGCCCCTTTTCCATCAGCGGCTCCAAGGCCCTGGGGTTGTCCTCGATGAGTTGGTCCACCTGTTCGAGCGCCTCGGCGAACTTGCCTTCCTTGCGGAGCAGTCCGAGCAGTTGGGCGCGGACGCGGGTCATGGCCTTCTTGGCGGATTTGGCAAACTCGGGATCGGTCTCCGTGCGTTGGATGATCTCCTGATATTCGCGGCTGGCCTCGGCGGTCATTCCGAGTGAGTTCAGCCCGTCGGCGATGAAAACCATTGCCCACAACGAGAGTTCCTTTCGCCCGGCCAGTTTGCCGAGGATTTTTCCGAGCAGATTTTGCACCTTCGCCAAGTGTTGTTTGGCGGCCTTGGTTTCGGCGTCCTTGGTCGTGGTCTCCAACTCGGTGACGGCGGCCGAGGCTTTTTTGCGTTCCAGGTCCAGCAATCCGGCGAATCGGATCAGTACGTCGTTGACTTGCGGCGAGTCCGGCCCCAATTCGATCAGCACGTCGGCGGCATCTCCGGCCTTGTCGAACTGTCCCAGCGCGGCATAAGCCCGAACGGCCCCGAGAAAAACACGGACTGTCGTGCGGTCGAAGTTTCGCGGCTTATCGGCCTTGATGATGTCGATCAGCGGCCGATACAGCTCGGCGGCTTCCTTCTGCTCGCCGCCGTCGGCGCGAATTTCCGCCAGAAGCAATTGAGTTTCCAGAAAGTAATCGGGCAGCGGCCGGCCCGGCTCGACCCGTTTGGCGAGGATGCTCAGTCCGGCGCGGAGCCGCTCGACGACCTTGTCGCGGTAGGCGGCGACTTGCGACTCGTCGCGCCGGCCGTCGGGTTTGTTTTTTTCGACGAGGTAGAGCCGGGCGTAGTTTTGTCCGACGAAATACATTGCCTGCGGATAACGCGTCGATTTCGGGTTGACCCGCTCGAAAATATCGATTGCCTCTTGGACCCGATTGACGACCAATTTAGCCTGGCCGCGGGCCATGCGGGCGTCGTCGGCCGCGGGGCGCCCGGGCCAGTTTGACTCGGTGAACTCGGCCAACCGGGTCAGCCGTTTTAGAGCGGCCGGTTTCTTATCGTCGGTTGCATTGACGTAGAGGTTCAGCGCGGCGCCGACGGCCAGCGCGGCCGCCTGCGCCGCCGCGTAGCTGTCTTTCCGCACAATCTTCTTGTCCTGGTCTTCATGGACGATGCGGCCGACCGCCTCGATGCACCGTTCGAGTTCTCCCTCGTTGAACAAACTGCGGGCGAGCATCAATTCGGCGCCGAGTAGTGCCTCGCCCGCCGCCGCGATCCGCGCATCGTCCATGAACTTGGTCCGATCGGCGATCTCCAGGGCCTTTTTGTATAGATTTCGCACCTGCTCCCACTGTGCGTCGGCCACGGCGGCGTCGGCCAGCGCCACGGCCTCCTCGAATGTGCTGACTTCGAGGTCCGACTTACCGGAGGCCAGGAGCAGATCGCGGCGCAGTAGAATGGCGTTTTGCTGGTAAGGGCTGCGGATTCTGGACATTTCGATGAGAATCCGCAGCGCCTTGGAGACGCCTTTGGCCTTCTCCGGTCCGGCGGCCTTTTGGGCTTTCGCGTGGATGGCCTTTGCCGCCTCCAAGGCGATGCCCTGGTAGCCCTCGGTCTGACGCAAGCGGTGGTGGTTTTGTTCGAGCCAGGCGGTGGCCTCGGCAAGGAACTGATCTGGCTTCTGCTTGGCGAGGATCAGCATCCGGAAGTACTCAACCCGTGCGAACAGGGGTTCCAGCCCTGTCGCCGCCCTCCGCTGTCCCGGCTCGGCGGCGTTGACCAACACCTCGTCGTAGATGTCGGTCGCCAGCCGCGGGTCGCCCAATTCCTCGGCGGTTTTTCCGTGCCATAGATGGGCGCGCAGACCGGTTAAGGTAAGCATGTCGCCGCTGGTACGGTCTTGTTGAAAGATGTCGTCGAAGCCCTTGGCCGCCCGATGAAGCGTATCGGCGCGCTCCTTGCTCTTCGGATCGGAATAGGTTTGGGCCAGATAGTAGTCGGCCATTGCGGTTTGGAACCGGGCTTCGAGCAGGTTGGCCTCGATCTCGGCCCGCGCCTTGGCCGCTTTGCCCCGTTGGGTTCTTCGGGTGGAGAGTTTCGGCGGCGGCGGCAACGCGGCAAGCTGTTTTTGTAAATACTGCTGGGCCTGAACAAACTTTTCCCGCGCCGGTTTCAGGCTCTCTCGGGCGTCGGCCAGATACATTTCGTGTTGCAACTTGTCCTTGCCCGCGATGCGTTTGGCCGCCCCGAGGCGACTAATCGCCCGTTGTCCGAGGAACTCGCCCCACGAGGTCATGGCCGACGCCACGGCCGGATGGTCGGGCTTCTCGCGGATGAACTTCGCCAGATATTTCTGCGACTCCTCGGTCAATCGCTCGTAGTCGTAGGCATCGAAGGCATCGTCGGCTGCGGCCCGCAGACTCTTCGACATCTCCAGATCCCAAACGTCGCGGACCTCTGGCGGCAGGTCGGGGCGCTGGTCCAGAATTCTCAGATACTCGACGGCTATGTCGCCATAGCCGTTTTCTCTCAGAACCTGGAGGAACCGCAACGGTTCTTCACCGGCCGAGGCCGTTCCCGCAGTCCACGTCAGGGGAACACATAGAACGAAAACGCAAAAGATTGCAATTTTCATTTTGCAATGGCCCTGTCTCCGCCGGGGGCGCTGTCGAGTTTATACAACGGCAAATAGCGGTAGTATACTTCAAGCGTCAAGGCGGAGAAGCTGGTGGTCATCACTCGTCCGCCGTTCGTGCCCCATCGGTCTTTGGTCGGTTTGTTCGGATCCCAACTACCGGCGGCGCAGCCATCCTTGCACTGCGAGTCGATCAGGTATCGCCTCATCTTGCGGTTCCAGGTGTCCCAATCCGGCCCCGGTTGATTGTGCATTACCATCGTGGCGTAGTACCAGTAGTAGATATTCCGTTTGCCTTTGTCGGGTTGGTTTCTCATCAGAAAGGCGGCCCCTTCGACCATCGCGGGGTCTTCCTTGGGGATACCCAGGTATTGGTAGCAGAGCAGGCCGATCGCGGTGGTGGTAATGCCTGCGCCGGGGCTGGTGTAGCCGAACAAGCCGCCTCTCCGGTTGCTTCCCCGGCCGCCGGAAGAGACCGATTCGAGAAACGCCTGAGCCTTTTCAAGCACCGCCGGATTGACCGAGAGGTATGCCATTTGCCCGCTCTTGAGCGCCATGACTTGCCAACCGACGACGGACGTGTCTCCTGCCTGACGCGGTGTGTATCGCCAGCCGCCCCCCTTGGGGTCTTGGGCTTCCATGATGAAGTTCAACGCCGCCTGGGCGTGTGGCCGAAGGGCCTTGTCGTTGCTCATTCCGTAACACTCGCACAAAGCGATAGCGGCTAGTCCGTGGTCGTACATTGCCCCGCCCATCCGCAGATCGCCGTTGGACTTCTGGTTTTTCACCAGGAAATAAATCCCGTTAACGATGGTTTTTTTGTACGGTCCCTTGGACTGATGCGTTTGACCGGCGGCAAGGAACGGGAGCAGCCCCATTGCGGTGGCAGCGGCGGGCCGGTTGCCGGAAGTGGCCGATCCGGCGCAGGTATCGTCCTTGCAGCGGCTGATGTAGTTTTTCAGTCCCCAGCTACCGTTGGCGAGTTGGTGTCGAGCGAGCCAGTTGAGCGCGCCGGCCACGGCCCGTTCCGATTGCCTGGTACCGCCGCCGCTGGCGAGCATCTTCTTTCGGCTGCCGGCACCGCGACCGCCGAATCCCCATCCGCTGCCTCCACGGCCGGGATGTGTGCCGGCGCCCAGTCCGATTCCGACGCCACCGCGGCCTCTAACGGCCGGCCCGGCGCCGATCCCCTTGATGTCGAAACCGCCCAGTCCGCCGAGGTCGGGCTGATCGCTGATCGAGGCCATGCCGCCGCCACGCTCGGAAAAAACCGCGCTGTCGTCGTAATACTTTTCCTCTTGAGCGAGTTGGGCCGGCTTCTCCAACGTGAGCGTTTCGGTGCTCAGTTCCGTCGGGTCCAGGGGCGTCTCGCCGATGTCGAACTTCTCGATCTCTTGCAGCACGTCATCGGGCCGATCGACCGTTACCTCCTCGAACGCCGGCGCCTCGTCGACGATTTTCTCGAGGGCCTTTCCGCCGATCAACGCCAGCGAGCAGATCAACACCAGATGGAAGACGAAGCTGCACAGCCACCAGGGGCCTTCCTCGAAGAACCACGTCCGGGTTCGCTCGAAGAAGCCCATACCGGCCAACTCCGGCGGTAGCTCGGGTTGCGGAGTCGTCTGCCGTGGCTCCACTTTCGCCGCCTCTTGTTCCGCCATTTCCGCTCCACTCCCTGGCAAGCGGGCCAGAATGTCGGGAAACCGGATGGTTATTGAACCTCGGAAAACATATTCCGAGTGTCAAGAACCGACTAATCCCCGACGACGCCCTCTAGTAACCGTTCACGGGTCGGGAAAACATCGTCACTGCTGAGCGTAGCGAAGAATCTCGTGCGAGATCGCGGCGTATGCGAGATTCTTCGCTACGCTCAGAATGACGGTTGCCCCGTGAACGGTTACCGCCCTCTATGTATATAATCGGCCATCCACTACTGCCCGTCAAGGTCTTTCTCGCCCCGGCGGCGATCATCATCCGCAACGTTACTCCCGTCCTCATCTGCATTTAGGTTGGTTTGTTCCAGCCAAGAATCGATGGAGATTACTTCGCCGGACGGCGAGGTTGTCGTACTCGGCAGGAAGGCCCTTCGTCTCGGTTTCAGGCGGAAATAGAGAAATCTTGCCGCCAACACCAACCCGATGACGAGGAACAAAGCCAGGCCCCAAATCCATTCCAGCGATCTGTCGGCGGGCGGGGCGACGGCCGGCTTCCACTGGATCCGGCCGATCAACAGCGGCGCTTTCTCGATCGGATCGCCCGGCTTGGACTCGGCGGGCAGGTATCCTTGCAGCTTCAGGAAGTAGCCGGCAAAGACGGCCTTCTCGCGGACCGACGGTCCGACCGGCATGTCCTCGGGACAATCGACCACGATGGCCACGTAGGGATGTCCCCAGGACTCGGAGGTGAATCCCCATATTCCTTTTAGTTTATCTCCGTCGCGACCCTCTCCAGCCTCCAGCACACGGCGGACGTCCAGGTCCATGGTCACCAATTCGCCGCGGTATTTGTCCGGCTCGTCGTGGAAGTTGGTGTAGAGCAGGTCGCGCCGGGCAAGCCGCCGCAATCGCTCGAACGGTTGGTTCTTCACCCAAAACACCAACCGGTAGTACGGCTCCATCTCCTCCCGGCGGAGCTTCAAGCTGCCGTCGGTCATCGCTTGAAACTCTTCGCGAGCCATTTCCGCCTGATCGGGATCATCGTGGGTCGGGCCGGCGGCCTCGGGAATCGGCGGCGGCGGCGGGGCGGATTGCTTTTCCGCCGGTCGGCCGTCGTCGCCGGCAAGCCAACGCCACCTGTCCGGCTCGCCCATCCTGACGATCAGCATGGAAACGATCACCAGCATCCCGATGCCGCTGATCAGTCGCAGCAGCAACGATCCGCCGAACATCGACGGCGGACTTCGTTCTTCCCAGTAGCGCCGCATGGCGTTTCCTGAAGTGCCGAGAGTGTAGCACAGCCGCCCTCGGCTGTGTGTATTTCAACGGATTTTCCATTCACAGCCGAGGGCGGCTGTGCCACATTTCCATATATGTCGTTACCCGTCGGGCAAACCGACGAAACTCAACTTCGAGAGCTTTCTGCCGTCCGGCAACCTTTGGTGCGTGCAAACGTCGATGACCTTCATCAACTCGTCGTATCGGCAGGAATCGCTGACCTGGATGATGACCTGATCGAAGGGGTTGCCCGCGTCGGCGAACACTTCCTTGAGCCTGCCGTCCAAGGCGGCGAGGCTGGGCGCCTGCGATTCGCCTATGCCCAAGCTGGAGATGTTGCCCGTGGTCGGATCGGCGATGACGCTGATCGTCAGCGTATTCAGGCCCTGGATGGGGTTGATGTCGTTGTAGTCTTCGCCTGCCTGCTGGCCGTCCTCGACGACCGCCGTGGCCTGGGGTAGGGGGAGCCGCAGCGAAATCTGGCCCTCGATCGGCGCAGGGCGAAACGTCAAAATGAAGAAGGCCAACAACTGGAAGGCCAAGTCGAGCATGGCCGCCAGGTTGAGCTCCACTTCCGACTGGCGATGGCGTTTTCTTCTCTTGCGCTTGCGCATCTTAAAAATGCGCGACCACCGGTCGCGGCTTTGTGAAAAACGTTGTTAGCAGCCTGTTGAAAAAGTCGGATTTCGGGAGTTTGGGTGCCACTGCTGGCTTGTCCAGCAGTGTTGCCCCGGGTGTTTCTCCCCACACTGCTGGGCAAGCCAGCAGTGGCGCCCTTTTTCAACAGGCTGCTATGTTTCTTTGTTCACCGCCTTGAGGGCAAAGTTGCGAAAGCCGTTGTCCTGACAGGCCCTAATCACCCGGTTAATCATCCGAAAGGGCGTGGCCCGATCGGCCCGAATCACGATTGTGGTCGGCAGTTCCTCGCCCGCCTCGAGGTCGGCCGGAGTCATGCGGTTCTGCAACATGCTGGCCTGCGCTTCGTTGCGGATGTAGCCTTCGATGTTTTTTATTGGTCGTCCGTAAATCTTCAGATCGCCAGCGTTGTCGATGTTCAACACCAACAGTCCGCGCTGGCCGTGGGTTTCCACCGGCCTGGCCGACCCGATCACCGGTAGTTTCAGGCTCAGGTCCATCTCGGCCGACTTGAAGTTGATGACCAACAAAAAGAAGGTGATCAACTGGAACACCAGGTCCAGGATGGGTGTTAAATTCGGCTCGGCCTTGAGGTCCTGTGAAAATCGTGCCGCCATTTAGGTAGACTCCGTTTGCTTCGTACTGTGTGCCACTGCTTGCTCGCAAGCAGTGTTTCGCGGCGTTTTGGTGGCAGCACTGCTTGCGAGCAAGCAGTGGCACACGGTTTTCGGATACCTATTTTGTGGGCATCGCGGGCGGGGCGGCGACGGAGGCCTTCGCCCGCCCGGCGTGGGAAAAATGCCGCAGGAACTGGTCCGCGGTCAGCGTCACCGACGAGGCGATGTAGATCACGCGATTGCGGAACAGGGCGAAGAAATAAATGGCCGGCACCGACAGCGCCACCCCCTCGAAGGTCAACAACAACGCCTCGGAAATTCCCTCCGCCACCTCGCTGGCCTTCAATTGCACGTCGCTTCGGGCAATCACGCTGAAACATTTGATCATCCCCTTCAAGGTGCCCAACAGCCCGATCATCGGCCCCAACGTGCCGAGCACGGCCAACATGCTGATTTTCTTTTCCATTTCGGCAGAGATCGCCTCGCCCACCCGATCCATCGCTTCGCGGGCTTCGGCCAAACCGTTGGGCAACTCGGTGATGCCCGTGGTCAGCAAGCGGCTGAAGAAGGAATCGTCTTCTCTGACCAGCCCGTAGATTCCCTTGAAGTCTCGTTGTTCCAAAAGCCCTTCGCACTGCAACACGACCTCGGGCGGGGCGGCCACCTCGATCCGCATCTCCCAAAAGAGCCGAGTGACGGTGGAGACGAAATAGACCGACAACAGCAGAATCACCAGTCCGATGAAGCCCGAGCAGCGAAAGACCCAGTGCAAGAATCCCTCGATTTGCTGCCCATCGGGTTCCGCTGTATCGCCGGCGTCGGCCGGCTTGGCGTCCTCATTTCCCGGTTCTTCCGCGGCGGCGTTTGCCTCTTCCTTGTCCTGTGCCGCCGAATAACGCGGCATGGTTGCCGTGGCCAACATGGCACACAGAACCAAGCCCAGCACAAACCACGATTTCCTTCGCAAAGTTCCGGACTCCATGCTCATAACAGAAGTACTTTCTCTGTAACGTCGAATGAACGCACAACACCCTCAAATTTACCCTTGCAGCCCGGATTTCGCCAGTATGTCACCCCTCCGTGGAATCGTCAAGGACGTTCCTATTATCGGCGTAGTATGCCGGGTAATCAATAAAGTAATGTTCCGATCGATGCAAATAACGGCAGAAGCCCGTCGCAACACGATATTGCGACGGGCTTCCGGAAGTCGGGGCGACAGGATTCGAACCTGCGACCTTCTGAACCCCATTCAGACGCGCTAGCCAGACTGCGCCACGCCCCGAACGAAATAAACTGTCATCTAACACGTAAGTATCGCACATCGGGGTGAACGCCGCAATGCCTCTCGGGCCTTGTCGAGGGGCTCGTCAAGCCCGGAAAAATACGCCACAATGGCCGATCGTGGACTTCGATTAAGCGGCGCTTTGCTGGGGTGGCAGTACAACTGCCGCCCCAACGTGATGAACGGCGCGACCTTTCCGTCGCGGCTTTTTTTAAGGAGTGTTACCGTGTTGCCTTTCGCCGACCGACTCGACGCCGCCGTCAAACGCTGCCGCAACCCGGTGCTCGTGGGCCTGGACCCGAGAGCGGAAAGCCTGCCCGAGGGGATGCTACCCCAGGGAACCGACGCCACGGCGGCGGAAACGGCCGCGGCCTACGGCCGGTTCTGCCGAGGGGTGATCGACGTGGTGGCCCCGCTGATTCCGGTTGTGAAGCCGCAAGCGGCGTTCTTCGAGCAGCTTGGCCCCGCCGGAATGACGGTCCTCGCCGAACTGATCGAGTACGCCCAAAGCAAGGGGCTGCTGGTCATCCTCGACGGCAAGCGGAACGACATCGGCTCGACCGCCGCCGCATACGCGCGGGGAATACTGGGCTCCGCCGGCCAAAGCGCTTGGGGGGCCGACGCTCTAACCGTCAGCCCTTATCTGGGCGACGACAGCCTTCGACCGTTTATCGACGTGGCCGTTGAGCGCGGGGCGGGTGTCTTCGTGCTCGTCAAGACCTCGAACCCCGGCGGCAAGATGTTTCAAGACCTCGTCGCCGACGGAAGGCCGCTCTACCGGCACGTTGCCGAGTACGTCGAACGGCAGGCGGTCGAGACGCTCGGCACGTGCAATTACGGCGCGGTCGGGGCGGTGGTCGGGGCAACGTATCCCGAGCAACTCGCCGAGTTGCGCTCTGCAATGCCGCATACCACGTTCCTCGTACCCGGCTTCGGCAGCCAGGGGGGCACGGCCCGCGACGTGGCCGCCGCTTTCGATCCCCAGGGACGCGGCGCCGTGGTGAACAATTCGCGGGGGATCATTTTTGCCCACGCCGCGAAGCCGTACTGCGAGCGATTCGGCGCGGCCCGTTGGCAAGAGGCGGTCGAGGCCGCCACGCGAAACATGATCGACCAGCTCCGTGCCGAAACACCGGCGGGAAAATTGCGCTAGCAGCCCGTAAAAAAGGGTGCCACTGCTGGCTTGTCCAGCAGTGCATGGGAGAAACTCCCGGAAAAACACTGCTGGACAAGCCAGCAGTGGCACCCAAATTCCCCCTCCGACTTTTTCAACGAGCTGATAATCGCACTATTCCGACGGCAATGACGCACGCGGCTCGTCGGCTTCGTCTGGTTCGACAAGCTCCGGGGATTGGAGCATTCGGGGAACGTTGTCGAGCGGCTGTAGTTCGACGATTTCCGCCTCGGCGCCCCCCGCGCCGAGTTCCTTGAACCGTCGGGCACTCGGCAGCACGCTCCTTTCCAGCGAGCCGACGGCGTTGTTGTAGTGTTCGACGCTCCTGGCGAGCGATTCGCCGATCGACCGCCAATGCTTGCTTAGCGTAGAGAGCCGCTTGTAGAGTTCTTGTCCCAAGTCGCTGATTTTTTGGGCGTTTTCGGCCAACTGCTCCTCGCGCCATCCGTATGCGGCAACCCGCAACAGGGCGATCAGTGAAGTGGGAGCGGTAATCAGTATCTTGTCTTTGATCCCCGCCTCCAACAGGCCGGGATCGTGTTCCAACGCCGCCAGATAAAAGACTTCGCCCGGCAGAAACAAGACCACGAAGTCGGGCGACCCGTCCAGTTGTTCGGCGTAGGACTTTTTGCCGAGGATCGAGATGTGATTGCGCACCTGTCTGGCGTGCTCCCGGAGCTTTGCGGCGCGAGTTTCATCGTCCGGGGCCTCGATCGCTTCCAGATACGCCTCCAACGGCACCTTCGAGTCGACGGCGATTGTCCTATGTCCCGGCAGATGAATGACCATATCGGGCCTCAGGCGGCCGTTGTCCGTGTCGATGCTCTGCTGCTCGAAGAAATCGCAATGCTCCAACATCCCGGCCATCTCGACGACGCGCCGCAGTTGGATTTCTCCCCAGCGGCCGCGGACTTGCGGGCGACGGAGCGCACGGACCAGGTTCGCCGTCTCGCCGCGCAACTCCTTTTGAGTTTCCCACAACGATTTGACCTGTTCGGTCAAGCTGCTATAGGCCTCGATCCGGCTCTTTTCGATCTCGACCAGTTTGGCGTCCACCTTGCCGAGCGATTCCTTGACCGGCTTGACCAATTCGTCGATGGCGGTCTGACGTTTTGCGAGGTCTCCCTTGGCCGATTCCTGAAACTTTTCCAACTGTGTTTTGGCAAGCTCCAGGAACGACGTGTTGCTGCTGCGGAGGGCCTCGGCGGCCAGGGCCTTGAATGCGTCGGCCAATTTCCGCTTGGCGTCGTCCAACAGGGCGAGTTTCTCTTGGGCCTGTTCCTGCTCGGCGACCAGATCCCGTTTCAACCCGGCGACTTGAGTGCTTAGGGCGAGCACTTGCCGTTGCAGATCGCTGGAAGAGATCTCTTCTTCTTTCAGCCGGGCGCTAAGTTTCTCGATTGTCTCTTCGCGGCCGATCACTTTTTCGGCCAAGGCGGCCGAAACAGCAGCCGACTCGCTACGCCCGTTATCATAAGCGGCGTTGATCTTTGCCCTCAGCAACAGCCAAACGCCCAAGGCGCCGAGAAAAACGCCGAGCAGCAGCATAATAATGGGGAGAATATAGTCCATGTGCGTCATGGTACGTCGAAGCGGGCGCTGCGCCAAGGTGTCGATGTGGTATCCGTTTAGCAGTCCGTTGAAAATGGGTGCCACTGCTGGCTTGCCCAGCAGTGCGGGGAGAAACACCCGGAAAAACACTGCTGGACAAGCCAGCAGTGGCACCCGATCTCTCGAAAACCGACTTTTTCAACGGACTGTTAGCGGCCGCCGTGCCGACGGCTGCTAAACATTCAAGAAACTCGCTACCGGAGTTGATACCTTCTGCGCAAAATCCATTCGGTCGTCAGCGCCGCCACCAGGAGCGTCCACAATCCCGGCGGCCAGTAGAGACGCCGCTCGACGTAAGTGGTCTTCTTCCGTTGGCGGCGTTCGAGTTGTTCGATGAAGTGGTCGGCGGTGGAAATGTGAACGTACCTTCCGCCCGATGCGGCGGCGACGTCCATGAGCATCTTCTCGTCCAAGTCGAGCTTCTCGAATTCGAGATTGGTGCGGCCGACTTCGATGAGGACAGTTTCCGCGGTGAGCGTAAGATCGCCGAGCAGTGCCTCGACGCTGATCTGGTATCGTCCGGGCGACCGCGGCTCGAACGTCCCTTGGTAATGCCCTCCGGGGCCTGGAACCGACGAAAGCTGGACCCGTTCGGCACGTCCGCCCGGTCCTTTTATACGTCGCACGGGAAGTAGTGAAACATTCTTCTCGGATGGAAAAGATTGTGGCGATTCCAGCCGTTCTCCGTATACTTCGGCCGTTACGCGAGCATTGCCGGCGCCTTGACCTTGCTGGTCGCGGACGACGGCGGAAATTTGCACCGGCTGGTTCGGTTCATAGTGTGCCTTGTCCGTGTCGGCGACGACCCCGGCGGCGGCCTCGACCGCTTCCGCCCGTCCGGTCAGCCAGCGGACCATCTGCCCCCAAAATCGCAGGAAGGGCGATTCACGATCGAGCGATTGGCTTACCTGTTGCCAGTTGCGGGTAGTATCGCCGGTGAAAACGGCGGTCCGCCCGCGCCCCAGCGGCTGCACAGCCAGCACGGGCATCGAGCCTGGATCGGCCGTCAGAGTCGCCAGGACGGTGGCCCCCGCCCGCGCCCGCTCGACCCGCGTGCAACCGACAAGCGGCGATAACCCCGGCGTTTGCGGCCCGCCGCTGCGTGTGGGAAAGAAGACGCCGATGTTGGCGAAAATCGGGTGACGCACGCCCTCGGGCGTCAGCACCGGCAAGAACGGGTCGGTGAACTGACCGATCCGCCGGTCGCCCGGTTCCACCGGCAGGGCATCGCCCAGCGGCGTGCCGGCGTAGCCACCCGGTCCGAGGCTGTGATATCCGCCGAGCATCACCAGCCCCGCCCCCGCGCGGATGCGATCGAGAATCATCTCCTGCTGCTCGGGGCGGATGTACGAGGCGTCGATGTCGCCGAGGATGAACACGTCGAACTTGTCGATCGTCTCCCTATCGGCGGGAATCGCCGCCAGCCGCATATCGCCCATGTTCGTCCGTTGCAGGAAAACGTTTGGCCGGGTTTGGACCAGGGCGCAAAACTCCAGGTCGGGGTCTTTGGCCAAAAAGCGATTGACCAGCGCGCCGTACTCGGCACGCAAAGTGCCCTCGACGTACAACACGCTGATCTCGGCCTCGTGGACGGTGGAAACGGCCGAGCGGCTGTTGTTCTCCGTGATCCGCTCCTCGGAAACCGGCGGGACGCGGACGGTGTATGAGTGGCGGCCCTTGGCCGAGGGCGTGAACTCGAACGCGACTTGCTGCGATCCTTCCACCTCGTCGAGCGTCAGTTCGGCACCGGCCACCTGCCGGCCGTCTTCGTCGAGAAACGCTTGAATCACGCGGCCGTTCAATCCCGCCGCGTCGATCGAGCCGGTAACTCGGGCGACGTTGCCGAGCATCATGCGCTCCGGGCAATCGATCCCAACCACCTGCACGTCTCGATACGAGCGGTTGCTTCGCAGTCCGGCGCCGACGCCGACGCAATGGACCGTCAGGCCCAGCTTGCCGGCCGATTCAGGCGGATTGCCGGCCGCGTTGTTGATGCCGTCCGAAAGCATGACCAGCGCGGCGACTTCGGCCGGGGCGAGTTGGTTCGAGGCGGTAGCAAGTGCTCGGCAGAGCGAGGTCGCCCGGCCGTTTGGGATCAAGGTCGCCAGTTCTTCCCGAGTTTCCAGCGGCAGCGCCCGATCCGCGAAGGCGACCGTCAGCACGCGAAAATCGCGTTTCAACGAATCGCTCCATTGTTCCAGCTTGCCGCGCGCCCGATCGAAGCGCGATAGCTCCGACTGGTCGTCGGCAATGTCCATCGAGGCCGAGGCGTCCAGCAGAAAGATCAGCGCGGGCTTTTCGACGTGTTCCTTCTGATAGCTCAGCACGGGCTGAAACAGCAGCGTCACGACCAACAGGATGGCCGCCGCCCGCAGCAGGTACAACGTCCGCCACCGCCGGAACTCCAGCGCGTGGAACGCCCGATAGTAAAACACTCCCACCAGCAGCAGCGCCGCGGCGGCGACCGCCAGCATCGTCGTCAGGCTGTATCCTTGGGCGAGAGAAAGTTGCATGGGAAATTGTTTAGCCGCCGTGCCGGCGGCTGTTAAACGATTATTTTACCTTGTCGAGCTTGATCCGTTTGACGTAAACGAGCGATTTCAACTCCTCGCCGATTATGCCCTTGTCGCGCTTGTTCAGCAAGTAGCGTTTGGCCGGCGGTTCTCCGTCGGGCGAATACCGCTTCGGCTGGAGATAGACCAACGCCGACAACGGGCCGGCGATCGTTCGTCCGTCGTGCAAGGTAATCGTGTGCAGATATTCCCGTGCCGGATAGCTGCGGCCGGTGTAAATCTTCTCGTCGCTGGTCGTTTCCTTGAACTTCCACTCCTTCTCCATCCACTCCCGCTTGATCTTGCAGTCGATCCGCTTGACCGCCCGAAGCGGAATCTCTCGCTGCCGCTGGAGTTGTTTGTCGTAGATTTTCAGGCGTTTGTCGCGGGTCAGATAGATCATGCCCGGATGGACCGAGCCGTCGGACAATTCGATGCAGCCCGGTATGGCGTCTTTCCGCTGCGTGGTTTTGGGACCGAAGGGGTTGATCGCCGGCGGCTCGTCGGCTTCGGCGGCGGAGAGTCCGCAAGCCAGAGTCACGATCGCGGCGATGAACGAGTTCTTCCATTTTGGAATCATGGATGATTATTTCATTTCTCTTGAAAACGGATGATTTGTTCGTTTAGCGGCCGCCGACACGGCGGTCTTCATTGTGCCGCAAGCCGCCGTGCCGGCGGCTGCTAAACGGGTGACATTAACGGCGTATTTAACACTCATCTCTTGCATTGTATTTTGCCCTCTCGAATCGGTCGATGGTCGGAGCAAAGATAACCACCCGCCACGGGAGGGTGCCGGGATGCCCGATATTCATGGATGTTGGGTTGACCGGGAGGCGATATTTCGACACAATGAATAGTGGAACAGTTTAGCAGCCCGTTGAAAAAGTCGATTTCCGAGAACTCGGGTGCCACTGCTGGCTTGTCCAGCAGTGTTTTCCGGGTGTTTCTCCCCGCACTGCTGGACAAGCCAGCAGTGGCACCCTTTTTCAACGGACTGTTCGATCGTGAGTTTTCTCGCCATGTCGCGGGTTCCGCTTGCCCGCCGTGCATAAGGGGGAACAGTCATGAGGCCGCACCAAACACCTCCCGCGCATGAGCTTTCGCGACGGAAGTTCATCGAAGGCATTGGACTCGCATCGGCCGTCGGCGGCGCCGCCATCCCGTCCATCGCTTGGGCCGATCAGCGCGATTCCGGGCCGATCGACTGCGGCCCGCCGCCGCGGGCGAAGCCGCATCGCCGCACGGGCGGCGAATCGTTCCCGCCGCTGCCGCTGCCGGTCACTCCCTTGCGTCGCAGCGAAAAGAAGCGGCCGCCCAGTCCGCCCGCGCTGCTGGGCAAGGCCGCGCTGGGCACCACCCGCTGGACTACCCGCAACGGCAAACGGGTCCGGTATCGAGACTGGATGACCGATCCGGCCGACGTGAATGCGCTGTTGCGATGGACTTCGCAAAAGTTGGGGATCAACTATCGGGCGGTCGAGGTCGATTTCGCCTATTTCTCGTTCGATCCCCGCGAGTTGCCGGCCCTGCTGTTTGCCGGGCACAACAAGTTCCAGTTGGACGACGAGATCCGCGCCAAGCTGGCCCGCTACGTACTCGACGGCGGCACGATCCTCGGCGACGCCTGCTGCGGATGGAACGATTTCGCCGAATCGTTTCGCCGCGAGATGGAATTGATCTTCACGGGCCGGCCGCTGAGAAAGATGCTGCCCGAGGAGCCGGTCTTCTCGTCTTTCTACAAGCTCGGCGACTTGACGTATAAGAAGGGGGACGGTTCGACGTTCGTCGAGCCGCCGTGCCTGGAGGGGATCGACTTCGGCTGCCGCGCGGGCGTGATCTTCTCGCCGCGCGATCTGACTTGCGGTTGGGACGGGCACGAGCACCCGCGCGGCACTCGCGTGGTGATCGACCAGGCCCGGCAGTTGGGCGCAAACATGATTACGTATATCTTGGGCACGTTCCAACTCGGGCGGTTTCTAAGCACCACGAAGGTCTACCACGAGGCCGCCGAGCCGACCCGCGACGATTTCGTCTTCGCACAATTGATCCACGAGGGCGATTGGGACACGGACCCGTCGGCCGTGCATAACCTGCTGAAGTTCGCCCGCGACAACTCGACGTTGGAGGTGAAGTTCAAGCGGGCCAACGTCCGCCTGAACGACCCAAAGGCGACCACGTACCCCTTGCTCTACATCACCGGACATCACGATTTCGTCTGGAGCAAGGCGGAGGCCGCCTCTTTGGGGCGATACTTGAAGGCGGGCGGTATGTTGCTGGCCGACGCCTGCTGCGGACGATTGGCCTTCGACGCCGCCATGCGCCGCGAGATCGCCAAGGCGCTGCCCGGCAGTAGGCTGGAACGGATACCCGCCGACCATCCCCTCTATCATTGCCTTTTCGACGTCGGACGGGTGCAGTACACGCCGCGGGTACGCGAGGATTTCGGACAGCGTGGGACAGGTTGGCAACCTGTCCTACACGATTCTCCCGAGTTGGAAGGAATCTCGATCGACGGCCGGCTGGCGGTCGTCTACAGCCGGTTTGACCTGGGCAACGGCTGGGAGCAGTTCCCGCATGCGTACAGTTACGGGTTGCAGGAACGGTCGGCCCTGCAACTTGGGGCGAACATGTTGGTTTACGCGGTGACTCATTAACAAAATCATAAATGAACTTGCGTGATTTCGGGAGAATAATCGTTTAGCCCCGGCGTCCACGCCGGGAACACTGCGTGACGGGAAAAGCCGTTTGTTCCCGGCGTGGACGCCGGGGCTAAACGATTGACTTCTATCCACTACCCACTATCCCCTCCCATGTCCCCTGCAGCCGAAAACGTGATCGACCGTCTCGACGCCGCACGACAAAAGTGGTGGCTGTTTTCGCTGCTTTCGACCACCGCGTTGGCGGTGTGCGTCTCCTTCGGCATGTTCGTCTGCTTCATGGCGGCCGATGCCCTGATTCTGCTCACGCCACCGTGGCTGTTGGGACTTTCCGCGGCGTGGCTGCTGACTTCCTTGGCGCTGATGATTGTGGTTGGACGGCGGCTGTTGCGGGGTCAACGCGGCATCGAGGCCACGGCACGCCGGGTCGAGACCGAGTTTCCCGACCTCGGCAGCGACCTGATAAACATAGTCCAACTCCGCGAAGGTCGAGACAACCAGAATCTGGCGTTTTGCGAGGCGGCCGTCAATCGGGCGGCCGCGAAAATCGGCCGACTGCCTTTCGACCGCGCCGCGGCCAAGAAATCCCGTCGGCAACGCTTCATCCATTGCATACAGACGCCGCGAGACCTGGCCGAGTCGTTGGCGGTCCTCGCGCTGCTGGTCGTGGTCGCCTTGTTTTGCCGGGCGTTGCTGCCCAACTGGGGGTCGGCGGCATCGCGATTGTTTGCCCCCTGGACGTTCGTCCCCTCGGTCGGCTCGGTCGAGATCGTCGGCGTCACCCCGGGCGACGTGGACGTGCTGGTCGGCGAAAGCGTTCGGATCGCGGCCGAAATCCGCAACCCCGACGGCCGACCGCACAAAGCCACGCTGTTCATCGCGAAGAAAGACCGGCCGGAAACGCCGCTCCCGATGACGGCCGACCGGACGCACCGCCGCTACACGCTGACGGTCCCCTCCGCGATCGAGGCGTTCACTTATCGCCTGGAGATCGGCGATTCGCAAACCAGGGTTTATTCCATCGGCGTGCGGCAAAAGCCGGTCGTCGAAAGCGCGGAGGCGACGTTCCATTACCCAGCCTACCTCGAGCGGAGGGATGAGACGATCGTTTTAAAAGACTTGAATATCGAGGCCCCGCGGTTTACCGAGGTCGAGTTGCGATTGCGGCTCTCAACCCTCGTAGCCAAGGGATACGTCGAGCGCGAAGGCAAACGTTACGTCGGGCGCGTCGAGCCGGACGGCAGCCTGGTGATTTCGTCCATGCCGTTGTTGAAGGACGGCTTGTACGTCGTGCGGCTGTGGAACGACGCCAGCCACTCGCATCCCAATCCGCGGGTGAACAGCATCCGGGTTCGCGTGGACGGGCCGCCGACGGTCGAATTGCGCGGGCTGGGCCGTTCGATCGTCGCCGCGCCGGGGACGACGCTGCCGGTTGCGATCCGCGCCGGCGACGATCATGGCGTCGGACGGGTGCAATTGCAGATGATGGTTAATGGCTCGTTGAAAGAGGGTGCCACTGCTGGCTTGTCCAGCAGTGTTTTCCCGGGTGTTTCTCCCCGCACTGCTGGGCAAGCCAGCAGTGGCACCCTTTTTCAAGGGGCTGTTAAGCTATCCAAGAGCGACGATACCGGGCAGGTCGAAGTGGTCCGTCAATGGACCGATTTCCCCGCCGCCTCGACCTCGGTCGTCCGCCAATATGGCTTGAAGCTGAACCCGGAGAAGATCAAACCCGGCCAGACGGTCCTTATCCGTGCGGTGGCTTGGGACAAACTCGCGATCGACGATTGGGGGCTGAAGCTGAAGCCGCAAGAGACCGTCGGCCCGTGGCACGAGATCACGATCATCTCGAAGGACGACGAGGCGTCGGCCGCTTTGGAACGGCTCGATAGTTTGCGCGGCGAGCTAATGAAGATACTGGAGAAGCAGGTCCGCGCCCGCACGATCGCCGCCAACGGTCGTGGCTTTATGCTCAACGATCTCAGAAACAAACAGATCGACATCCAGAAATCATCGACCGAGTTGTCGAAAACCATCAACCCGGCCGCCCGCAAAGAACTCCAGACAATCAAGCGCGTCCTGAGCGAACTTGCCTTCGGCGAAATGCTCAAGGCGGTGGCGATTTGCGATGAGATGCTGAAGAGAAATGTAGCACAGCCGCCCCCGGCTGTGGAAAAACTTACGGCCGCGCAGGATCGGATCATCGACGTGTTGCGTAAACTGCTGGACGTTGCCCGGCGCGTGCAGGCCGATCTTCTGGCCGAGATGGAAAAACGCCCCGGCGGCGATTTGCCCGACGACACCCGGCGGAAACTCGACGAGCTGCGCGAGAAGCTCGAAAAGTTCCTCGAACAGCAGAAGAAGGTGATCGAGGCCAGCAAGGAGTTGGCCAAGACGCCGGTCGACGATTTCACCGAGGAGCAAGAGGAATTGCTCAAGGGACTGGCCGCCGCCGAGGACGATCTTTCTCGGTTCATGCAGGAATTGCAATCGGACCTAAGCAAACTGCCCGAGCAGGATTTTGCCAATCCATCGACGGCCAAGGAACTGATCGAGATTCAGACGGAACTGAAAATGGCCGCGGACGCGTTGCTGAAAAAGACGGTCGATATCGCCGTTCCGCTCGAACAGTTGGGCTATGAAATGGCCGAGGAATTGAAGACGAATCTCGAGAAGTGGCTGCCCGACAGCCCCGACCGCGAGAAGTGGAGTCAGGAGGAATCGCTCACCGACGCGGACAAGGAGGCCCCGATGGCCGAATTGCCCGGCGAGTTGGAAGACCTCGTCGGCGAACTGATGGAAGAGGAGGAAGACCTTTTCGACGAGATGGACGACGTTTCGAGCAGTGCGGCCGATTCGCTCGACGCGGGGGCGGGCTGGGACGCGATGGACGGCCCGATCTCGAACATGAGCGCCAAGGGAGTGACCGGCAACCGGTTGCCCAACACCAGCGAGATCGGCGGCCGGGCCGGCGAAGGTCGGCAGGGGAAATCGAGCGGAGAGTTTGTCGGCGACGAGGCGGTCGGCAAAGGGGGCCGCAAAACGCCCAGCCGCCTTACGCCCGACCCGAACGTGGCCGGACAAATCAAAGACCACGACCGGCAGCCGGCCAGCGGGGCCACCGGCGGCGGAAAGGAAAGCGGCAAGGGGGGCGAAGGATTGGAGGGGCCGGTCCCACGCTCGCCCGGACCACGAGACGCCCAGCGGCTCGCCGGCCGTCAGGCGGAACTGCGAAACAAGGCCGAGGGAATCGACCTACGCTTCAAAATCTCCGGCTTCCACCGCACCGATCTAAAGAAACTGATCGAGATTATGGCCCAGGTCGAGCGCGATCTGAAGGCCGGACGTTATAAAAACGCCTTACGGCAGAGACGGGTTTTACTCGATGGGCTCGGCAACGTTAAGCAACGCCTGGATGGCGAGTTCCAGACGCGGCGCGACGCCTCGGCGAATCTCCCCGCCGACGTGCGCAAGGAGTTGCTTGGAAGCATGCACGATCCCTCGCCCGCCGGATGGGAGGAGCTGAACCGGCGATACTTCGAGCGGTTGTCGAAGGGCGACGACGGAACCGGAGATGATTCGGATGGTAAGTAAGGATTGCAAATTGAAAATTCTAAAACGAGCCATTTCGTGTGGACTCATTCAATTTTCAATTTCCAATTTTCATTTTCCAATTTTCATTTTCCTCATTCTGATCTTGTCGCTCTCTCCTGTCCACGCGGCCGACGCCCGCAAGGTGGCGATCCCCTTCGATTTCGTCTCGAAGTTCGACGACGGACGTTATGGCCGGATGTTGGGCGACATGATCTGGACGAAGCTCTCGCGCACCGGCGGGTTCATTATCCCCGAGTCGATGCACGAGGTTCGCGGCTACTGCGCCGCCCATAAGCTCACTCCGTCGCCCGAGATGGACCTCACGGCGATGCGAAAAATCGTCCGCGAGGATTTCGACGCCCAGATCGGCATCTGGGGGAGCATCGAGCGGGCGCCGGGAGCGGAAGGCGACGTCTATGACCTGACGATCAAGTGCGTGGATTTCTCCGACCAGCGGCGGACGAAGGTGATTTACGAGACAAAAGTCCGCACCAAAACCGTCAGCGAAGTCCCCCACGTGTACGTCAAACGGATGCTCGACGCCCTCCATGGCCGCAAGCCCTGGGGCGGAAAAGGGGACAGTCCCGATATGATAGCCGAGGAGAACTGGCGGAAGGGAAAAAACCTCGTTGTCGGCGATTTCCAACGCGGTGTGGACGGCGTTCCCAAGGGCTGGGACAATACGGCCGGCCAGCAGCGCAAGCCGCTCGGCGGAGAGGTGCGTTGGACCACCGAGAACGACAAATCAACCAACCGTGTGATCCGCTTCGTCCTCGACAAGCAGGTCGCCGAAACCACGGGCGTGATGTACTACAGCGACTATTTTACCGTCGAGGAGGGCGCGAAGTATCGTTTCCAATGCCGATGGCGGACGGACGGCCCGGCCGTGAAAGTTTTCGTGAAATGTTACGATTACCTGCCCGAGGAGGGCCGCCGCCGCGAGGTTTATCGCAGCCAGCAAAACCTCAAGGGACCAAAAAACTCCTGGAACACGCACACCGAGGATTTCACCCCGAAACACACGAAATACTCGCCCAAGTGGGGCCGCGTGATGCTCTACGCATACCTCACGCCGGGCACGATCGAGTTCGACGATGTGATCGTCAAGCGGATCGTCCCCGCCTCGCCCGGCGAGCGGTTGAAGGTCCGCCGCCATTCAAGCCAGAGCAAAATAACCGTCGAGGAGATGGAGGCCAACGAGCGCCGCGGCCGTGACGGCAAGGACGACAAGCAAAAGTGAACGAACACAATTCCAGTTATACCCCGCAAGACTTCGGCGTAAGCCCGTTGATGTTCTACTATGAGGTCACGTTGGCCTGCGACCTGGTGTGCAAGCACTGCCGGGCGTCGTCCCAGGCCGATCCGCACAGGGACGAGCTTTCCACCGCCCGGGCGACGGCTTTGATCGACCAGGTGGCCTCGTTTCCGCGCCGGCCGAATCTGGTGCTGACCGGCGGCGACCCGCTGAAACGGGCCGATCTGTTCGTGCTAATCCGTCACGCGGCGGAGGCCGGATTGCACGTGGCTCTGACCCCCTCGGCCACGCCGCTGGCCACGTTCGAGGCGTTCCAGCGGGCGAAAGAATCGGGTGTGCGGGTCTTGGGTATCAGCCTCGACGGCGCGGAGCCGGAAGTCCACGACGCCTTCCGCGGTTGGGAAGGGAGTTTTCAGCGCACGTTGGAAATGCTCGACGGCGCCCGACGGCTGCAATTGCCCGTGCAGGTCAACACGACTATCACCAGCCGCAACTTTCATCAGGTGGACGCCTTGGCCGAACTGCTGGCCGAGCAGGGGATCGCCATGTGGTCGGTCTTTTTCCTGGTGCCGGTCGGGCGCGGGGTCGAGGAGCAACGGATCTCGCCCGAGCAATACGAAATGGTCTTCGAGCGGCTCTGGCATCATGCCCAACGGCAGCCTTACGGCGTAAAGACGACCGAGGCCCCGCACTATCGGCGTTTCGTGCTCCAGCGCGGCGGCGATCCGTTGGCGGGGCCGGGCTGCTCCTCTCCCGCTCGGGCGCCGTTGGGCGTGGGCGACGGCAAGGGAGTGATGTTCGTCAGCCACGTGGGCGAGATTTTTCCCGCCGGGTTCCTGCCGCTGGGCTGCGGACGGTTTCCGGCCGACTCGGTGGTCGATGTCTATCAAAACCATCCGACGTTCGTCGCCTTGCGCGACGTGGACCGGCTGAAAGGACGTTGCGGCGTCTGTGAGTATCGCCGCGTTTGCGGCGGCAGCCGTGCCCGAGCCTTCGCATTGACGGGCAACTTCATGCAGACCGACCCGGATTGCAATTACGTGCCGGGAAGCGGTATAAAACCAATAGCCGAGGGCTAACGGTCCCGAAAATGAGATGGGCGGCTCCATTTTAGAGAAAAAGTAGAATGTCCCCTTTGTCCTCCTCCTTTGTCCTTTGTCGGGCGGCAGGCGACGTTCCCGCCAGCGATACCCCAGTTTGCGGCAAATCATCTCGATTTCGTCGTCGCCAAGCAATTCCGACAACGCGGCCAACTGAAGAACGGGCACATTTTGCTGTTGGAATTCCGCCCCGGAGTCGATACCTACCACGACAGGCCTCCTTGCCTTCGAGAAAAGGGGTTGTATTCAACCTTCTCATCGACAAGGACGGCCTTTCTTATTGCGCAAAATCCCTTATCCTAGTGCCATTGTACTGTGTCAACGTAATCCCCGAAGGTGAGAATGAGGTCGGAACAGAAATTTATGGTAGATGTTCTCGCTCGGCTCAGCCGAATAGGAATGGGGGGGGTACGTGCCCCAATAAGTCGGTGTGTAAGGAAGGGAGAGGTTCTAATATGACAGCAACAAGATCGAAGGCCTCGGAAAATGGTTCGATTCAGACAATCTCCGTCATAGTACCGGCCAATCCGTTCATCAAGGGCGATTTGCATGAACGGAAGCATTGCCTCGCGGCTCTAGACGTGCTCAAACTGATGGAGTGGTGGCCGGGCACTCCTCACGTCCCGCATAGAAATGCCAAAAAAGTTCGGGCTATTCAGAGGTCGCTCGACTGGAAACGCGTTGCACAAATTTCGGCATATCTTCTACAGCGGGAGATCATTGATGCTCCAGACCTCCTGTGCAAATACTTTCAGGAGATTTATGAAATTAAAGCGGACGAACCTGGACGACAGTGGCCACCGAGAGTGCCGCGAGTAGTGAAATACCAGCGCAGTGAATTTCCGACGTTTTCCAATGTCTTACTCCACG
Source organism: Planctomycetota bacterium (assembly GCA_030612765.1). Classification (GTDB taxonomy): domain Bacteria; phylum Planctomycetota; class Planctomycetia; order Pirellulales; family Thermoguttaceae; genus JAHIKV01. The sequence goes on from JAUWNG010000015.1 coordinate 31,512, forward strand.
TAAATGGTGCAAGTCTTACGAAGTCAGGTAAGGGAGTCGCCAATCTAAGGTTTGACGAATCTGATTCGCATCTCAACTTTTCTGTCATTGACGGCCAACATCGAATCAACGGTGCCTATTTTGCGGTAAAAATCCTACGTGAGGACAAGCCGAAAATAACTTGGGAAATTCCCGCCGAGGTCTTTCTTGACCTGGACGATCCCGGAAAGCCACCGCGGCATCAAGCACAAATCTTCATCGACGTTAATTTCTACCAGAAAAAGGTTGATCGTTCCCTTGTGGCAGACTTGTTTCCAACCGCGAGAGGCCGTGCGCCAATTGACGACAAGGAAAGAGCACAGGACCTTGGACGGCGGCTTATGCTCGACGTCGGTCCCCTGGTTGGGATGGTGCAGATCCCGGGTATCAAGTATGGCGTTAAAGACGTTGTAACGCTCTCAACGCTTAACGGGGCCATCGAAGATGTGCTGTGTGATCTGCACTCTGCAGGGCTAGACAACTTGGAAGCTCAAGCGGACTTTCTAGCACAGTGTCTGGATTCATGGCTTGAGGCCACGGGGCGAAAAGAAGATGTCGCCGAATCAGAAACGCTTGATCCTGAAAACGTAGTATATCAGGGTAGAGCGATCGTTTCTTTTCTGACGTTAACACCGGCCTGTATTTTGAATTTAAGTGACAAAGGAATACAGATGGTGTCCGATAAAGCTGCGAAAGAACTGACTACTTGGCTTCGAGGGATTATGACGCGAGCAAGACTGATCAGACATGACAAGTTCTTGGCTAAGGGTGAGTTCCGGAACAAAGAATTCCTGGGCAGCGGTGGTCTTGCACGTTTTCGCGACAGTCTCTGGGCAGTTGTTGAGACCGATAAAGCATTGTCAACTCGAATTTCCAATGAGAAACTTTCAGAGATGGCGAGCAAGTGCCGTGCTGATGTGAGAGCTAAGTTAGGGAGTCCCGATGAAGATTGATCCATCTCTCCAGACACACGTCGAGATAGTGTTCCGCCTCCTAAATCAAACGGCTGCAGCGCGTGCGTTTCCGAAAGAGGGAACATTATCATCTAAACTGACCAAGCGGGTTCCGGGTAAGGATGAGAGTTCGTCAACCGTAGATGTAGGCCCGTCTATCTCCAAGTTGTTTGCAACGGCTTCGGTCGATATGTGGTTGCGAGCCGTGCATAGCTTCTTAACCTCGATATCACTCACTTCCACTAGCCATATTTGGGCATCTGTAGTCGGCTACTACTCTAGTCACTACACGGTGCGAGCGCTGGCGCACCTGCTGGGCTATTTTCAGCTATACACAGTGAAGAAGATTGTGAAGCTTCGTTTTGAAAATGGCCAGTATATCTGCGACTACATGAAAAAGAAGAGGGGCGATCGAGAGCACAAAGCCTATTGGAGACTCGTGAAACGAAATCAGTTGTTTATCTCAGATCAGTTGTTTACGGAAAACGTTCGCGTCGGGAATGTTTTGTCTGATGCAGCTCACAGGGAGAGAGCAAACTACATTGATCATCTGGGCTCTTTCCCTACATTCAGACCTCTGGACGAAACGGAGGTTAAGGACCGAATCGAGCGGATATCTGGGATCGAGTTCTCGGTTCCGCCTATCCCGGATGTCGACAAATACCCCGATATCGATACCGTGCAGATCATCGCTTACCATCGGTTGGTTCGATACCGGGACCTGGTCGACAATATACTGGGAGGCAAGAACCGTTTCTGGTCTGTCTATCGCACACCCACGTGGGCTCAAGACTATATGGATTATCAACTTACGGAACAGGCAAACCTGAGGAGCCAGTTCACTTGAAGTACATGGGTTCAAAACGAGTGATGTTGCAGAACGGGCTAGGTAAATTGCTTAGGTCGGAATCATTATCCGCAGATCGCATAGTGGACCTTTTCTGTGGCGCGGCGTCGGTTTCGTGGTTCGCTGCGACTGAGCTAAATAAGACAGTTGCCGCCTTCGATTTGCAGGAGTATGCCGCCGTACTGGCAGGAGCAATTGTTAAACGAACAGGACCACTAAACCCAAGGACTGTTGTTGATGAGTGGATCGTTCCAGCCAAAAAGGCTTGCCGTCGGATGGCTGGATGGAATGATGCGAGCAAGCTGGACAGGAAAGCACCGAACACGGCGACGTGGCGCAAGCGGTCGCAGGAATTGTGTGATTCTAACATCGGAGCAGTGGACTCCCTAGTCTGGTGCAAATATGGCGGTCATTACTTCAGTCCAACACAGGCGATTGCGTTAGACGCGATGTTGAAGACGTTGCCAAACAAGAAGGAACGGAGAGATATTTGTTTAGCGTCAACCATCATTGCTGCCAGTTTGTGCGCCGCGTCTCCTGGTCATACGGCACAGCCCTTCAAAGCAACACGGACGGCAGGGCGGTATCTCCGTGAAGCATGGAAACGCAATCCATTTACTTATGCACAGCAAGCAGTTGAGGAGTTATGTCCGTTACATGCGACAAAACGTGGTCAAGCACACGTGGCAGATGCTAACGAAGCCGCGAAGACACTCTCCGCTAACGACCTTGTATTCCTTGACCCACCGTACTCGGGCGTACATTATAGCCGGTTCTACCACGTGCTCGAAACGATTGCCCGGGGCTATTGTGGAGCCGTAGAGGGGGTTGGGAGATATCCACCTGCTTTGGAACGGCCCAACTCTGCATATAGTCGGAAAGGCAAGTCAAGCGAAGCTATGAACAACCTTTTGGCCACGTTAGCCGATCGAAGATGTAAGGTTGTGCTTACGTTTCCTAAGGAAAGATGTAGCAACGGTCTCTCTGGTGATGAAATTGAGGGAATGGCTAACACCTACTTTGAAGTTGCACGAAAGTCAGTGAAGACACGATTCAGTACATTGGGTGGAAACACAGCCAACAGAGCAGCGCGCAAGATGTCAGACGAACTCATCCTGGTGCTCAGGCCACGAAAGCCGCTCCGCGGCTGTGCCGATAAACAAGACGCCCGTTGAACGAGGAACTAAGGGGACATTCTACTTTTTCTCTTGAGTGAGTTGAAAAGTGCTGACCAGAGCACGGACAAGATACTCGACCCCAATTTTGAAAACATTCCAGGGGCTGTTAGCCCCCGGCTATTGCGATATTTGTTTTCCGAAAGTCAATTCGCAAATATTTTGCCGCGTCACTTCCCGATGCAGAATCGGCTGAAAATCCGGTCCAGCACGTCGTCGGTGTAGACCGCGCCGACAACCTTGCCCAACTCGTCCAGGGCAATGCGGATTTCCGCCGCCGCCAGCTCGTCTTGCTCTGAAGAGGCTACCCGGCCAGCGCGCTCAACGCTCAGACCGGCAAGCCGGAGCGAGTCGCGACACCGCACGGCCGTTTCGGCGACCACCTCGGACCGACCGGCTCGCGCGGCCAAAACCTTCCGACGCAATTCGCCACGCAACAGGTCGATCCCCTCGCCGGTTACGCTGCTGGTCCGTAGGGCGGGGCAATCGAAAACTACACTGCCGGGAACGTCGCATTTCGTCAGCACGACGATCCGCCGCCGGTCGGATGCGTCTTGCAGTCGAGTGATTTCCCATTCGTCCGGCGGGCGGGTCGAGTCGATGCAGAGCACTTGTATGTCTGCTTCGCGGGATTGTTCGGCGGCGAAGGATTGGGCCGCGGAATCAAGGTCTTGCGAAACCGTTGAATGGCCGCTGAAGCGGCCATCCCTCTCCCCTCTTCCTGCCGTGTCGATCAATCGGCACTTCACCCCGTCGAGGTCGAGTTCGGCGATCAGATAATCCCGCGTGGTGCCGGGCAGATCGCAGACCAGCGCGGCGCGGTCCGCAGCCAGGGCGTTGAAGAGGCTGCTCTTGCCGGTGTTCGGACGTCCAAAGAGGACGGCCCTTTCCGCGACGGCCGAGTCGTCGCGAGAGGCCATTTGTGCGAGTGTATCCGCGATTTGCTTCCCCGCCTCGGCCAGCCGCGAGAGCAACTCGTCGCGAGCGATGAAGGGGATATCTTCGTCGGCGAAATCGAAGCCTGCCTCGAGGTGCGACAGCAGATCGAGCAGCGATTCTCGCAATTTGTGCAGGGGCCGCGCCAGTCCGCCGGCCAGTTGCCGCAGGGCGACGTTTAGCTCGCGCGGATCGGCGGCGTCGATCACGCCCAAGACGGCCTCGGCCTGACTGAGATCGATCCGCCCGGCCAGAAACGCCCGCATGGTGAACTCACCCGGCCCGGCCAATCGGGTGCCGGCCGCGGTGAGCGAACGCAGCACGAGTTGCAGCAACGGCGGAGAACCGATCGTGTGGATTTCGACCACCGGCTGGCCGGTGTAGCTCCGCGCGTTCGGCCACAGATATACGTCGCAGGGCAACGTCGAGTCGAGGTCGGGCAGACGGAGCGTTCCGGTAGCCGCGCGGGGATGGGGCGGTTCGGCGAGCGGCTGCCGGTCGTCGCCCTGGAAAAACCGCCCGACGCATTGGAACGCCCCCGGTCCGCCGACTCGCACGATCCCACGGGCCGCGCCTCCCGGCGGCGAAGCGACGGCGGCGATCGTGTCGTCCAAGGGGTACATGGAAGATTTATGATTTATGATTTATGATTTGCCTGCAGGCGACAATCATAAATCATAATTCCCCTATTTTTTCTTTTTCTTCTTCTTTTCAGCGTCCTGGCGCTCGTGAGCCTTCGCCTGCGCCCGGGTTTCGGCGGCCGGGGCCACCGGCGCCGCTTTCGGCAGGAATTGGCGTTCACCCAATCCCCACAAACTCGACGCTATAAAGTAGATACACAATCCACTGGCCACCTTGAAAAACAGCAGGCCCATGAAAATCATCATGTACTGCATGATCTTCTGCTGCATGGCCGATTGCTCGTCGGTCGGCGGCGGCATAAACATCTTCTGCTGCGCGATGAACAGCACGATCGTCAAGATGGGCAACAGGTTGAAATACGGGCCGAGACCGAAGATGCCCTGTCCGCTATTGACCCAATCGGGCATGAATCCGCTCCAGTCGAAAAGCATGTCGGGAGCGGCCAGGTTCGAGCACCAGCGGATGGAGTGGGAGAGCAACGGCGCGTCGCGCAGCTCGATGTCGACCATCAGCGCCCTGTACAGCCCGATGAAGATCGGCATCTGGATGAAGATCGGCAGGCATCCGCTCAGCGGGTTGTAGTTGTGCTTGCGGAACAACTCTTGCTGGGCCTTGGTTCGGGCCTCGGGGTTTTTCTTGTGCTGCTCCTGTATCTTCTTGATCTCCGGCTGCAACTGCTGCATCTTCAGGGCGCCCATGACCTGCTTGCGGCTCAGCGGGAACATGCAGCCGCGGATCAGCACGGTCAGCAGGATGACCGCCAGCCCATAGTTGAAGGTCACGGCGTAGAAAAAGTGCAACAGCTTGGTCAGCGGTACGGCGACCGCGGCGAAAATCGGCCAGCCGTAATAGACCAACTCGCCCAGGCGGTACTCTTTGTTCGCCAACAGCGGCGGTTTTTTCGGCCCGGCGAAGAGTTTCATTTGGTGCCGCAGCGGCGGGCCGTTCGGATCGAGCGTCGTCAGCACGCTCGTCAGCCGGCAAGAGGTGTTTGCCCAGTTCTTATGCTTCGGGTCCACCTTGCCGACACAGATCGCCGAGAGTTCATCAAACCAGACTTCAGACCGATTCTCGCGCTGAGGGATCAGCACGGCGGAAAAGTATTGGGCGTCGACGCCGATGAAACTCAGCGACTCGTCGGGCCAAGGCGGGTCCAGATCGCCGTCGGCGACGGCCGTGGCGTTGATCATTCCCGGCACGCCGCCGTCGAACGAGATGATGAAATCGCGCAACCCCGAGCCGCCCCAATTGCGGCTGACCTTGTAGGCGTACCACTTGCCCTCGGTCGGCAGCCCGTTCGGGCCGTCCAACCGGTACGCCACTTCGTGGGTCTGGTCGCCGATGTTGCGGATTTCCACCTCGAACTCCAGGTGATAGGCCGGATAGTTCTTGTCCGCCATCGACTGCTTGGGCACCATGATCAGGCGATAGGTCTTGGTGATCTCCAAACCCATCTCCGGCAATCTGCGGCTGAACGTGGCGTGCAACTGGTCCGATTCGACGAGCCTCCAGTTCGCGGTCCGCAGCTTCAGTCCATTCAATTCACGGGAGACGGCCTCGTGTCGGGGCTGAAGCGCATCCTTCTTGCCGTTATTGTCCGCCGCCTTTGCGTCTTCTTTCTCTTCTTTATTCTCTTGACGGTCGATCCGCCGATCGTCGAACCGTTGCAGGGTCAACAGCATGGAGAGCGGGTCGTCCCCCTCGGGCCTGACCACGTCCAGCGGGCAACGGCGAAGAATTGCAGTCAGCGTGTCCGGATTGCCGTCGCGGACAATCGACAATTTCACTTGCTGACCGGGGCGGGTGCCACGGAGGACCGCCTCCAACGATTTCGGGCCGGAAACCGGACTCTCGTCGATGGCCTTCAGTACGTCGCCCGGCTCCAGGCCGGCACGGGCCGCGGGAGTGCCGCGACCGACAAACCGCACCAGACAACCGTTACCCTCGTGGTCGGAGGTCGAGGCCAAATGGCCAAGGTATCCGTAGCGATCGTCGATGTCGCAGTAACGCGGATCGTTCAGTTCGATCCGCGCCAAGGCAGCGCCCTTGGTGGTCAGTGTGACCAACATCCGGAACGGATCCTTGTGGTCTGCCGAGCCGAGCGTGACCCATTTCTCGGGCTGCTCCGGCTCCGGCTCGATCGCCGCCTTGATAGCCGGGGCGGGTTTGTCCCGCGGTTCTTCGACCGGTCGATCGAGCGGTTTTTCCGCGTTCGGCTCTTTGGCCGGGGGCTGATCGTGTTCCTTGCGGGCGGCGGCCTGTTGCCGCGGCTGGGGCGGATTGAGCCATTGCATCAGCGCGGAATAGCCGAGCAGAATCACAAACGACAGGACGAGAAACAGTACGAAACGACGCTCCATCCGCTTATACCTTCCGGAAAATACTTATTTAGCCCCGGCGTCCACGCCGGGTTCCATTGCAGCGGTAAAAATGGCTGTTCGGTCCCGGCGTGGACGCCGGGGCTAAACAAGCGGCATCCTCTCGATATCGTGCTTGTCAATTATCGCCCGTCGCGGAGCCGGTCGCCAAGGAAATTGTCTAGTTCGGAAATCTCGTGGATTCTCGATATCGTCCGATCCAACGGGTACTCGACGCGACGGAACCGCACCACGTCGTCCTCCAGAACGACGTAACACGCGCGAGGGTTGCCGTCGCGGGGTTGCCCAACCGAACCGACGTTGATCATCGCCTTCTCGCGGCCAAGACGATACTCGCCGTTGAGTTCCTCGGGACTAAAAAAATTGAAACTCTCGGTAAACACCCCTGGCACGTGGGTGTGTCCCTGGAAGGCGTACTGCGGAATCAGCGCGAAGATTTTCTCCAGCTTCCGCTTGTTGTAGATGTCCTCGGGGAAGACGTATTCGTTCAACGGGTTCCGCGCGGAGCCGTGGACGAAGAGCATGTTTTCCTCGATGCAATTGCGCGGCAGTTCGCCGAGAAAATCCCATCGCCGCTGTCGAACGGCGGGCGTGCCGGGGCCGTTTTCCAGTTGGTTGCGGGTCCAAAAAATCGCCCGCTCCGCGCCGGAATTGAACCCCTCGGGATCGAACAGCGCTCCCTGGTCGTGATTGCCCAGCAGGCAGACGGGGCACTTCATTATTTCGTCGATCACTTCGCGGGGACTGGGGCCGTAGCCGACCAGATCGCCCAGGCAATAGACCTCGGTGATACTCTGGTCCCGAATATCGGCCAACACCGCTTCGAGGCTCTCGAAGTTGCTATGAATATCGCTGATAAGTGCTCGTTTCACACTCTTACGCTTTCAGGCGCCTGCGCCCGCGAGGGGGGGTGGGGGTATTTAGAGAGGAAATTCCTTTGATGCTGTCTCAAAATGTGGCACAAAGCTGATTCTCAGGAAACATTTTATTGTCGCATCTTGGGACGGTCAAGTCGAGATGCCTCTTGCCGAAGCCATGCGAATCCGCCAAACTTTGACACGGAGGCGATCGCACGATGAGGATTCTAGCCCTGGAAACCACCGACAAGACCGGCAGCGTGGCCGCGCTGGACGATTATAACTTACTGGCGGAGTTGATGTTAGACCAGAACCAGCGGAGTGCCCGATCGTTGGCCCCGGCCATGCAGGCCCTGCTCGCACGGGTCGATTGGAGTCCAAAAGACGTTCAATTGGTGGGGGTATCCATCGGACCGGGGTCTTTTACGGGGCTTCGCATTGGACTGACTGCCGCCAAAGTGTTCGCCTACGCCGTGGACGCGAATGTGCTGGGAATCAATACACTCGAGGCCGTCGCGCTGGGCGGCGCTGCCGATCTCGCTGGCGATGTCGGTCAACCGTGTGGGACAGGTTGCCAACCTGTCCTACATGTGGCCATCGACGTACAGCGCGGCGACGTGGTTGCTCAACCGTTTGCAATGCACTCGCCGGATCGTGTTGAATCGCTGGGACCGCAGGAACTTCTGCCCGCGGATCAGTGGCTGTCTCGGCTTACGCCGGAAACCGTGGTCTCGGGGCCTGCGTTGATCCGGCTGGCCGACCGGCTGCCGTCGGGCATCAAAGCGATGGACCGACGTTATTGGCCTCCGCGGGCGTCGGCCGTGGGCCGTTTGGCCGCCCAGTATTATTCAGCCGGCCGCCGCGACGACCTCTGGAAGCTGGTCCCTCGCTACTTCCGTCGCAGCGCCGCCGAGGAAAAATGGGATGCGATGGGGAAATAGACTTGTCGTTTATTGAGCGTCAAAAATCCAATGCAACATATGAAAACGCCCCGCGACAGCGGTCGCGGGGGGGAATAGCGGGATTTTCACCCCCCCCCACCCCAGTCGCGGGGGCTTTATGGAACATTGTAAACCTGAAACTTAATA
>JAUWNG010000184.1 GCA_030612765.1 Planctomycetota bacterium
CCCCCCTGAATACGCCCTCTCAATCACGGTGCTGCGCACCATCGCACAGTTCCGTCAATTCGATTGTGACCTGAATACGCCCTCTCAATTACGGTGCTGCGCACCGTATCTCTGTGGCTGACTACTACATGTTGTCCTGAATACGCCCTCTCAATCACGGTGCTGCGCACCCCAGAATTACGACGAGCCAGTGGCCGTTGTCCTGAATACGCCCTCTCAATCACGGTGCTGCGCACCTGACTATTGAAGAAGCATTGCAGGTCATTCCTGAATACGCCCTCTCAATCACGGTGCTGCGCACCTAGTCGGTTGCAACTCTTTTGCTGGTCGGTAATTGCGTTGTTATCACCCCGAAGAAAGCGAGAAAAAGCGTTTGGTGAGCGGGTGCAAAGGGCATTTTTGCCGCTTATTCGCACACTTCTCAACCTTTAGGCCAATCAGGTTGGCCTTCAGTCGCCGGACCGTCGATCGCCACATGGGCTAGCGGTCCTTTTATTGGCAACCTCACTGCAAATTGTCAAAGAACTTCCGCCGCAGCTTCGTCGTCTCGCATGGCGATGCCCTGCTCACGGCATTGTCGCTTAATCCGCTCTACAATGTCAAGCGTAGCCAAGTTTTTCGCGGCGTTGTAGTCGGGATCGGCTTCATATTCGCACTTCGGGCATTTGAATTGGGTCGTTTTTCCGCTCTCCCGGTGGGTGTCGCGGAACTGTCGGTCGAAAACTTCGTGAATGTATCCGCATTTTGAGCAGCGCCGGCTCGTGTAACGGGGATCGACTTTTCGGCACTCGATGCCAGCCTCATCGGCCTTCTGCTTAATGAAATTTTGTAGCTGAAAATACCGCCAGCGTTGGCCCAAAAATGTTCCTTGCAATGTTTTTTTGAGGCCCTCGAGGTTTTCCATTTGGATAATGCCCGCCCCGTGGTTTTGGGCAAACTCAACGACGGATTTGGCGAATTGATGATTCAGCGTATCGTAGGCGTGGTTGATTCGCCCGGCCAGGATTTCTGTGGATTGCAGACGCCGCCGCCGGCCGTGTCCGCTGCGGGCGGTGCCACCGGCCAAATCGTTCTTGCCTCCGCGCTGCATGGATCGTCGCCGTGCCAGCGTCTGAGTTTGCAGTAACTTGACCCGCCGGGCCAATGGCTCGAAATGCCGCCACCCGAGCCGCGCCTCGCCATTGTTCAGGGCAACGTAGAGCGGGCAGGACCAGCCCACATCGACGCCCACGACGATCTCTTTGTTCAGTTCTGTCTCCACGGCGGGAAAATCGTAGGTGACGTGCAGCCACCATTGCTTGGTGTCGTTACGATCCTGACGAACCTCGAAACACCGCTGTCGGTAGCCTTCCAGCGATTGCTCGGGATTGTCGAGCAAGCAATTCAACGTGGCCAACATGCTGCCGGAGATTTTCCCCGTCTTCAACACAAGGCGCGGATACGGTCGAACGCAAACCATCAAATCCAATTCTACATCGCCATTGGGCATCCGCTCCAACCGACGAGCCGCTTTCTTGTCGCAACGAATGGGAATCGCCATATCACCGCGAAAGGTGGGCAAGGCCGTTTTTCCTCGGATGACCTCTCGCCACTTGCTCTGACTGGTCAACGCACCGATCTTGTATCGCGACAAGGCATCAACAATATAGGACGTCAAAGCGCCGCTTTTGCTGAAGCGATCCAAACTCTCGCTCGTCTCGCTTTCCTCGATGAGAAAATCTCGTAACCGCTTGTTCAGCTTTCCAACGGTCAGCTTGGGCAGTGCGTCGATCTGGCCCGTTCGCCATTGATGGAATTGGAGGTACTTTTCACTGACGCACAAATTCGCCAATCGAAAGACGCGATAACGAACCCTGCGGAGCAGATCGGCGAACTCCTTCCACTTCATGCCGCCGGCCGGCTTGAGAATCTCGAACTTAGCTACTTTAACGTGTCGCCCACTAGGCATGGCTAAACTCCTACTGAAACGACGAATGTCATCATTCTAGCAAAGGAAAGGGGGTGTGTACACTGGCCCGCGTGGTATAATTGCGAAACGCCATTTTTCAGCATCGACGCGCGGGAGATGAGCATGGCCCATACCATCATAATCTTTGGCGCCTCGGGCGATCTGACCAGCCGGAAACTCGTGCCGGCGCTGTACGAACTGTTCCGCAAGAAGCGGTTGCCGGAAGATACCCGCGTGGTCGGCTTCTCGCGGACGAAGTTCAGCCACGACGCCTGGCGGGAGAAACTCGCCGAATCGACCGCCCGATTCGTCGGCAAAGATTTCGACGCCGAGACGTGGCAACGGTTCGCCCCCTCGATCTTCTACCGGCCGGGCAACGCCGAAGCGGCCGAGGATTATGCGGCGTTGCGAGATTTTCTCGATCAAATCGAGGGCGGCCAAGAGACCACGCGGGTGTATCACCTCGCCGTGGCCCCGCCGCTTTACGAGACGGTTATCGCGCGGCTTGGCGCGGCGGGATTGGCCGACGAGGAACGCGGACCGCGACGAGTGGTAATCGAAAAACCCTTCGGCACGGACCTCGATTCCGCACGCAAGTTGAACCGGCACGTCCACGAGGTGTTCGACGAGCGTCAGATATATCGCATCGACCATTACCTGGGCAAGGAGACCGTGCAGAACGTGCTGGTGCTGCGGTTCGCCAACAGTATTTTCGAGCCGATCTGGAACCGCAACTACATCGACCACGTGCAGATCACGGCGGCCGAGGACTTGCTGGTGGGCCATCGCGCGGCGTACTACGAATCGGCGGGCGTGCTGCGCGACATGTTCCAAAACCACCTGCTGCAACTGATGACCTTCACGGCGATGGAGGCTCCGGCGCGGTTCGACGCCGACTCTGTGCGGGACGAAAAGGTGAAGGTGCTCCGCTCGGTCCGCGTAATGGAGCCAGGGGAGGTCCATACCGACACCATCCGCGGCCAATACCGCAAGTACCGCGACGAGCCTGGGGCGCCGGAGGACAGCGAGACGGCCACCTTCGGCGCGATCAAGCTGCACATCGAGAACTGGCGTTGGCAGGGCGTTCCGTTCCTGCTCCGCAGCGGCAAGGCGATGTCGTGCCGCACCACCCAAATCGTCATTCAGTTTCGGCCCGCGCCGCACATGATGTTCGACGCGGGTCCGCGTTCCGCCTTCGAGGCCAACCGTTTGGTGATTCAGTTGCAGCCGGCCGAGGGCATCCAATTGCAATTCCAGACGAAGGTGCCGGACGCCGACATGAAGTTCCGCATGACCGATCTGCACTTCACGTTCCGCGAAGAGTTCGCCGGCCGGATGCCCGAGGCCTACCAGCGGCTACTGTTGGACGTGATGCATGGGGACGCCAGTCTGTTTTCTCGCGCCGACGAGGTGGAGCTTGCCTGGTCGATCATCGACCCGATCCAGCGCGGTTGGGAGCGACCCGACGGACCGCCGTTGGAGTTGTACGAGGCCGGCGGCTGGGGACCGCCGAACGCGGTGGAATGGATGTGCCGCCAGAGGCGCGAGTGGTTCGATTCCTGCCCGGTGTTGAAGTAGTGCTTGTAGGACGGATTTTCTAATCCGTCCAGCTTTTTGGGACGGATTAGGAAATCCGTCCTACTTCCAACCCATGCCACCCACCGATTGCATTTCTCGCCCGGCCGGTTACAATCATCCGCGTTCCGCGATTACATTCCAGCGGCGGTGGTTTACCTCTACCTTTTTCGGGAGACGCCCATGAATTGGGATCTTTATCTGCGGCTGAGCGCGTTGATGGGGCTGGAGTTCGCCATTTGGGGAGCGTGGATGTCCGTGCTGGCCATCCGGCTGCTTGGTCCGCTGAAAATGACCGGAAAACAGACCGGCTGGATATACGCCACACTGCCGCTGGCCTGCATCTTCGCGCCGCTGGTCTCGGGCTATCTGGCCGATAGTTGCTTCAACGCCGAGTGGATCATCCTGGTTTCGCACGCCATCGGGGCGATTCTGCTGTTCGTGGCCGCGCGACAGACGAAGTTCTGGGGTATGTTCTCGGTCATGTTTATCTACTCGATCTTCTATACGGGTACGTTGCCGCTGGTCAATAAAATGGTCTTTAGTCAAATCCCCTCTGAAGCCACGTGGATATTCCTCTGGGCACCTATGGTCTGGGAGGTCAAGGTCCAGACTTTGGTGTTTTTCTGGGCGCCTGTGGCCTGGGCCTTGGCTGGATATCTGTTGACCGGTATCCGTCAAGTCCGCAAAACCGGCGGCGACGGACCGGACAGTCTGGTGCTGGCCGGAGTCCTCTCGCTGGTGATGGTCGTCGTCTGTTTCTTCCAGGTGCCGCTGAAGCCGGCCGCAACGGGCAATCCCCTATTTGAAGCGCTGGCCATGTTGAAGAACGGCAGCTACCTGACCTTCATTCTCGTGCAGTTGGTTGTCTCCGGCATGATGCAGTTTTACTTCCTCGGCTCGGGCAGGTTCTTGCAGGACATGGGCGTTAAAGGCAAAAACGTCTCCGCCGTGATGGCCTTGGCCCAGGCCGTTCAAGCCGTCGCGACTATCGTGCTGCTTGGTTGGCTGATCGGTTTGCCCAAAGACCTGGGATACGGAGCGTATGAAGGGTACAAGTGGACATTCGTTATCGGCGCCCTGTGTTGGACTTTTCTTTACATAACCTACGTGGTGAGCAAACGCGCCTTGTGGGTAATGCTGGTCCAGGCGTTTCACGGGCTGGCTTATGCATTTTTCATGATCGGCGGGCAAATATTCGTCGGCGAAATGGCGCCGGAGTCGATCGGGGCCTCGGCCCAATCGCTGATCTTCATCGCCACCAGCGGCATCGGGCTGTTCCTCGGTACGCAACTGGCCGGCTATGTCATGCAGCGGAACTCGGTGGGCGAGAAGTTCCAATGGACCAAGATTTGGTCCGTCCCGCTGGCGATCACCCTCGGCGGGGCGATCGCTTTCGCCATCTTGTTCTGCGTACCCAGTCCCGATGATTTCAAGAAAGACAACGTGGCCCCCGGCATCGAGAAGTTGACGGACGACGCCTTACAACAAGTCTCCCCTCTCCCTTTGGGAGAGGGGCCGGGGGTGAGGGCATTGCTCTAGTCTGCGTAGGGTGGGACAAGCGAAGCGCAGTCCCACCAACAGCGGAAAAAATTGTGGTGGGGCTGCGCTTCGCTTGACCCACCCTACTTTCCGCAACACAAACTGTTTAGGACTGTCCCTTCGCCCCCTTGACGCAGCGCGTCGTTCGGCTACCTTCAGGTCATGCCGAGACTCCCGCGCTTGCAATTCGACGGGGCCGTGTATCACCTAACCTCTCGCGGCGACCACGGCGAGGCCATCTTTCGCGACGACGCCGACCGGCAACGGCTCCTCGACGTGCTGGCCGACGCCTGTGTCAAAACCGGTTGGCTGGTCCACGCCTACGTGTTGATGCCGAACCATTACCACATCCTGCTCGAGACGCCGCGGGCGAACCTCGTCGACGGCATGAGGTGGCTCCAGGGGACCTACACCATCCGCTACAACCGCCGCCACAAATTGCACGGCCACCTGTTCCAAGGCCGATACAAGTCGTTGTTGATCGACCCGGACGAAGACGATTTCTTCCCGCTGGTCAGCACGTACATCCACCTGAATCCGGTCCGCGCGGGACTGGCTCCCGCCGAGCGGCGCGGGATGGAGCGATTCCGCTGGAGCAGCCTGCCGGCTTATCTCGGTCCCCGTTCGCGGCGGCCGGACTGGTTGTGCGTCGATCGGGTGTTGGCCGCGCTCGATTTGTCCGACTCGCCGGCCGGCCGGGAATCTTACGGGTCGCAAGTCGTCGATCAGGCCCGACGACTTGCCGGCGCCGAGGGCGTCGAGTTGCAGCGGCAGTGGAAGGCGATCCGACGCGGCTGGCGGCTCGGCGGCGATGCCTTTCGCAAGCGGGTCGAGATGCTACTCAAAGGCGTGCTCGAAGGACACCGGGCCGGCTCCTACGTCGGACCCGGGGTGCGCGAATACCATCAACATTCGGCCGAAGAACTTTTGGCGGCGGGTCTGAAGGCGGTCGGACTCGCGCCGGACCAATTGCCGCTGCTGCGGAAGACCGATCCACGCAAACAGGCCGTCGCCTGGTTGTTGCGCAAACACACCACGGTCCGCAACGCCTGGCTCTCCGAGGCGTTGAGCATGGGCCACGAGGTGAACGTTTCGCAATCGGTCGGCCGCATCGACCGCGCCGCGACCGACGAGCTTGCCCGCTGGAAAGCGGCCGTGGCGAAAGTAATTTCGTAGATTGAAACGCATTGTTAGGGCATTACCAGTAGCCACCACGTTGATATGCGACGCCCTCGGATTCGCTGTACCAAATGGCCTTGTTGACTAATTCCACTCGAACTCGGGGAGTCCGAGGCGAGTGAATTTGTTGAGGATTTTACTTCGTAGCCGCGTTTCAGTTTGTTGGTTTGGAATTGCACGGTTTTTCAGATGGTCGCCAAAACAACATT
>JAUWNG010000056.1 GCA_030612765.1 Planctomycetota bacterium
TGAAAAACCGTGCAATTCCAAACCAACAAACTGAAACGCGGCTACGAAGTAAAATCCTCAACAAATTCACTCGCCTCGGACTCCCCGAGTTCGAGTGGAATTAGTCAACAAGGCCATTCATCATTCATAATTCATCATTCCTTCCCCGTCGCCAGCAACGCGGCCACCCGCAATGCCTCGATCATACTGCCGGTCTCGGCCCGGCGTTGCCAGGCGATGTCGAACGCCGTGCCGTGGGCGACGCTGGTGCGGATGATCGGCAGCCCGAGCGTTACGTTCACCGCCCGATGCATCCCCAGCAACTTCAAGGCGATGTGCCCCTGGTCGTGATACATGGCCACCACGGCGTCGAATTTTCCGCCGCGGGCATGGACCATGAGCGTATCGACCGGCAGCGGACCTTCCAGCCGTAGCCCCTCGGCCTGCCCGCGCTGGACGGCGGGCCGGATGATCGATATTTCCTCGTCGCCGAACAGCCCGCCTTCGCCGGCATGAGGATTCAACGCACAGACGCCGATCCGCGGCCGCGATGGCGAAGACGAAAAAGGGGTCAGGTCCAATTTGCCGGAACGGCCCTTCGGGTGCTCGGCACAAATTGGACCTGACCCCTTTTTCGCCGGCCGCATCAGCCGCGACATGAACTGGTCGGCCAATCGGGCCTTGGCCAATATCGCCTCTTCGGTCAATTGGCCGAACACGTTCCGCAGCGCCGTGTGCAGAGTGACGTGGACCACGGCCAGCCCGGCCGGCGGCAGGAGGTCTTCGCCTGGCCCGAGGTAGAGCATCATCGCGTAGTCGTCGATGCCGCAGACGTGAGCCAGCAGTTCCGTGTGGCCGGGATATTCGTGTCCGGCGCGGTGCAGCGCCTCTTTTTGCAGCGGCGCGGTCGTGATGGCGTCGACCTTTCCGTCCAGGGCCAGTCGGGTCGCGGTCATCACGGCGTCGTAGGCCGCCTGACCGGCTCGGGCGTCGAGTTGACCGGGACGCACGTCGAGCGCCTCGGCGGCGCCGCAGGGAACGCACGGAATCTCGTCGGGCGACGGCCGGGCCGACTCGGGCGACTCGACCTCGACGACCTTCAACCCCGTCCCCCAGAGGGCCACCGCCCGACGCATGATGCCCGGATGGCCCACCACCACCGGCCGGCACCAGTCGTGAACCACGGTCTCCGACCAGGCGCCGACGATTATCTCCGGCCCTACGCCGGCCGGATCGCCCATCGTCACGGCAATCAGTGGTTTGTTGCTTTGCATAGGTGTTTTGCCGCTATGTAGGACAGGTTGTCAACCTGTCCCACGTATCTGCCAAGACAGGTTAACAACCTGTCCCACGTATCTGCCAAGACAGGTTAACAACCTGTCCCACGCAGATGAATTGTACGCAACCTCGACCGCCAAGCCAACGGGCGATTGTGCGGAACGGCGGAATTCTGTAAAGTGGTAATAACGCGGGCGAACTTTGCAAAACCGCAAGCGGCTTACTCCCCTGACCTCTGACCTCTGACCTCTGACCTCTGATTTCCATGCGAGCCTGCGTTCAACGAGTCAGTCGCGCGGCGGTCACGGTGGCCGGCGAAGTTTGCGGGAGCATCGGCCCGGGCATGTTGGTCCTGCTGGGCGTGGCCGAGGGCGACACCGAGGCCGACGCCAGATGGTTGGCGAACAAAATCGCGGGCTTACGGATTTTTGAGGACGCGGAGGGGAAGATGAACCTCTCGCTGGCCGACCAGGGCGGAGCCATGCTGGTGGTCAGCCAGTTTACTCTGCTGGGCGACTGCCGCAAGGGGCGTCGGCCGGCCTTCACCGCCGCCGCGCCGCCGGACCTGGCGGAAGAGCTTTACAACGTCTTCATCCACGCGGCGGCCGAACAAGGCGTTCCCGTCGCCACCGGACGGTTCCAACAGCACATGGAGGTCGAACTGGTAAACGACGGCCCGGTGACTTTGATAGTGGATAGTGGATAGTGGATAGTGGAGAGTGGAGAGGGAAGAGGGGAGAGGGGAGAGGGGAGAGGGAAGAGGGAAGAGAATGTTGTCTCCCGCTTGCGGTGCTGTAAATATCAGGTTTTTTGCCGAACAGCCCTCACCCTAACCCTCTCCCGAAGGGAGAGGGGACTTGCACTACAGCCCTCACCCTAACCCTCTCCCGAAGGGAGAGGGGACTTGCACTCAGCGGCGCAAGATTTGATCGATCAGCCGTTCGGCGGTCTGTTGGATCGACGCGGGATCGGCGATCTGCGACGGCGGCCGCGGCAATTGCGGCTCCCAAAGAATGACCGCCGCAAAAACAGCCAGCTTCGCGTACACGGATATGTTCGACCACCATCCGTGTCCGAACAGTTTCATTGCGGTGCCGAAGGATTTTTTCAGCCGCAGTCGGCCGTAATACCACTCGATGCTGTACAGTTCGTCCAGCATCAGGTGAGTTACATATCCGAGCACCACCCCGCCTGCCTTGTACGCCCTCAACAGTTCGTCGCCCGAGGCCAGCAGGAACGCGATCTCGCCGAATACCAGAGCGGCCGGCAGACTGTGGAACATGCCTCGATGCACGGTATATCGCCGCAGCATGGCGGCCCCGCCGAACCGGATCAGCAGGTACACGCCCGCGCCGGCCAGGATCATCATTTCGTTCGACAGTCCCCATTGCTGGAAGCGGTGGAGCAGCATCATGGGCACGATGGCCGCGGCAAACGCCATGCTCTCGCGCAGCGGTGTGCCGGAATCGCTGTCGATGTCGGGCAACATGCCGGCGACGCCGCACAGTCCGCCCGCCAAAAGGCAGGTCGGCCAAGGGACGTCGCAGATCAGCAGCGCCGCCCCGCCGTACCCGACGCCCATCAGGCTGCTGACGGTAATATGGGTCTTAAATCCGGCCATTTTTTGACGTTTCCGTTTAGCCGCCGCGTCCACGCGGGGAAGAGCGAACATATCCGAATGCGGCAATTCCAACAATAGCGGTTGGCAACCGGCCAAAACTTGCCCTAGATTGCGCAGTTCACCCGCATCATCGCCGCGTGGACGCGGCGGCTAAACGGGTATGCTCTTCGCACCCATGCCGTTTCCCGCTATACTCCGCCCACAATGATCCAGCCCTACGATATCGTGATGTTGGTTGTGCTCGGGGGCATGACGCTGCTGGGCGTCTGGAAAGGGATGGCCTGGCAGATAGCCGCGCTGGCTTCGGTGATCGTCAGCGCGGTGGTGGCGGTCAACGCCAGCCCGGTGCTGGCCCCGCTGTTCGGCGTCGAGGCGCCGTGGAACCGGTTCCTTGCCATGCTGATCTTGTACGTGGTCACCGCCGGGACCATCTGGCTCCTGTTCCGACTGGTGTCGAACGTAATCGACCGCGTCAAACTTAAAGAGTTCGACCGGCAGCTTGGGGCCATGTTCGGTCTGGCAAAGGGAGTACTCTATTGCGTGATAATCACCTTCTTTGCCGTTACCCTCTCGGAGTCTTCGCGGCAGATGGTTCTGCAATCGCGCTCGGGCGATTTCATTGCCCGGGGCATCAGACACGCCAATCCCATCTTGTCGGAGGACGTTCGGGCGTGGTTGGGTAAGTACATCGACGAGTTGGACGAAAAGTTGCATGCCCCGCCGGAGGAGACATCCGAGGAGGCCGACGCCGCGTTGCCGATCGAAAGCGGAGATAAGAACGAGGGAACGGGCAAGGATGACGCGCAAACGTAACCGTTCACGGAGCGGGAAAACACCGTCACTGCTGAGCGTAGCGAAGAATCTCGCGTGTGCCACGATTTCACACAAGATTCTTCGCTACGCTCAGAATGACGGGTACCCTGTGAACGGTTACCGCGCGAACGATCAACTAACTGCCGGAAACTCGGTCGTCGATTTACCGAGTCGATTCACGTAAATCCCTAGAAGGCGGCGAATGCCGTCGGCCGTCAAGGCCCTCGGATCTCGCCGGACGCAGACCCACAAACGCCCGCCATACGTTCCAATCGCGAAGGCGGCGTGGGTGTTGGGGCGAATCGGCGGGGCGCCGAAAATGTCTTCCAAGACAAGATTTCCGGCAACGATCTTGCCCGACTCGCAGGGGAATTGCTTCCCAAAATATCGCCTCATGTTACCCAAGTTTGACAACACTGCCGTGGAAAAACAACGGTTCGCCCCCATCAACAACGGTATCGCTCCCGGAATGAATTCCATGCATCGGAAGCCTCTGAGGAAAGACGTTCCTCGCCGATAGCGGATGGCCGGATCGTTTTCCCGGCTGATGCCTTGCAGAAAAGCGGACCGATCGACGCACTGGCTCTCGCGCCGAGTGAGAAAGTTGTAACTCACCCCATTGGCGGCGGACATGCGGCGGTCGTCTCTGGTTTTCAGCTTGACGGGCACCGCAATCCGAAGCCAGCGGTCCGCGGACTTCGGAGCCTGTTCGGCGTTCCACTGCCGCAGAGCCAGGAAAATATCTCGCAGCAAGAGGTCGTTTGCCGTTACGCGTTGCCGCGCCGCCGCCTGAAAAAGATTTTTGGTTTCGGACTCTTCAAACACGTGGCGGTACGTTTCCAGAAAAGGAAGCGGGGCGGCGTGGTTCCCGGCTGCGGGGGCGTTGGCAGCCCGTTGAAAAAGTCGGTTTCCGAGAGTTTGGGTGCCACTGCTGGCTTGTCCAGCAGTGTTTCCCCGGGTGTTTCTCCCTACACTGCTGGGCAAGCCGGCAGTGGCGCCCTTTTTCAACGGGGCGTTGGGGCACAGGGGCGCCGGCCGCCGGCTGACCCACCGCACTGCGTCGCGCAGCCCAGCCCATATCGCCCGAGTTTGTTTTCCTTTGCCCGCGGCGACGTCGGCCACGAACCGCCCTCGTCCGAGTAGGCTTGCCGGATCGGTGGGCCACGGCTTTGGGCAACGACCCGCCGAGGGCACGCGCGCTGCGTAGACCGCGAGCAGGTGGCCTATGAATCGCAGCGCGCCGATCCCGTCGCAACAAGAGTGGTGAAATTGAAACGTCACCTCGGCTGAGCCGTCTCCCTGGCGCACCCAGACCCGAAGACCAACCTCCGTGTTGAGATCAATCTTCTCGCCGCGGGGACTTCCGATAGCGTCGCCGAGCAGGCCCCAATCGACGGACGGCCTCGACCCCTCGGCAAGCACCCAGGCCGGGCCACGCCACGCCGAACGATTCACCAAGGCGCACAGCAAAGGATGGTGCGAGAGGGCCTCCTCGAAGGACGACTCGAAAATCGGACGGCTTATTTCTCCGGACAGTCTCAGCCGGAACGGAAAGGTCATCGGATAATCCGGGCGATCATCCAAGAGCATGTATTTTTCAAACGCGGTCAACGGCAACGGAAAAACCGTCGCCACGGAGGAGTCGAACATGCGGCGATCACCTCGTCGCGTCATGGGCTTCGCGCTCGAATGGATTATCGTAGTAAGGATGTTTGCCGCAACACCAAAGGACAAACCACCAAATCAAATACATCGGCACGAACAGCGGTCCCCAACATTCGTACTGACTGACGTGGATCATTTGATGCGCCCGGCAAGCGTCGAGATGGCGCTTTGAGCGACCCAAAACCACGTGACCAAAAGTGGCCGCCGGCGAACCGGCAATGAAGGGAAAATATCGGAGGAACAGCGGTAGGAAGCCGCCCCAGAACTCCACGATCCGCCCACAACGGCGCACTTCTCCGCCCGTGAGAAGCCCAACGACTCCAACTCCCGCTCCCCAAAGACTCCACGGGGCCGCCCAGAGAATCTTGGCCAATGAAGTAACCCCGGAGCACTCGCCCAGGGTTACATCGACCTGCAAAGCAAGCGAATCGGCCGAATCAGCAAGACAATCGCACGGACGGGCATACAAAGATTGTTTTTCGTCGAGACCAATGCTTTCCATATCGCCTCCGCATATACATAATTCCCAGATGTCAGACTCCCTGCATTTTCAATTAGGAAAACGTTCGGGTCAATACATGGCGCGGATTTCACGACTGGGTTTTCCGCGTATCCGACCCGATATATGTATACACCTGTGCGCTTTAGGCGAGTTTTCCTCTACCCCCTTTGGGCTGTATCGTCAATTGTGTTGTATTGCGGCATTTTTGTTTTCCATTACGGCGTTATTTCCCGGCTCGGTTCACGCCTAATACGTCATGGTAGGAGCAATCCGTAAATTCCGCATACGCCTTATTCCCGTAACTTTGTTATGGAGCTTGGCGTTATGCCAGTTTATTGCGTCTGTCTGTATGGTCGGCTGTTATATTGTTGCAATGGCCGAGCTAAAACCGACGTCTGATCTTCAAGCGTCGTGGACCCCTCTTTTCACGGCGGCCATAATTGCATGGCACCTCCCTACCAGCATGGGTGCGTTCGTGGCCGGCCGGTTTTTTTACAGAGGCCGCTGGAGGGCCGCAGCCCTTGCGACAGTCGCGTTGGTTTTGCTTTGGTATTTGTGTTTGATTCCCATATTTTTGGTGGTGGCCAATTATCCCGGGCCGTTGTGATTGGCTCAGCGTCCGTTTGGCGACGGAGCGGGCGGCTTGAAAGGCTTTAACCCCCGTTTTTCCCGAGGAATTCAGCCTTCCCAACCGAACATAATAAACATTATCGGACGTTGAGGGGAGGTCCAATTTGGGCCGCAAATGAGCGACTGGAAGTGAAATATCCGTATTTAGCCCCGGGTGAATACACCCGGGGCAAGCGGTTTTTCACGGTCAACCCGGCCCGCCGTGTATTCACGGCGGGCTAAATGGCCGGCGGTTACGGCTTGTCTTACGGCATCGCAAAATCGACCGACAACTTGGGATTCGCCTTCTTCAGCTTGGCAACCCCCTCTGGCGTGACCTTGGTGTCGTTGATGGTCAACCGCCCGAGATTAGTCATCCCTGCCAGGGTCTCCAGACCGGCGTCAGTGACCTCGGTCTCCGCCAGCAGGAGCCACTTGAGGTCCGTCATCGGCAGCAACTTTTTCAGCCCTTCGTCGTCTACCTTGGTCCTCGACAGGTTGAGGATTTTCAGGTTTTCCAGCGCCGCGAGGTGGTCCAACCCGCGGTTGGTTATCCGCGAGCCGGACAAGTGGAGCGCCTCGATGCCCTTCAGCGGGCGAAGGTGGGCCAATCCGTCGTCGCCGATCGGCGTGTCGCTGAGGACCAGGGAAGCCATGACCGTCAGGCCGGCGAGGTGCTTCAACTGCTCGTCGGAGATTTCGCACTTGTCGGCGTTCAGGGCCGAGAGGCGATAGAGTTTGCCCACTTGTTCGAGGACTTCATCGTCGACCGGGTTGCCGAGGAAATTCACGCTGGTGGCGCGCTTGTCGGGCGGCTCGGTGATGACCAAGTAAGCGGCTTTGTCGTCAATCTTTCGGGCACGGAGTTTGGCGACGGCCTCTTGTTCGGCGGCGATGCGTGGATCTGCCCTGACAAACTTCACGTAAACAACCACGGTCAACACTGGAACGAGAATCAACAGCAGCAACACGGCGGGGTTTTTTCGAGATTGTGACTTATTGCTCACTTGGATATCTCCTGTGGACGGTGTGAGATGAAATGGGGGACGGTGTGCGGCGTAACTTGGCGAGAGGCTTCTGGTTGATCTTGTCCGTTTGGCCGGCCGCCCTCGAAAAACACGCCCATGCGGCGGAACTTCTCGTAGCGATCGGCGAGCAGTTGGTCGATCGGCTTGCCGATCAGTTCGCGGATCGTGCCGCGCAGAAAAAGTTTTAACCGGCTGGCCATCAGGTGGTGGTCGCGGTGTGCGCCGCCGAGCGGTTCGGAGATGACCGAATCGATCACGCCCAAGCGGATGAGATCCTTTGAGGTCATCTTGAGCGATTCGGCGGCCCGCTCCTTGAAGGAGTGGCTTTTCCAGAGTATTCCGGCGCAGCCCTCGGGGCTGATGACCGAGTAGTAGGCGTGTTCGAGCATTGCCACGCGGTCGCCCACGCCGATCCCCAACGCTCCGCCGGAGCCACCCTCGCCGATGACGACGCAGACGATCGGCGTCGGCAGCCGCGACATCTCGAACATCGATTCGGCGATGACCTGTGCCTGGCCGCGTTCCTCGGCCCCGATGCCCGGGTACGCGCCGCCGGTGTCGATCAGACAGACGACGGGCATGTGGAACTTAGCCGCAAGGCGCATTTTCGCCATTGCCTTGCGGTAGCCCTCGGGATGGGCGTATCCGTAGTTGCAGAGATTGCGTTCCTTGAGCGTCTTGCCCTTCTGGTGGCCGACGACCAGCACCTTTAAGGCGTCGAGTTTGGCCCAACCGGTGCGGATGGCCCGATCGTCGCCGAAACACTTGTCGCCGTGCAGTTCGACGAACTCCCCGAAGACCAGTTCGAGATAATCGGTCGTCATCGGCCGGTCGGGGTGCCGGGCGACCTCCACGGTCTCCCACGGTTTGAGGTTGCCGTATATCCGCTTGGTCGTTTCGACCAGTTCGCGCCGCAGGCGACGGATTTCACCCTGGATCTCCGGCGTTTGGCCGGCCTTGGCGCCCAACTTCTCGAGCCGGGCCTCCAGCTCGTAGATCGGACGCTCGAACGATAATCGGTGATCGCTTCCTGCCATTGTACTCCGGCGCGACCAACGGTCGCGGCTTCTTGTTTTTGCGTGGCGCGATTTATGTTTTTGCGTGGCGCGACCAACGGGCGCGGCTTCTTGTTTTTGCGTGGCGCGACCTTTCGGTCGCGGCTTTATGCTTTGTCGGTTCCCGGGGCGGGCGACTTGCAGTAATTGGCGGTCGGCGTTCTCTTGAAAACCCGTATCATACGGAATTCCATCAAAAAATCATCCACCATTTTGGGGCGTAAGTCGGGATTTTTCGACATTGTGCGTCGAATCAATTGGGCAAACTCGGGGGTGACGTTCGGGTTTAATACCTCCAGCGAGGGGGGGATCGCCCTGAGGTGTTTGTTCAGCAGGTCGTTCGCGCTGGTCCCCGTAAATGGGGGTTTGCCCGAAAGCAACTCATGGATGGTGCAAGCAAAGCTGTACAGGTCGGCCCGACCATCGAGGACCAACCCGCGGATTTGCTCGGGCGAGATATAGCTTTTGGTTCCCTGTGGCTTCTTCTTTGGAGTCAGCCACTTCGCCATCCCGCGCCGGGCGCGCTTTGCCAGGGCAAAGTCGATCAGTTTCAACTCGCCTTCGTCGGTCATGAGGAAGTTGTCGGGCTTGATGTCGCAGTGGACCCAGCCCTCGCGGTGGAAATAAATCAATGCCTGGCAGGCCCGCTCGATCACCTTGGGAATCAGCGGAGCAAGTTTCTCCAGGCCATACTGATTCAGCCGCTGCTTCAAGTTTGGAGAGGAAAACCACTCCATGGCGAAATAGGGCTGGCGAGAATCCCACTCCATGGGATAAATCTCGATGATGTCCGGATGCTCGAGCTTAAGCCCGACGATGTATTCCCGATGCAGAAAATTGATCTGCTCGCGATCCTGGAAATCCTTTTCCAGCAGCGTCTTGATGCCCACTATCCGCTGCCGGGCGTCGTCGTAGGCCTGCCAAATCAGACTGGCGCGCCCGGTATGGACGACGTTCAGCAGACGGTAAGGACCGATGTAACCGGGAGTGCCGCGCGCCACGATATATTATACCTATGTATTATCTTGCCCATCCCCATCCAGTGTAGCGAAACCGCCGCCGCCGGGCAAGCCGAGGGACCGAGGATCGGGGGGCGAGGGACGGGGGGCGAGGGACGGGGGACGGGGGACGGGGGGCGAGGGACGGGGGAAGAGAGAAGAGAGAAGAGGGATCGGCGTTCATCATTCATCATTCATCATTTTGCCTCCCCCCTGCCCTGCCTC
This sequence comes from Planctomycetota bacterium, assembly GCA_030612765.1. GTDB lineage: Bacteria > Planctomycetota > Planctomycetia > Pirellulales > Thermoguttaceae > JAHIKV01. The sequence continues at coordinate 9,774 of JAUWNG010000056.1, forward strand.
GCGGCCTACTTCCGAAACAGGTCCGCGTGGGAGCCTGTTCGTTCAAAAATTATTCGGTCGCCGTCGATCTTGTAGATGAGCAACCAGTCGGCCTCGATATGGCATTCGCGGCGGCCGCGGTAATTGCCCAACAACGCATGGTCCCTTTGCAAGGGATCGAGTTTTTTGCCCTCGACCAGCGTGCGGACGATGATCTTCAGCTTGTCGAGCGTCTTGCCGCGCTTCTTCGCCCTCTTCACGTCGCGCTCAAATTGGCGTGTGTAAATGGGCGTCCGCATCAGATTCCGAGCCTTTTGAACATGTCGTCGGTATTCTTGCAGAGCGTCAAGTTCTCGCCGCGATCCGTGGCGTCAAACGTCTTTCGCGTCGTGGCGTTTGGAACGACGACGTCGAACGGCAGCCCGCGTCGCAACGCAACCTGTCGATAGAACAGCGTGATGGCTTGGGTCGCGGACAACCCCAATTTCTCGAACAGCCTTTCAGCGTCCTGTTTGAGCTTGGGCTCCACCCTCGCGCGTACCATGGCGGACTTTTGCATTTTTGACTCCTTCTTCCCCATCATTCAATTGTATCCCATTTGGGATACACCGTCAAGTTCTCTTGTCCAACACGTTCCGATACAACGTCCGCAACTGTTCGGTCATCCGCTCGTGGCGGAAAACGTCGGTGAACCGCCGCCGGCCTTCTTCTCCCATTCGGCTTCGCATGGCCGGGTCGGCCGCCAGCCGCCGCAACGCGGAGGATAATCCATCGATGTCCCGAGGGGGAACCAAAAAACCCGTCTCGCCGTCGATCGCCACTTCCCTCGCACCGTCCACGTCGTAACTAACGACCGGCTTGCCGGAGATCAACGCCTGCGGCAACACCCGGGCAAGACCCTCGCGCAGACTGGCATGGACCACAATGTCCATCGCGGCGATCAACTCCGGGATTCGCTCCGGCGGCACAAGCCCGGTGAATTGGAAATGAGCACTCAGACCGGCCGCCGCTATTTGCCGCTCCAGACGATCTCGAAATATGCCGTCGCCGACCAGCAAGAAGCGGACGTTCGGCGTAGGACAGGTTGCCAACCTGTCACCACTTGTCGCGTTTGGCGTAGGACAGGTTGCCAACCTGTCACCACTTGTCGCGTTTGACGTAGGACAGGTTGCCAACCTGTCACCACTTGTCGCGTTTGACGTAGGACAGGTTGCCAACCTGTCGCCACGCGCCGCTTCGACCACACCCCGGGCGGCGCGGATCACGTCGTCGTGACCCTTCAGCTTGAACAGCCGGGCGATTTTTCCGATCACCACGTGCTCGTCGGTGTATCCCAATTCCCGTCGCACGCGCTGGCGGTGTTCGCCCGATTGTAAGAACGGCTCGACCTCCATGCCGCTGTAGACTGTAGTGAACTTTTCCCGCGGGGCGACTCCGGCCGCGACCATCAAGTCGGTCATTGCGTCGGCCACGCCGACCATCGCGTGGCAGCGTCGCGCGGCCCAACGTTCGCAGTCCTGAAAAAACCGCCGCGCCCCCCTGCCCTGCCACGGATGGAACGGCGCGCCGTGTACCGTATGCACAATCGCCGGCACGCCCAAGGACCATGCCGCCGCGCGGCCGAGCATCCCGCCCTTCGCGCTGTGGGTATGCACCACGTCGGGCCGAAAACGGCGAAGCGTTTTTTTGATCTGATAGTAGCTCGTAAGATCACGCCAGGGATGGATCGGCCGTCGGAGCGGGTCGATAATTTCGACGGGCACCCCCCCTGCCCTTGCCCGCTCGAGCAGACTTCCTTCCGGCCCCAGCGGCGGCCCGGTAACCAGCAGCACGTCGTCGCCGTGCCGATGGATCAAGTCCTCGCAACAGAGCACGGTGTTTTCCTGTGCCCCGCCGAGTATCAGCCGCGTGATGACGTGAGCGATTCGCATGGGGGTTAGTAAGTAGTGGATAGTGGGTAGTGGGTAGTGGGTAGTGAAGAAGTCAACCAGCCGCTTGCGGTTTCGCATCTAACCCCCAATCCCGAATCCCTCGTTTCACGTTTCCAGCAGCGAGCCGAGTTTGCCCACCACTTCCTGAAAAATATCCAACGGCAATTTGCATCCAAAGCGGGTTTTTCTGGCCTTCCAGTCAAGACTCTTTACTTGATCGGACAAGATCACGCCCGATACTTCCAGCCCCGCCGGCACGGTGACTTCAAACGGGTAGCCTTTCCTTTGCGTGGTGATCGGGCAAAACAGCGCCAACCCCACCTTGCGGTTGTACGACTCAGGCGAGAGAACCAACGCGGGCCGATGGCCGGCTTGTTCGTGCCCGGCCTGCGGATCAAAGCTCAACCAGACGAGGTCTCCGCGACGGGGACAATATGGCGAGGGCATTACCAGACCTCCCGCCCGACTGCGGGGCCGGTGTCCACGCAACGGTGGATGTTCTTTTTCGACACGCCCTTTAACAACTCATCGAGTTGGTACTTGGTTTTTTGCACCGGCTCGATGACTACTTTTCCCTGGCGGACGGCGAGGTTGACGACGGACCCATTTTCCAGATGAGTATCGCGGGCCAGGGCCTTGGGGATTCGCAGGGCCAGGCTGTTGCCCCATTTCTGAATCGTCGTAGTCATGGCAGTCTCCTTGGAATCATCAATCCAATGTATCTACAATGAAGATACCATGCCAGCCGCCCCACGGCAAGCGGAATTCCTCATCGTCTCCCCTCTCCCGTTTTCGGGAGTGGGGCCGGGGGTGAGGAATCACGGGGTCCACTGCATCGCCAGTTGCCGCCGGTTGACCGCGCAATCCCGCAGATACAAGTTTATGAGTTGCTGATACGGCAGACCGGTTTTCACTGCCATCTTCTTGAAGTACGCCACGCAATCCCGATCCAGCCGGAGCGTCACCGGCTGCTTGAGCAATTTAACATAGGGATTTTTTCGGGCCTTCATTTTGGAAAAATCATAGTGCGATCTCATTTTATCACCTCCCGTAGTCTTCTTGCTCGCTTCTGTCCGCCTTTCGCGCGGAGATGATCCGAATCACCTTGTCATTTTCTCGATAACAGTGACAAACGACCAATACCCGAAGCCGAAAGCTGACGCCGAGCAAAATGAATCTGTCTTCATCCTCGGAATGATCGGGATCGAAAAATACTTTGGCTCTTTCGTCGAAAAAGGCCGTTTGCGCTTCCTCGAACGATACGCCGTGCTTGCGGCGGTTGGCGCGGTTCTTTTTCTCATCCCACAAAAATTGCATTCCTTCCATACATACATTGTACATTTCCTTTCGTCGAAAGCCAACCTCTGAAAATATCTCCCGTGAATAACCCCCTCAAATGTGCCCAAAACAGGCCCTCCAACCCCCGCTTCAGCACCGATTCCCGGCAATCCGCCCCCCAGAGTATTGATATTCGCGGAGGGGGATGGTAAGCTGGGTGAATCTTGCGGAAGGTTTTTTCCGGTGGCCGACAAGCCGCTTGCACCTTCGCACTTTCGCACCCTCGTACCTTTGCACTTTCGCACCTTCATCCCTTTTATATCAACCGGAGACGGCGATGAAACGGCATCACTCGATGTTATGTGTTCTCTTGACAACATATATTTGTCTCGCCGTTCAACTTCCAACCGCTCACGCCGCGATTGTCGCTACCGGCGGTGTCTACCCCTCCAACCCAGACGATTGGAACAATAGTACGGATGGTTACGTCGGCAGGATATTCGACGGAACGCTGACCGTCAACTCTGGTAGCGATCTGACCTCCCAAAGAGGCTACATCGGCTTTAGCAGTGGTGTGTCTGGCGCGATAACAGTCGACGGTGTTGGCTCTACATGGACCAATACTATGAAACTCTTCGTCGGATTCAACGGCAGCGGAACATTGAATATTTCCAACAGTGGTGCGGTATCCGTTGAAGGTGCTACCTACGTTAATGGTTCTTTGGGAACGATCGTTTTCGGCCCCGACGATGGATCACTTTCAACCCGATCACTATATGTCTCGCCGACACAGTTGTCGGGCATCGGCACGATTGATGTTCGCGGTTTGGTTAGCGACGTTGATCTGGTGTTCGATGCAAGCCACGGCCTCAGTCAGACATTTACGTTTGCTGATTCGGCGGATCAAAACGTCACCATCAATCTGGAGATGAGTAATTCCAGCATCGTGGGTGATCTCGGTGCGGGATATCAGGGAAATGCTTCTTTGTCTATAACGGATGGAATCTCTGTCTGCTCGGCATCCGGTTGCCTGGGATACAGTAGTGGTTCGGCTGGAAGAGCTACGATTGATGGCGCTAACTCAACGTGGACTACTGATAGCAGTCTATGCGTCGGACGAAAAGGCAACGGCACACTTAAAATCACCAATGGCGGTTCCGTCTTTAGTAACGATGGTTTCGTTAGCGGAATCAGTTTCGATGGTGTAATTAATGATAATATAGGCACCGCTACGGTCGATGGCGACAACTCAAAGTGGGTTAATGACAACTACCTTTATATCGGTTTTGAAGGCATCGGCACATTGAACATTATCAACAATGGCACTGTCACCAGTCAAAATGGTATTCTCGGCGTTGACAGTGGTTCAAAGGGCGTTGTGAATGTAGACGGCCACAACTCAACGTGGACATGCAATGGCACCCTCTCCGTAGGCAACGGCTCGGGCAGCGGCGTGTTGAACATCACAGGTGGCGGCACCGTTAGCAATTCTTACGGCTCCATTGGTTCATATTCTGCCGCAACAGGCACTGTAACGGTCAGCGGTGCAAACTCGAAATGGACAACGGGCAATGCCCTCACCGTCGGCGACTCAGGCAGCGGCACACTCAATGTAAGCTGTGGCGGCACTATAATCAGTTGGGAGGGTTACGTTGGCTTCTCTTCCAGTTCAAATGGAGTAGTAGCGATTGATGGCGCAGACTCTACTTGGGCCTGCGACCAGATACTCTTCGTCGGCTACTCCGGCAACGGGTCGCTCGACATTACCGGTGGAGCTGCCGTCAGCAGTTCTTCTGGCCGAATAGGTCACGATTCCGGCTCCTCGGGCGTTGTGACAGTGGATGGCGCAGACTCGATGTGGACTAATAATAGCGGCCTCTACATCGGCGACTCTGGCAGCGGTATACTGAACATCAACGGGGGCGGGGCCGTCTCGGCGACGAGTGTTTCGATTAATAGCCAATCGCTGCTGGCAATCGACGTCGGATACAACAGTTCACTCTCGATCGGCGGCGGCAGTGGGAAGATCGACAACGACGGGACGGTCCGTATCCTCGCCGGGGCGGGAGCGACGGCGGGAAATGTCTATTCGCCGATTTCCGCCGCGACTTGGAGCGGCTCTGGCTTCTATCAGGCCGTCGGCGGGACGTGGAATGAGACGATGCATGAGTTTACCGTCTCCGATGTCCTCTCGGGAACTTCCGACACGCAGTTGACGATTAATCTGGCCAGTACGCAACGGGCGTTGATCGCCGATGATGGCGACGGGCATACCGGCTGGTCGCTCGGGGCCAGCTTCCGGCACAAGACCGGCGACGACACCACACTGCTGCTGACCGCCACGGCTATCGACACACTCGACGGCCTGGAATTGCTCCTCGGTTCCGGCGAGTCGGTCTTGGGAGCATGGAACATCGAACTTGACGGCGACGGGTACACCTCGGGCGATCCGGCCTACCTCTCCTTCGACATCGGCGCGGGCTACTCGCGGAACGACCTGCAAGTGTGGCACTTCGACGGAACGGATTGGAGCGAGTTCGACGCTATGGACCTAACCTACAATGGCGACTACGCGAGTTTCACGGTGACCGGATTCAGCGGCTACGCCGTCTCGGCGGTGCCCGAGCCGGGTACGCTGCTCCTGCTGATCGCCGCCGTAGCGGGATTGACGGCTTATGCCCAAGGGAAACGATAATTCTGAACACTAATAGCCGTGTGATGCACGGGGAATGATTTTTTACAGGAGGAAACAGAGATAACGGAGAATACATATATTCGGTCTTTTCTTAACTCTGTTTCCTCCGTTCCCTCATGTTCAAAAAAATAAAACTCGCAACATATTCTTCGCGTGGTCTAGCTTTTTGTTTCCACATCGTATTTGACATAAACAAGAAAAAGTCCTTGTGGCGGGGCGGTCGGGCCGGCGACGCGACGGTCCATTGAACGCAGCACTTCGCCGGGCCAGCTCTCCGGCCGTTTGCCGCAACCGACTTCGACCAACGTGCCGACGATCGTGCGGACCATGTTGTAGAGAAATCCGTCGGCCTCGACCTCAATGATGATGAAGTCGTCGGAATCGGAACTGCACGCTCCCCGCGACCGCAGTCGCGGGGCGTTGTAGCAATCTCGGACCTCCAATCCCCGATCCCTAATCCCTAATCCCTCGTTTTCCCCCCCTGCCCTGCCCCGGCGGACCGAGATGTCGAAGATGGTGCGCACACTGGTCGCCCGTTCCGCGCCGCTGGTCTCGAAGCTGCTGAAGTCGTGGGTGCCCAACAGTGCGGCCGCCGCGCGGCGCATGGCTTCGGCGTCCAATCGGCCACGGCGGTAGTGCCAGGCGTAACGCCGCTGGAAAACGTCGCGGACCGGTCCGTCGTGGATCGCGTAGCGGTATCGCTTGCGCCGGGCGTGGCTGATCGGATGAAAACCCTCGGGCGCTTCGACCGCGTCGAGCACGGCGACGTCCGGCGGCAGGTTGGCGTTGATCGCCCGATGAAACACATCGAGCGGCAATTTACATTCGGTGCTGAAACCGACCACCTGTCCCAGCGCGTGGACCCCCGCGTCGGTCCGCCCGCTGGCCAGCACGCGGATTCGCTCACCGGTGACTTTTTCCAGGGCCTCCTCCAGCGTTTGCTGGACGGTCGTTCGGTCGGGCTGGACCTGCCAGCCGGCGTACGCCGTGCCGTCGTAGGCGATGGTGAGTTTGATGGTTCGCATGAACAGTTGACAGAATAGCCGGCGGTCAACGACCGCCGAAATTTGACGACGATTCCACCGGAGGCTGTTAGCCTCCGGCTATTTCCCCCGTCCCTCGCCCCTCCCCCGCACCAGCAACTCCGCGATCTGCACGGCGTTGGTGGCGGCGCCCTTGCGGAGGTTGTCGCTCACGCACCAAAACGCCAAGCCGTTCGGGCAAGAGATATCCTCGCGGATCCGACCGATGAACGTCTCGTCGCGGCGCTGGCAGTTGATCGGCATCGGATAGAGATTGTTGTCCAGATCGTCGAGCACCGCCAGCCCCGGCGTGGCCTCGAACAACCGCCGGGCCTCGGCGGCCGTCACCTTCCGTTCGGTCTCGACCAGGATGCTCTCGCCGTGGCAGTTGCCCACCGGAACGCGGACGCAGGTGGGACATATTAGTATCGAGTCGTCCTCCAGAATCTTTTGCGTCTCGAAGACCATCTTCATCTCTTCCGAGGTGTAGCCCTGGTGCTTGGGCGAGCCGATCTGCGGGATGCAGTTCAACGCGATCGGGTGGGCGAAGCACTCGTACTGGTAAGGTTCGCCGTCCAGCGCCGCGCGAGTGCCGCCGGTCAGGTCGCGGGTTCCGGCCAGGCCGGCCCCGCTCACGGCCTGATACGTGCTGACCACCACGCGGCGGACCCGGGCGGCGTTGTGCAGCGGCTTCAGCGCCTGGACCATCTGCGTGGTCGAGCAATTCGGGCTGGCAATGATCCCCCGGTGACGGCCGATCGCCTGCGGGTTGACCTCGGGGATCACCAGCGGCACGTCCGGGTCCATCCGCCAGTAGCCGCTCTCGTCGATCACCACGCAGCCGCGCCGGACGGCGTCGGGGATGAAGTCGCGGGCCACCTCGTCGGGCGTGCTGCTGATGGCCAGGTCCACCTCGTCGAAGACCGGCCCGCGGAGTTCCTCGACCGCGATCTCCCGCCCGGCGAACGGCAGCATTTTGCCCGCCGAGCGCCCCGAGGCAACGAACTTGATCTTCTTACAGGGAAACTTACGGGCTTCCAGCAGTTCCCGAATGATGGTCCCCACGGCGCCGGTGGCGCCCACAACCGCAATGCAATCAAACATCGACGTACTCCCATGGTTTTCGTCGATGGATTATTGCACGATCGGGCGGGAATCTCAACTCCCGTTTATTCTCGTTCCCACGGTCCTCCGTTGGAACGCACTGCCCGCGACGTCCCCCGCCGCCACTTTTCCACTGTTGGTGGGGCTGCGCTTCGCTTGTCCCACCCTACTTTCATCATCTTCGTTTGATGAGACGGTCGTATTCGGCATGGGGGCCGATCCAAAACCAGAGGATGCCTTTTTCGTCGCCTGGAGCGTCCATTGCGAGCGCACGATAGTGTTTTCCGGCTCTGACGGACCACAGTTCCCCGATCTTCTTCAAGTGGAGTGAAGGATGCTTTGGGTCCGATTTCAAGAGCGCGAAGCACTTGTCGGCAGTCTCTCGCACCTGCGCAGGCAGACGGCGATAGAGGGACCAGTAATCCGTGCTGGCGAAGTGATTCAGAGACGGTTGCATTTGCCCGCCTCAAAATCGGCCCGCGCCTGCTCCATCAGGGACCGCAAAGGCCCCGACTTCTGGTCCCGCTCAATCTGGCGGTCCCAGCGTTCCTCTTCGTATTGGTCTAACCACGAGGAAAAGGCGTCGAACTCCTCCTCGGGAAGGGAACGCACGGCGTTTTGGATTTCAGCAATGGTGGTCATTGGGCAGTGTCCTCCCACACACAACGATACCGCCTCGCCCCTTCCGTGTCAAATGAGAGAATGGAACGTTAGCCGACAATGTGCCGCCGTTTCATCCCAGCGATCCGCCCGCCGACCGATATTATTGCTTCCGCTTCCATCGGGCGTGAATCAACAATCCCAACGCGGCGGCGATCAGCAGCGCCAGCGTACCCGGCTCGGGCACCGCCGAGACGGCGTAGCCGCTGAATCCGGTCACGGTGAAACTGCGTATGTGCCGTCGTCGGTTTTGCCGACGTAACCATCCGTGGATCTATTCCAATCGGCCGGGTCGGCGGGGTCGATGTCGCCGGTGTAGGAGACGCCGGCGCGGGCCGTGGAAAGTTGAACGGCGAGACAAAGAATCGCCAAGAGAACATAAGGCAGTGCGTGAAGCCGTCTCATCGCTGCCTCCAGTGAAAAGTGAAAAAGGTTATAAGGTGCGAAAGTGCGAAGGAACAAGGGTGCGAAAGTGCAAGGGTGCAAAGGTACGAGGGTGCGAAAGCGTGAAGGTGCAAGCGGCTTGTCTGCCGGCGGAAAAAAACCTTCCAGAAGATTTACCCAACTTACCCCCCTCCGAAAACGTCAATACTTTATCCGCCAAATTTCAGAAAATCGGTACTGGAGTGGGGGCAAGACGGGCGTTTTTGGCTACATTCGGGGGGGCTACGGATCACGGGAAGCTCCAATTGCCCTCATCCCCGGCCCCTCTCCCAAAGGGTGAGGGGCGACGGGTTGGATTGACGGGAACCGTTCCCGGACAAAATGTAGTAGGCACACTCCGTGTGCCATATACCTACACGGATTTCTTCCCAAAAGAACCTTCTGCGGAAAAACAGACCGTATCGAAGAAACCGCGGACGGCACACGGAGTGTGCCTGCTACATTGTTCACGACCCCGTGAACGATTAAAGAAAGCCCACGGGTCGCAACCCGTGGGCTTGTGTTGTTTGCCAACGATAAACCGCAACAAAAACTACCGGGCCGCCACTTGCTCGGCCGGCGTGGTGTTGAAACCGAAGGCCACCGCCGTGATCTTGCCGGCAGTCAGCGTGACCGTGCGGGTGTCCTCCAGCAGTTGACCGTCGCGGATCAACTCGGCCTTCACTACGTACTTGTAGCTGAAGCCCGGCTTCAGACCGTGCGAGATGAACTGCCGACGGCTGCCGGAACTGGTCGTCTCCAGACCGTTGATCGTCACCGTGGCATTGTAGGGAACCCAAACGGTCAGCACGCCGCTGGTGTCGGCCGAGGTCGTGTTGGTCTGAGGCGCGGGAGCCGGAACATCGCCGGGCGCCGGAGCAGGCTCGGCCGGCATCGCGTTCGGATCAATCACCGGTTTCTGCGCCGGGGTCGGCGCTTGTGCGGGCGCCGGTGCGACCGAACCACATGCTGAAACGTCCGTGTAGCAACAGCCATACGTCGGGCAGCAGTACCCGCCGCCGTATCCCCAGTACCACCTGTAGCGGCCGAGAAGCAACCGCCGGATTGGACCGGGCCGCCAGCCACGATACCAACCGTTGCCGTAGCAGCAATTGTCGTAGCAACTCACCGAATAGCACGGCGAGTAGCACGACGTGTAGCACGGCGTGTAGCACGATGCATAACCGCATCCCCAGGTGGCCGCCGGACGATAACAGCCCCACCACTGAGCTTCGGCCTTGGGAGCCACGGAAGAGATGGCTATCGCCACGACCGCGCCGATCAACAGACATTTCCAATTTGCTCGAATCATGTGTTTTGACTCCCTTCCAACAAGACAGAGGATATATCCAAGCTAGTACTCTTACTAAACATAGCAGGCCCTTGGCGAAAATCAAGTAGCTTGGGCTAAGTTGCGCTATGTCGCAAGTTGTTAAAAAGACACAGTTTAGGCCGGATTTTTATTGAACTGGCCGGCCACTTCCCCCCTGGAAATCCACCCCAGTCTGAACAAACCCCCCGATTCCAGCCGATCAGTCGTATTCGGCAGTCGGCACAATTGACATAACCGTAACAATTGGAGTAACTTAGGCGTTCCATGAAAGCCTCCGCTTGGGTCGGAAAATTCCCCTGGTCGATCTTTATCGCCGCAGTCCTGCTGATTGGGCTGGGATGGCTGGGGATCGCGCGGGTCGAGGAGCTAACCGGAGGGAGCGGACGGATACTTCGCCAGCAGATGGCGTATTCCGCGATCGCTTTGGTGCTGATGCTGTTGGCGACAATACCCAACTACCGCATTCTCTGCCGATTCAGTTTCCCGCTGTACTTCTTTGCTTTGCTGCTGCTGGTAATAGTGTTCCGCTTCCCGGCCATCAACAACGCGCATCGTTGGATCCGCATCGGTCCGCTGGGGTTTCAGCCTTCCGAGTTGGCGAAGCTGGCCTTTATTCTGGCGTTGGCCAGATACTTGATGTACCGCGAGAATTTCCGGCGGCTGCGCGGTTTGGCCGCGCCGCTGATGTTGACGCTCGCGCCGGTGCTGTTGATCTTCATGGAACCCGACCTGGGAACGGCCTCGGTGCTTCTGCCGGTGTTTCTGATCATGCTCTTCGCGGCCGGCGCGAAACGAAGCGATTTGATCTGCATGGTGGCGGCGGGTCTGCTGGCGATGCCCCTGTTGTGGACGCAGATGAACGTCGATCAGAAGTCGCGGGTCGCAACGCTGTTGGACCAGCCCGCGCCGGGCCGGATACCGGGTAAACATGCGTACCAACTCTATCAGGGAAAGCAAGTCCGGGCGATGGGCGGCGTCTGGGGTAGCTTCTTCACCGGTCAGACCACCGACGAGCCGGCCGCGTACCACTTGCCGGAGGCCCGGAGCGATTTCATCTTCTGCATCATCGGCGAGCGGTTCGGACTGCCCGGCATGGTCTTGACCTTGGCTCTGTTCGGATGGATCGTCTGTCGCGGACTGGCGATTGCCGCGGAGACGCGCGAGCCGTTCGGGCGGCTGATGGCCGTCGGCGTTGCGGCGCTGTTTGCCGTCGAAGCGCTCGTTCACACTGGCGTGTGCGTCGGGCTATTGCCGACCACCGGCCTGTCGCTCCCACTGGTCAGTCACGGCGGATCGGGGCTACTGACGCACGCCGTCGCGCTGGGACTGCTGATGAACGTTGGTCTTCGTCCCGGCTACGAAGTGACCAACGAGCCGTTTCGGTTTGTAGTGGATAGTGGGTAGTGGATAGTGGATAGGGGAGAGTCGTACCAATGGCTCTGCCAGTGCAAATTCGGGTAACGGAGAGTGCCAATGGCACACACTGTGGCATACAAGGCACTCTCCCCTCTCCCCTCTCCCCGCGCCCCGCTCCCGTACTTACCCGGCGGGGGC
>JAUWNG010000153.1 GCA_030612765.1 Planctomycetota bacterium
CGGGGGGGGGGGGCCCCGCGTTTTAGCCCCCCACCCCGGGCGGCAACCCCCCCCCGCTACACACTTTGAGATAACGCTAATGCACTCGCTGCCCCGGTTTTGCGCCGTGGTCGGGAGCGAGCAGATAGACTTCGCCGCCACCGCCGCCGGCGGCGACGATCATCCCGTCGCTCGTGCCGAACTTCATCTTTCGCGGGGTGAGATTGGCGGCGCAGATCACCAGCCGGCCGACCAGTTCTTCCGGCTTGTAAACCCCCTTGATGCCGGCGAAGACATTCAAACGGTTGTCGCCGCCGAGGCCGAGGGTGAGCTTCAATAGTTTCTTCGCCCCCGGCACGTCCTCGGCCGAGAGGACTCGGGCCACGCGGAGATCGACCTTGGCGAACTCGTCGAAGCCGATCGTTTCGGCCAGCGGTTCGGCCAGCAGCGGCGCGTCGTTGTCGAAGGGAATGCTTTCGGGCGGTGAATCGTCTTCGGCCGGTTCGGCGCTGGCGGCGACCATCGCCTCGACCTGCCGCGGATCGACCCGCCGCATCATGTGCTCGAACTTGTTGACTACGATTCCGAGCAACGGTGTTTGAGATTGATCCCAAGAAACGATCGGATCGCCCAGCAGTTCGCCCGTCTGCCGGGCCAGCCGCGGCAAGACCGGGGCCAGATACACGGCCAACTGGCGGAACAGATTCAATCCGACCGTGCAAACGTCGCGCAACCGGTCGGTCTTCGTCGGGTCTTTGGCGAGCTTCCACGGCGCCTGTTGTTCGACGTACTGATTGGCGCGGTCTCCGGCGGCCATGATTATGCGAATCGCCCGGGCGAAGTCGCCCGATTCATAGGCTTCGGCGATGGCCTGGCCATCGGCGGCGGCTTTGGCAAACAGCCCGCCGTCGTCTGGATATTCGGCCGAAAGCCCGGTCTGCCCGGCGAACCGCGCGGTGCGGCTGGCCAGATTCACGATGTTGCCGACCATGTCGGCGTTCACCTTGGCGACGAACTCCTCGAAGTTCAAGTCGATGTCGTCCATCCGCGCGGTGAGCTTCGATGCGTAATAGTATCGCAGGTACGAGGGGTCGAGGTGGTCCAGGAACGTCGAGGCGAGGATGAACGTCCCCTTGCTCTTTGACATCTTCTCGCCGCCGACGGTCAGGAAGCCGTGGATGTGGACCTTCTCGGGCAGGTTGAAACCGGCCGCCTTCAACATCGTCGGCCAGAAGAGCGTGTGGAAGTAGATGATGTCCTTGCCGATGAAGTGGTGAATCTCGGTCTCCGGGCTACGCCACCAGTCGTCGAACCGCTCGTCGTGCTTTTGGCACCACTCGACGGTCGAGCCGATGTAGCCGATCGGGGCGTCGAACCAGACGTACCAGTAGTTGCCCGGGCTGTCGGGAATCTCGAACCCAAAGTAGGGCGCCGGCCGCGAGACGTCCCAATCGCGGAGCGGTTCGCAAAGGAAATGCCCTTTCAGATAGTTGGCCACCTCCGGTTGCAGGTGTTTTTCGCCCTGGGTCCACTGGTCGAGGAAACCGTGCAGCTTCTCGATGTTGACGAACAGGTGGTCGGCCGTGCGGATTTCCGGCTTGGTGTTCGACAGCGTGCTGACCGGGTCGATCAGGTCGGTCGGGCTGTAATGCGCGCCGCACTTGTCGCAGCTATCGCCGTACTGGTTCGGGGCATTGCACTTCAGACAGGTTCCCTTGACAAACCGGTCGGCCAGGAAGGTGCCGGCCTGGGCGTCGTAGAGCTGGGTCACTTCCCGCTCGTCGATCAATCCGGCCTTGCGGAGCGCGGTCCAAATCTCTTCGCAGACCTCGCGGGTCGCCTGGCTGTTCGTGCTGCCGTAGTGGTCGAACTCGATATCGAAGCCCGCAAAATCGTCGATATGCGCCCGCTTCATCCGGGCGATCAGCTCTTCCTCGCCAAGCTCTTCTTGTCTGGCGCGGATCATGATGGCGGTGCCGTGCGTGTCGTCGGCACAGATGTAGACGCACCTCTGCCCGCGGAGTTTTTGGAAGCGGACCCAGATATCGGTCTGCAAATACTCGACCAGATGTCCGATGTGTATGTGTCCGTTGGCGTATGGCAGAGCGCTTGTAACGAGTATCCGCCGCATGTTTATGCTCCGGGAATTGGTTGTCAAAGGGGGGTATTCTAGTGCATAAGCAGCGACAAGACAAGACTTTACAGGCCCCCTCCCAGGATGGTAGAATACAGCATTGAGGATTACGTCATGCAGATTTCCCTCGACCAACACATCGAAACAAGCCCGGCCGTCCGGGGAGGAAAGCCTTGTATCGCGGGCACACGGATTGCCGTCAGCGACGTGGTGTTGATGCATCTGCGGCTCGGTCAATCCCTCGAGCAGATCGCCGGCCACTACGACCTTCCGCTTTCGTCCCTGCACGCCGCAATGACGTATTACTACGACAACCGAGCGGAGATCGACCGAAACATGCAAGAGGACGACGCCTTTCTCCTCGCGGCGAAAGAGGCACAATCCTCGTTTGATCGGACGGCGGGCTTATGGCGGAACCGAGACGATCTACCCGATTTCGCGGCCATCAGACGGGAATGGGATCGAGAGCGGCCGACATAAAAAACCACTTCTGTTGGACATGGACGGCAAAGTGTTGGTTCCACTTGCACGTCTGTATTGGCCTGTTGAGTAAGAGTCTATTCCAATTCCATCATGATTGTCTTATCATACATTAGATGAGATTTACGCAGTATTTCCTGCATACCAGCCAGCGGCCTGACCGTCGTGGCATCAAGCTGGAATGGATCGAGCGGGTCGTCGCCGCTCCAATGAGGCAGGTTGTCCAGACGGACGGTCGAATCAGGCGATGGGGGCGAGTCCCGGAGGCTGGAGGGAAATACTTGCGGGTGGTATTGCTCGAAGACGGCGAGACGGTACACAACGCTTTTTTCGACCGTCATTTTCGGGAGATGAAAAATGAAAGTTAAGTACTTCCCCGACACCGACACGCTTCTGGTCAGTTTCAGCGACCGGCCGATAGTCGAGACCCGCGACTTGAACGAAAACGTGCTCGTCGAATTCGACGAGGCGGGGCGCGTCGTCAGCATGACCATCGAACACGCCAAGCAGCAAACGGACGTCGGCGAGTTTTCCTATCAATTGAGCGGAGCGGTCTGAGAAGGAAAAGAGAAAAAAGGCCCTTGCCCATGAAACTGATTATCGCCATCATTCAGCCCCATCGTTTGGAGGCGGTCAAACAGGCCCTGGCCGACGTGGAGGTCTTTCGCATGACCGTCATGGACGTGCAAGGCTTCGGCCGGCAACGCGGACAGGCCGAGGTCTATCGAGGGCACGAGTTCTCCGTCAACCTTGCGCGAAAGGTCCAGTTGACCATCGCCGTCAACGAAGTCTTCCTCGAACCGGCGATAGAGGCCATCGGCAAAGGAGGCCGCACCGGATCGGGCGGCGAGATCGGCGACGGAAAAATCTTCGTGCTCCCGCTGGAAGACTGCATCCGCATCCGCACCGGCGAAAGAGGAGAAGAAGCGATTTAGAAATGAGGAATGATGAATGTAGAATGATGAATGACTTTTTCGCTTCTTCCCAATTCATCATTCATAATTCATAATTCATCATTATGCATGAACTTTCCATCGTCGAGGCACTGATCGACCAAGTCAAGGAAACGCTTGTTCAGGAGGGCGAGAAAGGCCGGGTGTTGAAGCTGGAATTGAGCATCGGCCGGCTCTCGGGCGTCAATTGCGACTCGGTCCGATTCGCGTTCGGACTGCTCTCGCCCGGCACCGTGGCCGAGGGGGCCGAAGTCGAGATTCAACAACCAAAGGCCGCGTGCAACTGCCGAGCGTGCAATGTTCTGACCGAAATCGACGACCTGGTGATCCAATGTCCCCGTTGTGCCAGCGGGGATATTTCCATCGAAGGGGGAAGAGAACTTTTATTGCAGAGCATCGACGTCGAAGAGTGAAAATTATAGAGGTCAGAGGTCAGAGGCCAGAGGTCAGAGGCCAGAGGTCAGAGGCCAGAGGTCAGAGGCCATAAGTCAGAGCCCAGAAGTCAGAGGCCAGAACACAGAGCCCAGATCACAGATGCCAGAAGCCAGAGGACAGAGCTCAGAAACTCAGGACGAAGTACGGAGTCCCGCACCCCCGAATCCCGATCCCCGATCCCCGATCCCTATTACTACCATGAAAATCGTCGCCGCAAAAAAGATACTGAAAGCCAACGACCAACTAGCCGCGGAGAACCGCGCCCGACTCGACGCCGACGGAGTGTTCGGCGTAAACGTGGTCGGCTCGCCCGGCGCGGGCAAGACAACCTTGCTCGAAGCGCTGTTCGCGCAACTGAAAGGCTGCTTGAAGCCGGCGGTGATCGAGGGGGACATCGCCGGCTCGATCGACGCCCAGCGGATTGAGCGGATCGGCGTGCCCGTGGTCCAGATCAACACCGAAGGCGCCTGCCACCTGGACGCCAACATGATCGCCTCGGCCATCAAGGAACTCGACCTGGCGGCAATCGACGTGCTGGTGATCGAAAACGTGGGCAACCTGGTCTGCACGGCGGGTTACGACCTCGGCGAGCGCCTGCGGATAGTCGTGCTCAGCACCAGCGAAGGGGACGACAAGGCGCACAAGTACCCGGCCATCTTTCAAAGCGCCCACGCGATGCTGATAACCAAGACCGACCTGCTCCCGCACACCGACTTCAACGTCGAGCGGATCGCGGCCGATTACAAGCGGCTGGCGCCTGAGGGCGAGGTATTCCAGGTGTCGGCCGTTCGCGGCGACGGCGTTGCCGAGGCCGCCGACTGGTTGGCCGACAAGTGCCGAGAAAAGAAGTCGTAAGCCGCCGCCTTGCTATCTATTTCCGAAAACGGTCGGTAGATCGCGGCTGCCGTGGATGATTCCCATGACAATCACGCGGCCGGCGCGGGAATCTTCGCGATAGATCAAGCGGTAATTGCCGACCGCCAACTGTCGATAAGCGGAGTTTGGAAACTCAGGCAAGACTTGCCCGAGTTGAGGAAATTGCGCCAATCGACCGGCAGCTTCCGTAATCCGCTCGATGGTATTCCGTGCGTACCGCGGCGAGTCGCGGGCAATAAACTCGTAGACACTTTCGAGATCGTCCAGTGCCGGTTTGGCCCAGTCTACTCGAACCATTGCCGGCTCCGCGGGACGACTTCTTCATGCGGGACGACTTCATCCCTGGAGACCGACGCCTCCGCGCGGTCGAGCTTTGCCTTCAGATACAACTCATCCATAAGCTGTTCGGGATCGATCTGCTCGGGAAGCCGATCGAGAATTTCCAGCACGTCGTGTTTATTCATGGCAAAACTCCAGCGAAACCCTATTGAATAGTATACGGCGATTGTCGGCTCGTTACAAGACGCTGTCGTCGGCGATAGGACGGGTATCCAGGCCCTTTGCTTTCCCAAAACGCAAATCATACAATGTATCGGTTGATTACAAGCTCATCTCCTCTGAGAGCGGGGAATTGTTTCGGTCGCCATGACACTCTTGCCAACCTCGAAGCCGACCGTCCGCCGCGTGGCGATCTCCGTACGCGGAGTCGTGCAGGGCGTGGGCTTTCGGCCCTTCGTCTACAATGCGGCACGCGCCGAAGCGTTGAGCGGGTGGATCCGCAACGAAGCCGGCACGGTGCGGATCGAAGTGCAGGGCGACCGGGCCGCGGTGAACGCTTTTCTCGACGTGCTGCGAAATTCCCCTCCGCCGCAGGCTCGCATCGACGCGGTCGAAATCAAAGAAATCTCCCCTCTCCCTTTGGGAGAGGGGCCGGGGGTGAGGGCGTACTCCGGCGCACCGCCAAGCCCTCCCCCTAACCCTCTCCCAGAGGGAGAGGGGACGAAAGAAATCTCCTCTCTCCCGGAAGGAGAAGGAACGTCGGCCTTCGAGATTCGCAAGAGCGAAGGCGACTCGCCGCCGCGGCCGACGATCCCCGCCGATCTGGCCACTTGCCGCGAGTGTCTGGCCGAGATTTTCGACCCATCCGAGCGCCGCTGTAATTATCCGTTCACCAACTGCACAAACTGCGGCCCGCGTTGGTCGATCATCGAGCGGCTCCCCTACGACCGGCGGTGGACCTCGATGGCCTCGTTCGAGATGTGCCCGGCGTGTCGGGCGGAATACGACGATCCGGCCGACCGGCGATTTCACGCCCAACCGATCGCCTGCCCCCGTTGCGGGCCGACGCTGCAACTGCTCGACAACCAAGGCCGCGAGTTGGCCGTCGGCGAAGCGGCGCTTTCCGCCGCCACCGAGGCGCTTCTGGCCGGGCGGATCGTCGCACTGAAGGGCTTGGGCGGTTTCCAACTGTTGGCCGACGCCACCAGCGCCGACGCGGTTGCCCGGCTGCGGCGGCGAAAGCAACGACCCGACCGTCCGTTTGCCGTAATGCTGGCTTCGCTGGAAGAGACGCGGAAGTATTGCCGGGTTTCAGACGAGGAGGTCCGTCAGCTTTCTTCCCACCAAGCGCCGATCGTGCTGTTGCGTCAACTGGCCGCTGAAGCGGCCAGCCCTCGGCCCGATTCCCGTCAACTGGCCGCTGAAGCGGCCAGCCCTCAAGGCGTCGCGCCGGGCAATCCGTACCTCGGCGTCATGCTGCCCTATACGCCGCTGCACCACCTGCTGATGCGGGCGGTCGGCCGGCCGTTGATCTGTACCAGCGGAAACCTTTCGGAGGAGCCGATGGCGATTGCCGTCGAGGACGCTTTGCGGCGGCTTGGCCCGATCGCCGACGTGCTGCTTACCCACGACCGGCCGATCGTCCGCCCGGTGGACGATTCGATAGTTCGCGTCGGCATCGACGGGCCACGGGTGCTCCGCCGCGCCCGGGGTTTCGCCCCCTTGCCGATCGAGTTGCACGGCGACGGCGACGCCCCGACGGTGTTGGCCGTGGGCGGACATCTGAAAAACACCGTGGCGTTGACACTTGGTAGGGTGCGTGAAACGCACCATGTTCAAGTTGTGCTGAGCGCTCACGTCGGCGACCTGGAAAGCACTTTGAGCATCGAAGTGTTTCGTCGGGCAATCGACGACCTGTTGGATTTTTATCGGGCTACGCCGGAGATCGTCGCCTGCGACCTGCACCCAGACTACGCCTCGACGCGGCACGCGGAACTTCTGGCGGCCCGTTGGGACGTTCCGCTGGTGCGCGTGCAACACCATCACGCCCACGTGGCGGCGTGCATGGCCGAACATGGATTGCAGGGACCGGTGCTGGGGTTTGCCTGGGACGGCACCGGATACGGACCCGACGGAACCGTCTGGGGCGGCGAAACGTTGTTGTGCGAAGGCGCCGAATATCGGCGCGTGGCGCATCTGCGGACCTTCGCTCTGCCCGGCGGCGACCGTGCCGTGCGCGAGCCGCGCCGCTCGGCCCTGGGGCTGCTCTTCGAGTTGTTTGGCCCGGCGGCGGCGGAGCACGCGGCCGATTGGTTCCGCCCCCGGGAACTGGACAATCTGTTGTCGATCTTGAACCGCAAAATCCATTCGCCGCGCACCAGCAGCATGGGCCGGCTGTTCGACGCCGTGGCCGCCATCTGCGGCCTGCCGACGGTGATTACCTTCGAGGGGCAGGCCGCCATGGCGCTGGAATATGCCGCCGATGAAAATGAACGAGGAAGCTACCAGTGCCTGCTTTCGTCTCTCGATGATCGGATTGTCATCGACTGGGAACCGCTTATTCGCGGCGTGCTGACCGACCGCGCCGCCGGCGTACACGTCTCGCGGATCAGTGCCCGGTTCCACAACGCACTGGCCGAGATGGCCGTGGCGGTTGCTCAATCACTCAAAACAACATTGCCCATTGTCCTCAGCGGCGGGTGTTTCCAAAACGCGCTGTTGGCCGAGCGGGTCCATCGCCGACTATCCGATGCCGGCTTTTCCGTGCATAATCACCACCGGACGCCGCCGGGCGACGGCTGCATCGCGTTGGGCCAAGCTTTCCTCGCCCTACGACAAGTTTAGCGCCCACTTCGCCTCCCCCTTTTGCATTGACGTTTTGGGGTTCGTCCTCCATTACGTGACATCCGTGTTTTGTTGCCCCGAAGGGGCGGCCGTTCACCCAGCCCATGGCAACGCCCTGGGGAGCGGGAGAGCGAGAACGGCTCGTCGGCCCAACGGGCCAAGGGTTCCCTCGCGGAACGGTTGGCCCGTTGGGCCGTAAAATCAGATGCGCCGCCCACCTTCCACAGGGCGTTGCCCTGGGCTGGGAGAACCGGAGGGCCTTCGGCCCAAGGAAACTCTCGAAAAACAAACGTATATTGACAGGCGGTGGCAGCCCACTATATTGCGGGGTGAATAAGGGGAGCCAAGTCGAAACACTCCCGACCCCGTTGTTCGCGCTAAGTCCTCTTGGGCTGCCGAATGAATTAAAAGTTATGTGGAAGAAAGATGAATACCAAAGGCAAACAGTTCGCAATCTGGGGCGTCATCCTACAGTTTGGATTCCTCATTGGTATCGTCGGCACTGTAATTGGGATGCTCCGAGCATTCTTAATACTGTCTAAATCCGGTGGAGCCCAGCCAGAAGCTCTCGCGTCAGATATCAGTCTCGCCCTCTCCTCCACAACCGCTGGTATGATCATTTCCCTGGTTGGGGTTGTCTTGCTTCTCATTGCTCTCTTTGGCTCAAAATACAGGGCCGCGTGGTTTCGGACTGCAATGTGGATACTCTCGATCCTATGGCTATTCAGCATTCCCATCGGGACAATTCTCGGCATAGTCGTCATAATCTATCTAGGCAAACATGGAGATGAATTCACCGAACAATCGGCTGGAGTTACGGGTGACCCGCGCCCGTGAAGCACACGTTGGGACAAGCAAATGCTGTGGCCGCTGATTTTGCCCGCGATAATAACGTTCTGGACACTTGTGGGGCTTCTTGTCGTAGTGACGGCCGCTGCTCCCCGGTTCGGTCGAAAGCGACTACGTGTACTCGCGTGGGGTATCCTTGTCGCGTTGGTGGCTTTCGTGCCATCCTGCACCGCACTCATGTCGGCAATCGATCAATATCGGTTTGGGGTCTTTACTTATTCCGATTTCCAATCCGTCAACGATTTTCGCGTTGAACGCTATCTGCCGGAACCGGCGACCGAGATCACCGTCGATAAATACGCGCAGGGATACCGCGCCAAATTCACGATCAGCAAACAGGCCCTCGACGATTGGCACGATCAGTTTTGGGAAAGATACGGGCGATACTCGGTGATACCACGTGCGTCGAATGAAACACCGAAACCAATCCACGCGGACGAATTCAACATGTATTTTGGCGATCTCGGATGGCCGGCGCCATACGATGCCATCGAGTATGCTGGTCCCCGTGCTGACAACGGTGCTGGATTCACAATTTGGTACGGCCTTGTCGAACTATCAGTGCGTTAAATCCGTAAAACAAGGAAGAAACGGATTTCACTCACGAATGAAAGGAGTCTCGACATGGCTGGAACACGTAAAGGTACATACAAAATCACAAATTGGAGGAAATACAACGAGTC
>JAUWNG010000119.1 GCA_030612765.1 Planctomycetota bacterium
ACTCGTTGTATTTCCTCCAATTTGTGATTTTGTATGTACCTTTACGTGTTCCAGCCATGTCGAGACTCCTTTCATTCGTGAGTGAAATCCGTTTCTTCCTTGTTTTACGGATTTAACGCACTGATAGTTCGACAAGGCCCCTCCCAACTATGAGGAGGCAGGTCAAGAAGTAGCTTTGAAGGTTGGCACCGACAATCTGCACATGAGCGTCGGCGACCAGATTACAATCGACTTTTATCAGGGACACCGCGCAGATGCAAGTGGGGATCGTCAGCCAGCCCAGCTTACTATGTACTTACGGACGGGCTCACATGGGACTGGGACTCTGCTCGCCACGCAGGTTTTCACCGACCCGGCTGTGAAAGGTACCTGGAAAGCGCAGAGCTTTGAGTACACCGCCGTCGCGGCTGCGGTCGGTCAAGATTTGTATTTCGAGCTAGTGAACGACCGTCCCGGGGGTACCACGTACAGGCAGACCTTTGTGGACGATTTCAGCGGGACGTACACCCCGATTCCCGAACCGGGCACGTTGGCGCTGCTGGTCACCGGTCTGCTCGGGCTGCTCTGCTACGCATGGCGGAAGCGGAAATAATTGTAGTCCGCACACTCCGTGTGCGGAAACGTTGGGGTGGCAGTTCAACTGCCACCCCAACAAGATTTAGGATGTATGATTTCTGATTTGACCGGCGCTTTTCCGGCGTCGTCACGAACGGCTTTCGTGACGATGTTCGGAGCGCCGGCCATTCTCGGAATCGCAAGAACTCACGCGGAGCGTGGGAACGGGAGAGAGGACCGTTTACGGTCCTTGTCCGCCGCAGGCGGTATTAGGCCCGGCGTTTACGCCGGGTTAGTAGGGACGCGGACTATTGTAGTTGTCAGGCCCGTTAACGGGCCTCCTCGACGTTTCCGGGCAACAGGGAGGACGCCCGTAAACGGGCGTGACAACGCGAAAAAACAGGAACAACAGTGGAGGACGACGGTTCCGCCAACCCGGCGTAAACGCCGGGCCTAATACCGCTTACGCGGGAAGGGCCGTGAACGGCCCTGGAGTCAATAATGGAAACTCAAAGTTTGCCTGAAATTCCAGGAGTTTATTTTAGACA
This sequence comes from Planctomycetota bacterium, assembly GCA_030612765.1. Taxonomy (GTDB): domain Bacteria; phylum Planctomycetota; class Planctomycetia; order Pirellulales; family Thermoguttaceae; genus JAHIKV01. Next base: position 1,104 of record JAUWNG010000119.1, read on the forward strand.
TCTTTTTCATTCAACTATGAGGTGAACGATGTGCCGAAGCAATCATAAATCAGAAATCATAAATCAGAAATCCCCTTTCTTGCGCAGGTGCGCGCGAGATGGGATATTGGGCCTGTTGGGTATTATGCTGTTCGCCGGCTCGGCCTGGGGCTGGTATCCGCGTCCGAGTACGCCGTACCCCACGAACAACGACCGGAACAACCAGATCCGCTTCGACACGCCGGCCGGGGCCGACGCCAAACGGCAGCAGTTGACTGACTGGATCTGGTCCGATGGCCTGCCCACGGCAACCTTGCCCGGCGTTACCAACAACATTTCCTTCCCCGCCGGCCTGAATGGCATCAATGAATCGTTGGTCTCTCGGGTCGATAAGCTGGACGCGAACGTCTCGGGAATGGACTTCCACGCGATCTCGTACCTGATCCACCCCAAAAACACGGCGCACGTCAACCGGCTGGCGATCGTCCACCAGGGGCACAGCGATTACTATCACTCGATGAGCTACGGGATCGGCAACACGGCCAACCGCTTGCTGCAAGAGGGCTACAGCGTGATCGCCATGCAGATGCCCCGTTGCGGTTGGAATACCGACAGTACTATCGTACTTCCGGAAGGAGAAGGGACCGTCCACATTGGTTGCGATGGCAGCCGGGGGCACGACGAGATGTTCCACAAGATCGGTGGGTCCACGCTGCCGGACGGTGCCGTCTTCCGCTTCTTCCTCGAGCCGGTGGTGCAAAGCATCAACCACTTCCAGAATCTTCCGGGCAACTCGGAAGATGTGGGCATGACTGGGCTTTCCGGCGGTGGGTGGACCACCCACATGGCTGCGGCATTGGACACGCGGATCAAGCTGAGCGTACCGGTGGCTGGCTCGGCACCGCTGTACATCAGCAATTGGTACTACCCCAACCCCACCGAACTCCGCGACTCGGAACAGGTCCACTTCCCGCTGTATAGCGAGGACATCGCGGCCGACGGCAGCGGCGGCGGGGTGGCTACATGGATGGAATGTTACGCCCTGGGCGGCTACGGCGACGACCGACAGCAGATCATGGTGCTCAATGAACTCGAAGCCTCCAGTCTCTTTCCCCACACGTACCCCTCCGATATGGCGTACGAGGGCATCGTCTCCGACGTCGTGGACGACCTTGGGCAGGGGGATTGGGACCAACGCGTGGACGCGGGCCAAACGACACACCAGATTTCTTCCTGGACGATCGAAAACGTGATCGTGCCGGCGATGCCCGTCCCCGAGCCTTCCACCTGCGTACTGGCCGCGACGGGACTGCTGTGTTCGGGGCTGTACGTCTGGCGGAAGGGGAAGCAGAGAAAAGGTCGTCGTTGGGGTGGCAGTTTAACTGCCACCCCAACATGGGACGGCGGATGGCGGAAGTGTCGCGGCAGGCGCGTCCGCCATTGAAAATCCGCCGTCCCACGAGCGTTTAGCCGGCGGACTTGTCCGCCGTGCGATGGGGGGCGTTGACGCCATTGCCGCATGGAAAACTTGGAGCTAAACCACGAATTTGGAGCAGTATCATGGAACCGAATCCACCATCCACCATCCGAAATCCGAGATTGCCGCGCGGCGTGCGAGCTTGCCGGCTGAACAAGACTTCCTCTCATTCACTATCCACTATCCACTATCCACTATCCACTCGCGCCTTTACGTTGGTGGAGCTTTTGGTGGTGATCACGATCATCGGCATTTTGATCGCGTTGCTGCTGCCGGCGGTGCAGGCGGCCCGCGAGGCGGCCAGAAGACTGCAATGCCAGAACAATCTCAAACAACTCAGTCTGGCCTGCCTGAACCACGAGGAGGTATACACTTTCTATCCGTCCGGCGGTTGGGGGGCTTCCTGGACCGGCGACCCCGACCGCGGACCCGGCATGCGTCAACCGGGCGGTTGGGTCTATTCCATCCTCCCCTATCTTGAACAACAGGCCATTTACGACATCGGCAAGGACGGCAACCCCGGGGAACCCTTTAGCCAGACCCAACTGAACGGCGCGGTGCAACGCGACCAAGTGCCGTTGACCATGCTCATCTGTCCTACCCGGCGCGGGGTGATCCTCTATCCAAGGCCGAGGTGGAAAAGTGGAGAAATACACTATTATAATGCAGGAAGTTACGGGGGCGCGGACATTGTGGGGGGCTGCTCACTCGACTACGCCGCCAACGCCGGCGACCAAGGCTGGTGCTACTGCAACGGCCCTCGCAGCATCGCCGAGGCCGAATCGAGCTACGATTGGTCGCAGTGCTGCGCCCTGAACAGCACCGGCGTGATCTACTCCCGCAGCGAAATCGCGATGGCCGAGATTAGCGACGGCACGAGCAACACCTTCTTGCTGGGCGAGAAGTCCCTCGGTCCCGACCACTACTTCACCGGTTTGGACTACGCCGACGACGCCGGCGTTTTCGAGGGCCACGCCCACGACGTGGCTCGCTGGACCGGTCCCAACATGCCGCCTTGGCCGGACACTCCAGGCTACATGCTCTTCACCCGTTTCGGCAGCGCGCACTCCAACGGCCTGCACATGTCCATGTGCGACGGCTCGGTCCAGTTCATCAGCTATTCGATCGACCCGCTCGTCTTTTCCTACCTCGGCAACCGCAAGGACGGCGTGGCGATCGACGGCAAAAAGTTCTGAGCAAGTTGTCTTGCAGCGATTCCATTTGGTGGATTGATTTATGCCCTATTGCGAAACTTGAACTTGGATTCCTCAAAGAGACAAAGCCAATGGATAGACGTAAGTTTCTTGTGACGGGTGCGTTGGGAGCGGCGGCGGGTTCGCTGGCTGCGCGGCAGGTGGCACTGGCGTCTCGCCGGTGCTCCAAATTATACCCCGCCTCAGATTCAACACTGGCGGAACGCCAGCGCCACCCTGCCCCCGCCATCCTTCAGTCCTACTCCGTCGAAGACCACCGGCGGCGATTGACCAATATCGCGCTGTGCCATCGAGGCATCCGCGCTTGCCTCAAACAGCATCTGATTACCAGCTATCTTCCCGGTCAATGCACCTACAACCTTGGTGAATACCCTTGCCGCAAGCCCTGGAACCCTGACGACTGGGACGAGCAAGAACTCGACAAGCTTCACCAGCAGGGGATCAGATTGATTCAGGTACACGAGGAATGGACCGACATACTACGAGTGTTTGGCGGCAGCAGGACGACGCCGTTGAATCCCGCCGGCTTCCGCCGATTCGTGGACATGGTTCATCGGCGGGGAATGAAGCTGATCATTTACGTTTCCAGCGGTCGGTTCCAGCGGCCCGACCCCGACTTTCGCCCCGAGTGGGCCGGCCCGCCGTCGCAGGACCTGGTCGAGCTAGGTTGGCACAAGGCCCACTGTTCCATGGCAAGTCCCGGGTGGCGGGCCTACATCTTGCCGCGTCTGATGCGAATCATGGACGATTACGGCGTGGACGGGTTCTACAACGATTTGGGCTATCTGCCCTTGGCGGGCAGGCGCCCGCGGCCCGACGCCGACGAGGTGTTCGCCTTCGAGGAAAGCGAAAAATGCGACGGCGCGCTGACCGATCTACTCGCCTTGATCTACGCCGAGGTGAACCGCCGCGGCGGCATTGTCAAGGTCCACTACGGCGGCGCGGCGCGGCCGAAAACCGATCTGAAGGTCTACGATTATCTCTGGGTCGGCGAGGCGGTCCAAAGCGGCGACAACCTCCGTGAGGCGACCAAAGACTTTCCGCCGTATCTGGTTCCGTGCCTGGACATGAGCCGCGCCAGGATCAAAGACGAAAACGAACTCTACTTGCACGCCGTTCCTTACATGCAGTTCCCACTGTTGCTGGCTGGCCGGCCGTTTACCGGCGAGCGGGGGATGATTCCGGGCATCAAGTATCAGCCGGAAGAGAAATGTTTCTGGACGCGGCATTGCCGCGAGATCTGGAAGCGCTTTCAAGAGCATCCCGAAGGTCCGCACAGCTACGGCTGGTGGGACTCCGTCCCCGGACGGCCCGAGGCCCGGCCCACCCACGCGCACTGGCTGAAACAGTATCTGCCGCTGACGGAAGAAGGGACTTGGGCGTGGCTCGACGTGGGCGACTGCGACCTGTTGCGTCGCCCGCCGGACAAGAACGTCGTCGTCTCCGCGTTCGCCAATCGGCGGTTGCACCTGGTTTTGGCCAACTATGAGCGTGCCGCGGTGGAAGTCGAGACGGTCGACGCGTATCTGTCCTCGGCCGATCCGAAGGCCGCCCCCAAGAAGCGATGGGAGTTGCCGGGCCGCTCGCTGCACATCCTGCGACGCGTCGAGCCGGCGGTAAGCTAGCAGCACTGCGCACACCGTCGGCCTCCACATGGCCCTCTGCGACGGCTCGGTGCATATGCTCAACTACACAATCGACCTCGGCATCCATGCCTTGCTTGGTAACCGCATGGACGGCATGGCGATCGACGAAAAAAAGTTTTAAGAGGCGTCGCAAAGACGCCGGGAAGGGATATAGTTGTGTCCATATCTTTAGCTTTTCCGCATAGATGCGCACTTGGTGGAATTACGGTCGTGCTTGGCATTATGCTGTTCGCCGGACCCGCCGCGGCGGCTTCGGAAGCAATCCCCAAGGACGCCGCCAATTGCTACCTTCCCGTGGATGGTGGATGGCGGATCCGGATCACCGGCGACCCAGCGGCGCCGCGCCTGAAGCCAGGCTCTGCAATCGGCGTCGTCGTGGACGACGCGCGGTCGCATTGGCGCCCGCTCTACCCGCCGGCCGATCGAACGCTGGTATGGACCAAGGAAGAACTCGCCCGGCGCGGGCGAGTCCCTTTTCGGCCCATGATCCTGACGGCCAACGAGCCGCGGTTCGTGGTCGATCTGGATGCCTCCGCCGGCGGCCTCAGCGGTCATCTTCTCCTCGGGCTCTCATTGGACCACGGGCCGAGCAAGTGGCTCCACCGGTTCGGCGACCTGGACGTGCGCTACGTCGATGGGCGAATGGAGTACGCGCTGCGCGACGCGGCATTTCCCGGCGTACGGGTGCGATTGCAGGTTCTGCCCTTGGCCGATAGCGTCGGACTGGTAATGAAGCTCCGTGTGGAAGGCGTTTCCCAGCCGGGAGAACTGGTATGGGTCTTCGGCGGCGCCTCCGGCTTCACCACAAATTACAACCATGACGCTCCGCAGTATCGGTTCTCCCCCGAGCAGTGCGGCGATAATGCGATTCGCTGGGAGAACGGGCGGTTTACGCTCCTGCGGAACGGCGTCGCCGTCATGCGGGGCGGCAGTTCGTGGCCGGAGGGGATGGGTTTTGGCGATCCGGGGAAAGTCATGGACTCGCCGGCCGCACTTTGCGCGTCGGCTGGGTGGTGCTCCACGGCGAAGGTGGTGGAAGAACCCAAGCGAGTCGCCATGCAGAGAATTCGACTCGGGAAGGGGCCCGTGGAAGGGTGGATCGTCATTGGCAGAGGCGGCAAGATCGAGTCTTTCCTGGCCGATCCGCCCACGGCGGAAAAACTCGCCCGGGCGCGAAGTCGGTCGATCACGGGGCGTATCGCGGTCCACACGCCGGACCCCTACTTGAACCAAGCCATGCCCATGATGGCGCTGGCCACCGAAGGGAACTGGGGCGATGCGGCGTTCGTGCATGGCGGCTGGTCGTGGCGGCAGGCATACTTGGGTTGGCGAATCTTGTACGGGCCGCTGTGCTACGGCTGGACGGACCGCGTAAAACATTCCATCGAGCAGCACTGCAAGTTCGGGCCGATACGCGGAGGTTCCAATAAGGGGGCGTTGTGGTGCATGTTGGAAGACCGGTATTTCCTCTACAACATGAACGAGGTCTTCATCGATCAGGTCCGGCAGTACTTCGAGTACACCAACGACGTCGACCTGATGCGAAAGATATTCCCGGTGCTCCAAGGGATCGTCGAGTGGGAGAATCGGCGTCTGCAACCGGAGAACGCCTCTTTATATGAGAGCAGTTTGAACACGTGGATCAGCGATTCGCATTGGTACATCCGCGGCCAGTGTACGACCGCATCGGCCTACATGCTGGGTGCCCACCGGCTCCTGGCGGAACTGGCCGAAACGTTGGGCGAAGACCCCGCGCCCTATCGGAAGAAGGCCGAGGCCATCCGCAACGCCATGCAGCGGAAGCTCTGGCAGCCTCGCCGGGGCGTGTTCGCCGAGCACCTCGACACCCTCGGAGCGCGGCAACTACACCCCGAGCCGGAGCTTCCCACGATCTACCACAGCGCGGAGTTCGGCGCCGCCGGTCCCTTGCAGATTTATCAGATGCTCCATTGGGTGGACAACAATCTGCGGCACGAATCGACGCCGGGCGGAGGACGGGCCTGCTGGAACTCCAATTGGTTTCCAAACGCCGGACGGTCCTACACCCATTCGACCTACGAGTTGGCCTACGGGGAGCAATTGAACCTGGCACTGACCAACTACCTCGCCGGCCGCGCCAACGAGGCGTATGCCCTGCTGCGCTCGGCGATCTGCGGCATCTACAACGGCCCCGCGCCGGGCGGCCTAAGCTGCCACATGTACGAGGACGGCCGGCAGCGGCGCAACAGCGAGTTCGCCGACGCGATCAGCATGTGGGGTCGGGCCGTTGTCGAGGGCATGTTCGGAATTCAACCCAAACGGCCCCGCGGCGTCGTGGAACTGTCGCCCCAATTTCCCGACGCCTGGTCGGAAGCGTCGATTAAAACACCGCACTTCGCCTATCGCTGGAAGCGAGACGACCGCCATATCCTAGTGGAATGGGAATCTCCAGTAGCGACGGCCGTTGAGTTGCGGCTGCCGTTGCGGGCGAAGCGGGTTGACCAGGTCACGGTGGATGGAAAAGCGATCTCCTACCGGCTCGATCCCGGCGTGGGGCTGAGTTGGCTGAGTCTGAAATCGCCGTCGGGAACACGCGGCACTATCTCCATCTCGTACGTTCCCGCGGAAATTCCCCCATCACCGCCGATCACTTGGAAAGAGGGAGATCGCGTGGCATTGGAGCTTGCCGATCGTCGCGCCTCGGATTTCCTCGACCCACAAGGTGTTTTGGACGATGCGCGGATGGAAGGCGGGGTCTTGCAGGGCACGGTCGCCGGCGAACCAGGGGTCCGCTTGCTCTTCCTCAAGTCGGGAACCGAGGCCTGCCCGGTTTGGTCTCCGCTGACGGTTCATATTGAACCCCGGCTGCCGGTGGTGAAGAAGATTTGGTCGCCGCCGGCGGTGAAAGCAAAGGACCTCGGTGCATGGACGCTCGTGGACCTGAGCAACACTTTCACGGCTTCGGTGACGGAGGTGCTGGGCCGGGTCGCCAAAGCTTCGCAACCACCGCCGCCTCCGGCTTTGAGGGTCAATCACGAATACTGGAAAAACCATATCGTAGACCGGGTTGCTCCCAACAATCCAAGCGATGCCGCCTGGCGGCGGAAGATCGGCCCGGACCAAGTCGGCTGGACGCACGATGGAATCCCCTTCAGGAGTCCCAAGCAAGGCAAGAACATCGCGGTGGTCACGCTGGCCGGCGGATTTCCGTCCAAGGTCAAAGTCCCGGTCGGCGCCGGCGGCAAAGAACTCTACTTGATGCTCAGCGGCATGACCTTCCCGGCACAGAGTCACGTGGTGAACCTGCGCGTCACGCTCGACTACTCTGACGGGACCAGGCAGAAGGTGGACCTCGTGAATCCGTCTGACATTGGGGACTGCTGGGGTACCCAGTGGCGGTTTCACGACACGGCGGCAAACGGCTTCGAGAACCTGGGCGGACGTTTTGGTCCCCCCGGTTCCGCCGCCGGCGATCTTACGCGGCCGATCGCCGTCGACACGGAGGCCCATCTGGTAAAAATCCCGCTTCGGCAGGGAATTGATCTTCGTGCGTTCACGTTCGAGGCTGTCGCCAACGACGTGATTTTCGGGTTGATGGGGGCCAGCGTCTTGAAATGACAGACCGACAATCGAGTGGGGTAAATTGGAGGTGGTCCAACCATAGCCCATCTTTTTCGCCCCACGGCTTTTTTTCGAGATACCTCTTGCGGATAGCCTCTCAATCGCCGGCGTGCAAACGCACCGGTCACGCGAATTGCATCTGATTATACCGTAAGTAACGGCGGCGTAAGCATTTATGTCGCCTGGCATCTCGGCCAACCCGCCTTGATCCAAAGGGCCGGTCTTCTTATAATCCCGCCGCGCAAGGATGGGGCACTTTTCGCGCTAAGGACTTTACCCTCTTCGTGTTGCGACTCGGCGCCGGGCGGTCTGCAACCTGTGGCGACCCGGCGGAGCAAGGATGCTGTTCTGGTAGATAGACTTGGCGAGCTGTTGGCCCGCAACGGGTGTGTAGCGCTTGCGGCGCGCGCGCGGAGAGATACCGCGCGCAGGACAGCACCCTCTCGTTCCCACGTTCCGCGCTGGAGCGAGAGGATTTTTTTCGCACTCGTCATCTTGCTCCTCCTTGCCGCTTCGGCCGCGGCGCAGGTGCAACTGCCGGAAGGAAACTCAGCCGAGCCGATCATCGTAGGCGCCCAGGCGGGCAACCGCTGGGAACTCGGCTCCTACGAAGTCTGGGTGCTGCGCGGCGATTGCACGATTCGACAAGGGAAGACTACCACCAGATGCCGCGAGGCCGTCTTGTGGATCGACCGCGCGGAGGCTTTCGACCGACGGCCGCACAAGGTAATCGCATATCTCGAAGGCGACGTGCGGATGGTGGTGGACCGACAGTCCGGCGCGCCTCGATTGACCGATCAGACGTGGTTCGGCCGGTTTTACAGCGTCGCGGGCGTCGAGGTCCGCGCGACGACGACGGGTGGTCGGCCCGACTCGCTGCCGCCGATCTATTGGCGAGGCATGGAGCGGCGCGTCCCCGAGCCGGCGAGCAATGTACGGCCGGCACAGTACACGGTGCCCTCCGACAGAACGAGCCTATCCCAAAATGTAGCACAGCCGCCCTCGGCTGTGCAGGATCGCCCAGGACAGCCGGGGGCGGCTGTCCCACAATTAAATGCCGGGACGGCCGAGGGTGCCACGGTTGGCTTATCCAACCGTGCATCTCACACTGCTGGGCAAGCCGGCAGTGGCACCCATCACGGACCGGTTGCCTTGCCCGGCGGGGCGAGGCGGATTCGCGTCTTTCCGCGCAGCAACGTGCCCGTTCAGGTAAAGTGGTTCCCCGATCCAAGCGGCAACCAGTGGATCGCCGTGATCCACTCGGGGGTGAACGTGATCGTCGACGGGCTGGCCGAATACGGCACGATAGACGTTTCGACCGATCGGCTGGTGATTTGGACCACCGGGATGCAGGAACCGGACCTGACCGGCCAGACCCGGCAGGACGAACGCGTGCCTCTGGAGTTCTACATGGAGGGGAACATCGTTTTCCGCCAGGGCGAACGGGTGATACGGGCCGATCGGATGTACTACGACGTGCCGAACCAGGTGGGCACGATCCTGAACGCCGACGTGCTCACGCCGGTCCGCACCTATCAGGGGCTGTTGCGGTTGCATGCCGACGTGATCCAGCAGACCGCCCCGGACAGTTTCTTCGCCCAAAACGCCTTCATCACCTCGAGCCGGATGGGTGAACCGAGCTATCGGATCCAGGCCGGCGACGTGTATTTTCAAGACATTCAGCGGGCGATGGTCGATCCGTTCACGGGCCAGCCGGTCCTCGATCCGGTCACGGGCCAACCGGCCATCGACCACCAGCGGCTGGCTACCGCGTCGCACAACTTCCTCTTCATGGGCCCCTTGCCGGTCTTTTATTGGCCCACTCTGGCCACCGACCTGAACGATCCGACCTACTACATCCGCCGCGCGCGGCTGAGGCAGGACAACGTCTACGGCACGCAGGTGTTGACCAACTGGAGCGGCTACGAGTTGTTCGGCATCCGCAACCCTCCGCTGGGGACTGATCTCGATATCAAGCTGGACTACCTCGGCGAGCGCGGCCTCGGCCACGGCGGCGCTTTCAGCTACAACCGCGAAGGCTTCTTCGGCGTCCCCGGCCAGACGGCCGGACTGGCCGATTATTGGGGCATCCAGGACCGCGGCCGAGACGACCTCGGCCGCGATCGGATGAACCTCGTGCCCGAGAAATCGTACCGTTACCGTCTCTTTTGGCAACACCGCCAGATGCTCCCACTCGATCTCCGCCTGAGCGCCGAGACCGGCTGGATCAGCGACCGCAACTTCCTTGAAGAATACTTTAAGTACGAGTGGGAGGAGTTGAAGGACCAGACCACCGGCCTGGAACTGAAACGGATCACCGAAAACCGCGACTGGAGCATCACCGCCGATTACCGCACCAACGACTTCTTCACGCAGACCAACTGGCTGCCCCGGGCCGACCACTACTGGATCGGGCAATCGCTGTTCCGCGACGTCTTCACCTGGTACGAACACTCGCAGATCGGCTACGGCCAATTCAACCGCTTGACGCCGCCGATCAATCCGGTGGCCGACGGCCCTTTCAACTATCTGCCTTGGGAACAAAACAGCGTGCGCGGCGAGCGGTTCGCCACTCGGCAGGAAATCGATTGGCCGTTCCAACTCGGCGTGGTCAAGGTTGTGCCCTACGCGATGGGCGAGATCGCTCATTGGGGCGAGGATATCAACGGCCAACCGCTGGACAGGCTGTGGGGACAAGTCGGCGCCCGGGCGAGCTTGTCCTTATGGAGCGTCGATCCCACCGTAAACAACGACCTGCTGAACGTCCACGGTTTGGCCCACAAGGTGGTCTTCGACCTGGAGTTTTCCTGCGCCGACTCGAACCGCGACCTTTCGTTGCTGCCGCTCTACGATCCATTGGACGACGACTCGGTGGAAGCGTTTCGGCGGCGGTTCCTGACGACTACGTTCGGGATTCCGTCGCCGCTCTCTCCGCTGCCCGTGCCGCCGGGAACACCTTGGCCGGGAACGCGGCGGTTCGACGAGCGTTACTACGCCCTGCGGACGGGTCTGCAAAATTGGGTCACCTCGCCGAGCACGGAGATCGCCGACGACCTGATGGCGCTCCGCCTGGGCGCCAGGCAGCGTTGGCAGACCAAGCGCGGTCCGCCCACCCGCCGACGGATCATCGACTGGATCACGCTGGACACGAATCTGACGGTCTTTCCCGAGCCGGGCCGCGACAATTACGGCCGGACCTTCGGGCTGCTGGACTACGACTTCAATTGGCACGTGGGCGACCGGCTGACCTTCGTCAGCGACGGCATCTTCGATTTCTTCAACCAAGGGCAACGGATCGTCTCGGTCGGCGGTTTCCTCAACCGCCCCCCGCGCGGCAGTCTCTATGCCGGCTTCCGCATTCTGGAAGGCCCCATCCGCGGCCGAATACTCTCCTTCTCATACACTTATTGGATGAGTCCGAAATGGGTCTCCTCGTTCGGCACGACGATCGACCTGGGCAACCAAGGGAACCTCGGCCAAAACTTCAGCGTCACGCGCATCGGCGAGTCGTTCCTGGTCAGCGCCGGCTTCAACGTGGACGCCGCTCGCGACAGCGTGGGCGTGGCCTTGGCCATTGAGCCCCGCTTCCTGCCCAAAAGCCGATTGGGTAGAATCGGCGGCGCACAGATTCCGCCGGCCGGAACGTCGGGATTGGAATGATGAATTATGAATGATGAATGGCCTTGTTGACTAATTCCACTCGAACTCGGGGAGTCCGAGGCGAGTGAATTTGTTGAGGATTTTACTTCGTAGCCGCGTTTCAGTTTGTTGGTTTGGAATTGCACGGTTTTTCA
>JAUWNG010000194.1 GCA_030612765.1 Planctomycetota bacterium
GTTGGAGTGCAAAAACTTCGGGGTGACGCGCCGCACCGCGGTCCGCGAGAAACTCACCGGGTTGCAACTCACGCTCCGCGCCGAATACGGGGACAGGGGAGAGGGGAGAGGGGAGAGAAGGGACGGAAGAAGGGCCGATAACAGCCGACAACTCTTCACCCTCTCATCGCGTGTGCCACTGCTTGGCACAAGCAGGCGTTCGGGAATAATTCCATTTAGCCCGCCATGAATACCATTTAGCCCGTTGTGAATACACGGCGGGGAAGTGGTCTTTCGCATCAGACCGTTTTGGCGTCGGCCGAGGACCGGTGATGAATCAAACCTTTTTCAGGGCCGATAAACATCGCCACGGCGTTTAACCCGAATCACGAATACCACGAGGGTTTTTTGGCGGACTTGATAGATGACGCGGTAATTGCCTACTCGAATGCGTCGGAGGTCGTCCAGGGCTTCAAGTTTGGCCGATCCGCGAGGAAACGGATCCTTGGCGAGCGCATCGATCTTTCGTGCCACCCGCGTCTGTATCGAACGCGGCAACCGCTGCATATCCCGCACCGCGGAGGGTTTTAATCTGATCGTATACACGCCGCCCTCATAACCCCAGGTCCGCTTTCACTTTCTCCCAAGGCACGGAACCGGGCTCCTTGAGGGCTTTCTTGGCGTCTTCGATGTCAAGCCGGTCTTCGAGCGATTCCAGGAACTCAAGATCATCGAGCGGCACCAGCGCGGCGAATTTCTTGCCGCCGCGAGTGACCACGACCCGACTCCCCTGGCGGGCGACTTTTGTAAGCATGTCCGACAGATGAGCGCGAACCTCGCTCGCGGTGACGGTAGTCATAAGAATGCCTTTTCCGAATCGGGCAGGGATTTTGCGGCACGCACACCCATTATAATTATCGGTCCCAAAACCCCGTTGGTCAAGCGGGGACGACGGAAGGCGCAAAACGAGCAAAAAAGGGGATAAGTCCAATTATTATTCTCACCACTCTGGACGCTTGCCGCAAACAAGGGCGCCCGCCGGATCCGCTCGATGAAGGGGTTAGGTTGAAACCGCATCGACAATTAGGCTCCACTTCTCACGATATGGCTCCAAAGACCAACCATTCTTTTCGGTTCTCGGTGGAAGCCGAATAGCACGGACCTTGTTGCCTTCAACGTTATGCCGTTGACCCTTTGCACCAGGAGTACGGGCCCACAGCTCGAAATTTTCTTTTATGTTCTTCGCCATGTCGGCAGACGGAACAATGAAATACTCGAAAGGTTTTTCGGACTCGGGCTTAGGAATGCCGGCCAGCACCCAAAAGAAAGCGGAGCCATAATCGCGCTCGGATTTCTTGCCAACAGAGATCGTTCGGTTGCCAGGCACGAAAGTCTTTACTTGCACATGCGCGAAGCGTGTGCCAGATACGTTGCTGACAAGAATATCCGTATTAGGGCAATTGCCCAGTGTGACAACGGCGACGAGTTCCCGGCGGCACAACTCGCCAGCAACAAAGAATTGGGACGCATCTCCCCGATAGCCTTTATCTGTACGCGACATGAGAAACCTAACGATGATTACACAACCTGCCCGAAACGGGAAATGCAGACTCTGTTGCTTTCTGTAGAAGAAGCTCCCGTGCCTTCTTGTTCATCATCCATTGCCACTCTGTCGATGCTAGGCAATATACCGGCCGCACCGCCCCCCGTCAACAAGCCCCCTCTAGCCACCAGCCGCGTTCAAACCGACTTCCCCACCACATCGAACGCTGATACACTGCATAGAGGGGTGGTCGATGACCGATATTCTGAAACGGATCAAACGAGCAATTCTGACGGGTGATTATGAGAAAGATCACAAAATGTCCATCCTGCGGTAGTGTGAAGATCAAGCGGGTGCGGCGGAAGTGGTCGGGAGAGTATAGGGGCCAAAGCTACACCGTCGAAAACCTCGAATTCCACGAATGTCCCGACTGTAAAGAGCAAGTCTATGATCCCGAGGCCATGCGGGCCATTGAGGCCAACTCGCCGGCCTTCGAGAAATCCGTCGCGACTTGAGGTGCAATGGCACTCCCTACGAACAAGACTCCCACTTTCTTCTCTTTCCGTCTGCTGCATGTTGACGCCCGATGCGCGGCGCGGGCGAGCGTGTTTTCCACGCCCCACGGCGACGTGCGGATGCCGGCTTTCATGCCCGTCGGTACGCAAGCTACCGTCAAGGGACTGGAAATCGAACAACTTCGCGCCACCGGCGCGGAAATGGTACTGGGCAACACCTATCACCTCGCGCTGCGGCCGGGCGAGGAAACCGTCGCCGCGCTCGGCGGGCTGCACCGATTCATGGGCTGGAAAGGACCGATCCTGACCGATAGCGGCGGATTCCAACTGTTCAGTCTCGCCCATCGCGTGAAAGTCACCGAGCAAGAGGCGGTGTTTCGCTCGCACATCGACGGTAGTCAGGTGGCCCTATCGCCGGAGCGTTCCGTCGCCATCCAGGAAGCGCTCGGCAGCGACGTGGCAATGGTGCTCGACCACGTCGTGGAACTTCCCAACGAAAGGGAAATCGTCCGCGACGCCGTGGAGCGGACCGTCCGCTGGGCGCGGCGCTGCCGCGACGCCGCCACTCGATCAGACCAGACGCTGTTCGCCATCGTCCAAGGCGGACTGGACGGGGAACTCCGCGCCGATTGCGCGCGGCGGCTGCGGGAAATGGATTTCGCCGGCTACGCCATCGGCGGACTGAGCGTCGGCGAGGCCCCGGCCGACATGTTGCGGATGATCGAGGCGACCGTGCCCGAATTGCCCTCCGACCGACCTCGATACCTGATGGGCGTTGGCCGGCCGGAAGACCTGCTCGAGGCGATCCGTCGCGGCGTTGATCTGTTCGATTGCGTCATGCCCACCCGAAACGGACGCAACTCGATGGCGTTTACCGATTCCGGCTCGTTGCGGCTGCGGAACGCAAAGTTCGAGCGAGACGAGCGTCCGCTTGAAGACGGGTGTCCGTGTGCGGCCTGCCGCCGCAGCCGAGGGTATATCCGCCATCTGTTCACCGCCGGCGAGATGCTCGGGCCGATCCTGCTGTCGATCCATAATCTGACCTACTATCAACGGCTGCTGTCCGACGCCCGTCGAGCGATCGAAGCCGATCGGTTCGAGGAGTTCAGGCTGGAAAAGCTGGTAGGATGGGGAGAACCGATGGCTAATGACCGTCGGAAATCCGATGCAACATAAACAAACGCCCCGCGACTGCGGTCGCGGGGGGACGTGAAATACCGCAAATCTCCCCCACGACCGCAGTCGTGGGGCGTTTGTTTTCTGTCACATTGGCAGTCAAATAATATCACCGCTTGCCACAAGTAACCCTTGTGAAGGATGCCCTCGGCTGGTAAACTGATGAGTTTGATCCATGCTTCGCGGTACGCCCCCCCCCGTTACTGCGGGCCGGTGCTTTTTGAGAGCCAAGAGACCAAAGCCATGAAGGAAAAAATCCACCCGAAGTACGTTGTCACGCAAGTCACCTGCGGCTGCGGCAACTCGTTTACCACCCGCAGCACTCGGCCCGAATTGAAAGTGGACATCTGCAACGCGTGCCATCCGTTTTACACGGGCAAGCTGAAGTACGTTGATACGGCCGGCCGGATCGAGAAGTTCCAGAAGAAGTTCGCCGCTAGCGGCTACGCCAGCCTGAACCTCGGCAAGAAGAAAGCCGCCAAGGCCGAAACCGCCGAGGTGGCGGAAAAATAGCGTGTACGCTCAGCGTCGGAGCGTATCTGCAAGTTGCCGAAGCAAGTCCCCTCTCCTTCTGGGAGAGGGTTATGGTGAGGGCTGTTCGGCAAGAAAAACCGAATAATTGCGGTGTAATCTATACCGCCCTCACCCCCGGCCCCTCTCCCAACGGGAGCGGGGAGAGGATGGCCGTCATGTCCAATCCGCTCGACGATAAACTCGCCCGGTTCGAGGAGTTGGAGCGTCAGCTCGTCGATCCCGAGGTTCTGGCCGATCCGGCCCGTCTGACGGCCGTTGCCCGCCAGCACGGCTCGTTGGCCAAGCTGGCCACGAAGTACCGCCGCTTCAAGAACCTCAACGTCCAGGTCCGCGACGCCCTGGAGATGGTCGAAGGAGACGACGCGGACATGCGCGAACTGGCCGAGGCCGAGTTGCCGCAGTTGAAGGCCGAGCGCGAAACCCTCTGGAACGACCTGCTGGACATGACCATCGGCGGCGAGGATTCCACCCGCACGAGATGTATCCTCGAAATCCGCGCCGGCATCGGCGGCGATGAGGCGGCGCTGTTCGCCCGCGACCTTTACGAAATGTACAAGCACTTCGCCGAGGACAACCGCTGGAAGGTCGAAGTGCTGGACCACTCGCCGACCGAGTTGGGCGGCTTCAAGGAGATCATCCTCGGCATCGAGGGCGAGGACGCCTTCCGCAAACTGCAATTCGAGAGCGGCGGACATCGTGTACAACGGGTGCCGGAGACCGAGGCCCAAGGCCGCGTCCACACCTCCGCCGCCACCGTGGCCGTAATGGCCGAGCCGGAGGACGTGGAAATCAATCTGAAGCCGGACGACTACCGCAAGGACATTTTTCACGCCAGCGGACCCGGCGGCCAGCACGTGAACAAGACCGCCTCGGCCATCCGGTTGACCCACTACGAGACCGGCATCGTCGTCTCCTGCCAGGACGAAAAGAGCCAGCACAAGAACTTTGCCAAGTCGCTCCGCGTGTTGAAGACCCGGCTCTACGAGGCCAAGCGCGAGGCGGAACACAAAAAACGCTCGGACGAACGAAAGAGCAAGATCGGTTCCGGCGACCGCAGCCAGCGCATCCGCACCTACAACTTCCCGCAAAACCGGCTGACCGACCACCGCATCAACCTGACGCTTTACAAACTAGACAGCATCATCGCCGGAAATCTCACGCCGGTGATCGACGGCCTGATGGAATATCAGCGGCAGGAGCAGCGCGACTCATTCGGGACGATTGATTGACAAAAGGGGTCGGGGATTCGGGGCTCGGGATTCGGGAACTGTTTAGCCGCCGCGTCCACGCGGCGTGAGGCGGGGTAGTAGAGCAGCCAATCCGTAGGTTATGCTGTTGCATAACATTTTCTTCCGCGAGTTGTTTTGTTATGCTAAAGCATAACCCGCGTATACTACCCGGCGTGGACGCCGGGGCTAAACCAACTTGAATCCCTAACTCCCAATCCCTCTCCCATGTCCTCCGCCGAACCTTGGACCGTCGGCCGGCTGTTGAAGTGGACGACGGACTATCTGAAGGAGCAAGGAGCGGACAGCCCGCGGCTGGACGCCGAGGTGTTGCTGGCACATGCTTTGGGATGCCAACGGATCGAGTTGTACACGCGATTCGACGAAGCGCCGGGCGACGAGGCCCGGGCCGCGTTCCGCGCGCTTGTCCGGCGTCGGGCCGAAGGGGCGCCGGTAGCCTATCTGGTCGGCCGTCGCGAGTTCTACTCGCTCGGCTTCCGCGTCACGCCGGATGTTTTGATCCCCCGCCCCGAGACCGAGTTGCTGGTGGTCGCGGCGATCGATCTGGCGAGGGGCGAGGGGCGGGGGGCGAGGGGCGAGGGGCGAGAAGACAAATCCGATGTCCGAAATCCGATCCCTAATCCCCCCCCCCGCGCCCCACCGCCCGGCAGGGGGCCGGGGGGGGCCGGCCCCGGCGGGGAGCCCCGGCCGGCGGGCGCCACAGAGCCGGGGGGGGGGGGGGGGG
>JAUWNG010000208.1 GCA_030612765.1 Planctomycetota bacterium
GCCCCACCAATAGCGATGGTGGGGCCGCGCTGCGCTTGACCCACCCTACTTTCCACTCCGATATTAACAACCACAACAAACGCGGGAGACCATGATGGGCGGAGTATTCGGTGTCGCGGCGAAAAAGGATTGCGTGGCCGACCTCTTCTATGGAACCGATTATCATTCCCACCTGGGTACGCGACGCGGCGGACTGGCCGTCCGCAACCGGCGCGAGTTCTTCCGCTCCATACACGACATCACCAACGCCCAATTCCGCGGCAAGTTCGAGAACGACTTGAGGAAAATGCACGGCCCGTTGGGTATCGGAGTAATCAGCGACTACGAAGACCAGCCGCTGATCATCGGCTCGCGTCTGGGAACCTACGCCTTGGCCACCGTCGGGCGAATCCAGAACCTGAAAAAATTGGCCGCCGAGACTTTCCGTGGCGGCGCGACACACTTCTCCGAAATGGGAGGCGACGGCGTCAATCCCACGGAACTGGTGGCCACGTTGATCAACCGCGGCGGCAGTTTCGAGGAAGGAATCGCCCTGGCCCAGGAGGCGATCGAGGGTTCGTGCTCGTTGTTGCTGATGACCCGCCGCGAAATTTTCGCGGCTCGCGACCGGCTCGGCCGGACGCCGCTGGTGATCGGTCGGAAGTCCGACGCCCACGCGGTGACGCTGGAGACCTGCGCGCTGACGAACCTCGGCTACGAATTCGATCGGTATCTCGGCCCCGGCGAGATCGTGCGCATCGTGCCGGATGGGTTCGAGACGTTGAAGCCGCCGGGCGAGCGGATGCAAATTTGCGCGTTCCTGTGGGTATATTACGGTTATCCGGCGTCGAGCTACGAGGGGATCAACGTGGAGGTCGTCCGCAACCGCTGCGGGGCGGCCTTGGCCCGCGCCGACCGATGCAAAGTCGATCTGGTGGCCGGGGTTCCGGACTCGGGGACCGGCCACGCCATCGGTTACGCCAACTCCTCGGGCATTCCATACGCCAGACCGTTCGTAAAGTACACACCCACCTGGCCGCGCAGCTTCATGCCCCAGGAACAACGGGTCCGCGACCTGGTGGCAAGGATGAAACTGATTCCGATCCGCGAGTTGATCGACGGCAAGCGATTGCTGTTCTGCGAGGATTCGATCGTCCGCGGAACGCAACTGAAAGACACGATCCGCCTATTGCACGACCATGGCGCGCGGGAGGTGCATATGCGGCCCGCGTGTCCGCCGCTGATCCACGGCTGCAAGTTCCTGAACTTCTCCCGGTCGAAATCGGAGTTGGACCTGGCGGCGCGGCGGGCCATCAAGGAGATGGGCGGAAAGGCGAAAGCCTCGCTCAAACGATTCGCCGATCCCGACTCCGCCGGCCACAAGGCGATGGTGAAACGCATCGGGAAGCGATTGGGGCTTACGTCGTTGAAATATCAACGGCTCGACGACCTCGTTTCGGCCATCGGATTGCCCAAGGAGAAGCTCTGCACCTACTGCTGGGACGGCGTCGAGCAGTGCGAAACGTGCCCGGCGAAAATCGTTATTTAGCCCCGGGTGAATACACCCGGGGCACGGCGTGAAGTACGCAACCGCTTTTCCCCGCCGTGTATTCACGGCGGGCTAAATGGTATTATTTAGCCCCGGGTGAATACACCCGGGGTACGGCGTGAAGTACGCAACCGCTTTTCCCCGCCGTGTATTCACGGCGGGCTAAATGGTATTATTCCCGGATACACTGCACTTTACCGGCTGTCTTCGACCAACCGCGTCAGACGGACCACCTGTGCGCGGGCTCCTTCCAGCCCGGGATTCAGCCGCAGAGCACGGCGAAAACATTCCAACGCCGAGACCGGGTTTCCCAGTCGCAGATAGGTCTGGCCCATGCTCGCGGCGGCGACGAAATGATATGGATTGATCTCCAGCGTCTGATGGCAATCGCGGATCGATTCGGTCAGCCGTCCCATTGCGGCCTGCGCCACCGCCCGTTGATGCCACGCCTCGGCGAACCACGGCGCCCGTTCGATCATCCATGTGGCGCGGCCGAGCGCTTGCTTGTGCAACCGGTCCGCGTTGAGCCGGACGATCGCCTTGATTTCCTTGCATTCCGCGTCGTTTCCGGCCCGCGTCCAAACGCCGCGGATGCCGTTGTCGGCCAGCGTGCGTACCGTGCGGTCCTCGTCCAACAATGCGCAACCCATCGTGTGGTTCGCGTCGTAGTCGCCGAGAAAACCCAAAGCAAGTACGGCCGCGCGGCGGACCTTGTGATCCGGATGCCCCGCCAACCGTTGGAGAGTGCCGGCCGAGTAGATTCTCGAAGTCCCGCGGGCAAACTCGCCCGTGTTTTGGTGGTCGAGGTACTGTTGGTATAGAACCAGCAGCAGCGGCGGCCTTGTGGGATCGATGCTCACCTGTCGGACCCCCCGGAGGAAAACAATTACTTGCAGCGTATTACTTGATTGTAATTAGAGTTCCCGAAAATCTCCAATGAATTCTCTCGATGAAAGTGCGATCGAGGGATACACTGGAAGAGAATGTTGTTGAATTGAACACTTGCGGAAGATAGCCGGCGGCTAACTGCCGCCGGCGGGCCGGGCCTACCATCAGGCAGGGGGGTACGCGATTGTGCGAGTATCCGCGAAAGTCGGATTGCGTTTGGTCGTCGCAGTGACAGTCGCCAATGCCCTCGTTTGGCGGTGTGCAACTCTCTACGCCGACAACGTCAATTGGGCCACCGGTCCCGCCCTGCAAAAACAACTCGCCGAACCCGTGGACATCTATTGGGCAAACAATCCCCTGCGCCAAGCGATCGGCAACCTCTCCCAAACTCGGCGGGTGGCGGTCCTGATCGATCGGCGAGTAGACCCCGGCCGGGAACTGAACGTCTCGCTGAAGGGTGTGCCTCTGGAATCCGCCTTGCGGCAAATCGCCCGTCCCCGCGGGCTGGATGTCTCTCGGTTGGGCGACGTTCTCTACCTTGGCCCCGCAGCGGCCGCGGATCGACTGAACGCCGTCTCGACGGAGTTCAAGGAAGGCATCCGGCGGCTCCCGTACGCCACGCAACGGAAGTATTTTCGCCGCAAAAAATTGGCGTGGGAGGACTTAGCCGAGCCGCGTGAAATACTGGAAATACTCGGCCGCCGCAGCGGGTTGGCGATCGACCGCCTGGATCGAGTACCCCACGATCTCTGGGCGGCGGCCGATCTGCCCAACCTCTCGCTGGCGGACCGGCTGACGCTGATCGCATTCCAATTCGATTTGACGTTCAAGATTGCGGCCGACGGTGTGCGGCTCGAACTCGTTCCCTTGCCGGAATACGTCCCAAAAACTCCCGCCGCGGAACATCCCGCCGCCACGCCGCGAAAAAAGCCGACGTCCAAGCCGCCCGTGGACCTGGAACGGCTTCGCATCGACCGGCTGGTGGTGCAAGGGAAGCCGCTCGGCGCGGTCCTAGGGCAATTGGCCGACCGGCTCGGCCTTGAATTGCGCATCGACCGCGAGGCGATAGCCGCGGCGGGCATCTCGCTCGACGGGCGGGTGTCGGTCAAAGTCGAAAACGCCACGATCGACGAGCTTTTCCGCGAACTGCTCCGCGACACCCGGCTGACGTTCCGCCGCCGCCGGCAAGTGGTCGAGATCGTGCCGGCGGCCGATAAACGAGCACGACATTGACATTGAAAACTTCCGTGGGGAGTTGGCCCGCAGGGGACTGTCCCAATTTTCGCGGCGTGAGGGACGTTGCCAGGCGAATTGACTTGACCGCCGCGAAAATGGGACTGTCCCCCTGGCGCCGCGGGAAGGGGACAAGTCCATGTTTTCGGCCAACGGTTCGTCGGCAAAATGTGTTTTTTCGCCGAAAAATGGACCAGTCCCCAGCCGGCCCGAGAACGGTTGCACTTCCGAGGGAGTTGGCCCGGCGCGGCGGGTATTATATAATACCGCCCAAGACTCGACGGGCGAAACCACGGGAAGCATCCATGTTCATCTCCATCGACGGCGGCGACGGCACGGGCAAATCGACGCAGGCCGAATTGCTCGCCGGCTGGCTGCGCGAGCAGGGCCGGCAGGTAGTCGCCTGCCGCGACCCCGGCAGCACCACGCTGGGCGAGGCGGTGCGGAACGTCCTGCTCGACAGGCACGACCTAAATATCCACCGCCGCAGCGAGATGCTCCTCTACATGGCCGCTCGGGCACAGTTGGCCGAAGAGCTGATCCGGCCGGCGCTGGAGCAGGGAAAAACCGTCCTTAGCGACCGCTACCTGCTGGCAAACGTGGTCTATCAGGGCCACGCCGGCGGGCTGGACGTGCCGACGCTCTGGGAGGTCGGCCGCATCGCCACCGGCGGTTTGATGCCCGAGCTGACCATCGTGCTCGACGTTCCGCCCGAGGTCTCCGCGGCGCGGATCGACCGGCCGTTGGACCGCATGGAGCGGCAAGGCGCCGCGTTCCATGCCCGAGTGCGCGAAGGTTTTTTGGCCGAGGCCGCCCAATTGCCGGAGCGGATCGTCGTCGTCGCCGCCGCCGGTCCGATCGACGAAGTGCAGGAGAACGTGCGGAATGTTGTGCGGAAGCATATTGAAAGCATGAACCGGAATACGTAGTTGCGAAACCGCAAGCGACTTGTTGGGGTGGCAGTTCAACTGCCACCCCCCAGCTGGCCCCGCCCCCCCCCCCCCCCCACCCCCCCCCCGCCCGCCCCCCCCGCCCCCCCCCCCCGGGAGGGTGGGGGGGGGTGTG
>JAUWNG010000063.1 GCA_030612765.1 Planctomycetota bacterium
ACAGGAGAAAAGCCCGCAAGGGACTTTTGCGCTGACCGTGCGTCAAAAATCCCGCCAGGAGACACTTGACACAATGGACTCTTTCAGGGATGGGCTATCTTCTGAAAAGCCCTTCGGGCTAACAAAGTGCGGAATGCACCCATGAATACGTGGACATCCGGGGAACCGAGAAAGAAGAGGCTCACGACAACGACTTGTTCGCAATGGCGCAAGACTCCAACGCCGTTTTTATAACGACGGACAAGGATTTCTTTCACACGGTTCCGCACCTTTACCTGCAACATTGCGGAGTCGTCGTGGTTGCGTTGCGGCAGCCTGATCGAAAAAGCATCTTGACGAAGCTTTCTTGGTTGCTCGCTCACGTCGTAACTGAACAATTCCACAATAGAGTGTTTCTATTGCTGGACGCCTCTTGCGTGATTTATCCGCCGCTGGAATCGTGAAACTACGAATTCGGCTTTGGGATTACGGATCACCCCAAAGAGAACATCACTGATTATCGGTTGTCTATTTTGCCAAAATCAGTGATGTCCCCTTATTTTCAAGTACTACGGGGGGGATTGACCGGCGCGTCTTGGTTTCTTAGGCTATCGGCAGCCTTGCAAGTCGCAATTGCGAGTAGTTTTGCCGCCGCGCCCTCGCGGCGTCTGCCACCCAACGCAATTGTGCGATGTGTTGACTTTCAATTTGACGAAGCCGGCGGCAAACCAAGCACAAGGAGAGCAACGATGTCTAGAACGGGGTTTTATGAGATTGCCGTTTTTTCGTGGCTGTTTGTAATCGGAGGCGTTGGGATCCCCGTGGGCGTGCCGCCGCTGCCCGAGGATCCGGCGACGACGAGCATCGCCCCCGAAAAATGCCTCGTCTACGTCAGCTCCGCCGGCACGGCCGTGGCCGATCCGACCAGCGCCAACCAGACCGAGCAGCTCTTCGCCGAGCCGGAAGTGCGTCGGATGGCGGCCGAGATCGAACGCGCCGTTCGGGACGGATTCCAAAAAGTCGCCGAGCGCGGCGCGCTGCCGCCGAGTTTGTCGGCGGATGGACTCGTCGATATGGCCAAGATTTTGTTGACCCGACCCTTGGCCGCATACATTTCCGAAGTGCAGATGCACCCCGGCGGACCAATCATCCGCGGTGGGGTCGCCGTCAATTGCGGCGACGACGTGGATAAAGTCAAGACGGCGCTCGAACGGATCGCCAAAAACATGCCCGCCCCGATCATCGAGGAAGTCCAGATCGACGGCGAGAAATGGATGAGCTTCAAGGCGAGGCCGAACCTGACAATCGTGTGGGGATTTCAAGAAAAGCATTTTTTCGCCGGCGTGGGTAAAGGCGAGGTCGAGGCCATGCTCCAGCGCGCCAAAGGCGCGCCGCCGAAATGGCTCGATGAACTGCGCGAAAAACTGCCGGTCGAACGCACCGCGACCGTCACCTACGTCAACACCAGGGCCATCATGGAGTTGGCGCTGCCGATGGCCGGACCGCGGGCCGCCAAGATTGCCGATGCCTTGGGTTTCAGCAACGTGACCTCGTTGGAATCGGTAACGGGCTTGGATCAAAAGGCGTTTGTCGCCAAAACACTCTGGAGCATCGACGGCGAGGCGAAGGGTTTTTTCCGGCTGGCAAACGTCGAACCGTTGACGCCCGACGATCTGGCGATTATTCCCCAAGACGCGACGTTTGCGGCGGCGTTCAAGCTCGATGCGGCCGAGATATTTGATCTGATTTCAGAAATTGTCGAAACGATCGATCCCCGTGCAAAAGAGGGAATGGACCGCGAAATCGCTCGGATGGAGAAGCACTTCGCACTGAAACTGCGGGACGACGTTCTCGAACCCCTGGGCGACACCTGGCGCGTGTTTGATTCGCCCGGCGAAGGGGGCGCTATCAGCGGGTTGACCGCCGTTTTGCCGTTGAAAGATCCCAAGCGGGCCGCGGCCACGCACGATCAGCTCATCAAATTGCCTTTAGCCTGGCTGAATGCAAGAGAGGAGCTATCGGGAGATTTCGAGATGGAAGATAACTTCTTTTCCGTTATGAACAGAATGCGGCTCTCTTCGATGGAATTCAAGGGGAATAAAATCTACGTCTTCGATGGCGGCATGTTCGGCCCGCCATGTACGCCGTCGTGGTGCATTACGGACAAAGAGTTGATCGTGGCCCTGAATCCGCAGAACATCAAGGGCTATCTGTCTCGCGGCGCCGACTTCAAGTCGTTGGCCAAATTGCCGGAGGTGGCCGAATTGTTTCAGGGGGATTCCGGGCCGCTGAAGTTCGCTTACTGCAACTCGCGGCGGATGTTCGATGTCTTTTATCCCGCAGTCCTGATTTACGGGAAATATGCCATGTCGATGTTGCGGATGTCCGGGGTCGACCTGGACACGTCGATAATCCCCTCGGCCCGGGCGATTCGGCCGCATTTGAGGCCATCGGTCATATCGGCGCGGCGGACGCCGTCGGGCATCGAGATCATCGAGCGGCGGACCATGCCCGGCCTGAGCATGTCCACCGTCGTCCCGGTGGGTATCGGGATGTTGCTTCCGGCCGTTCAAAGCTCGCGGCAAGCCGCCAGAAGAATCCAGTCGAGCAACAATCTGAAACAGATCGCCTTGTCAATACTCAACTATGCCCAGGCACATAAGAAATTCCCTCCGGCCTACATTGCCGACAAGGACGGCAAACCACTGTTGAGTTGGCGGGTGATGATCCTGCCGTATCTGGAAGAAACCGACTTGTACGAGCAGTTTCACCTCGACGAGCCGTGGGACAGCGAACACAACAAGGAGCTTATCGACAAGATGCCGTCGTTCTACAAGAGTTCGGCGAGTAAAGTAGCCGGCCAGTGGAAGACGAACTATTTGACGGTCCGCGGCGAAAAGACCGTCTTTTCCGGCAAGGAGGGAATCAAATTTAGTCAAATCCACGACGGCCTGTCCAACACCCTCATGACGGTCGAGGTTTCAGACAAGAGCGCGGTCATCTGGACCAAGCCGGACGATTTTCAATATGACGAGAAGGATCCCAAGAAAGGGCTGATCGGTCTGTGGCCGGGCGGCTTCCATGCCGGGAGGGCCGACGGCTCCGTGCAATTTTTCCAATCGTCGATCGATCCGAAGACCCTCCTGGCCTTGTTCACCCGAGCCGGGGGCGAAGTGGTGTCGTCTGACGACTATTAGTGAGCGTTGGGTGTTTCAACGTAACCGTTCACAGGGGACTGTCCCCCTTGCGCCGCGGGAAGGGGACAGGTCCATGTTTTCGGCCAACCGTTTGCCCGCGAAATGCGTTTTTCGGCCGAAAAATGGACCAGTCCCCAGCCAACCCGTGAACGCTTACAAGCATTGGTATTACTCACCACTCTGGTATAATCCGGCACGGAGCGCACAACACCAGCCCGTTGAATAAGTCGGTTTTCGAGAGTTCGGGTGCCACTGCTGGCTTGTCCAGCAGTGTTTTCCCGGGTGTTTCTCCCCGCACTGCTGGGCAAGCCAGCAGTGGCACCCTTTCTCAACGGGCTGCTGGTGTTCGACTGATAAGAAATGCGGAAATTCCCGTCTCCGAAATCTTCTCACCGAGGGGCCGATAGATGCAACCCATCAAGTTAGCGCTGCGGGCAACGACAGGTACGATCCTGATTCTGGCATTTCTGCTCCTACCGGTCCAAACGCAATTGCGGGCCGCCGAAAACACCGTCGGGCCGGTCGCCGGCACGGTGGTCGACGCGAAGGGCAACCCGGCGGCGGGGGCCGTTGTCTGGATGCTCAGCGGTTCCAGAAATTTTGAAACGCAAGTCCTCGCCCAGACCGTTGCCGACCAGCAGGGGCGCTTTCAGTTTGACGCCTTGCCGTGGGAGCGCACTTCGCCTTTCGGCAGTCCTCTGCTGCTGACGGCGCAAGATGCCGACGGACGACGAATCGGCACCTCGGGCATCTCGATGCGAGTGGGAAACCCCTTGCCCAGGAATTGCCGGATTACCCTCATCGAGGGCAAGGACTACGAAGGCCGTTTGATCGACAAAGAAGGCCGGCCGATCGACAAAGCCGTCGTCCAGCCGCTGTTGTGGTTGGGAGGAGAGCGTTCGCCCGATACTTATCAGTATCTTCTATTGCCTCCCGTTCTCCGGGAAAAACTAGGCGCCGAGACCGACGCCGACGGCCGTTTCACGATCCGCGGCTTCGCGGCCTCCGGCACGATCTACGCACGTTTCGACGCCGGCGATTTCGGCTCGCCGCTGGTGAAATGGAACCTGGGAAAACCGGTAACCGTCCGTCTCAGCCGATCGGGCAGCCTTCAAGGTTCGTTGACTTGCGCCCAGGACGCCGGCGCCGCCGGCGGGGTCCGATTCATGTCGGTCGGAAACCCCGGCGACGACCAATCGCCCGAGGCCGATTTTTCGATCAACTATTTCCAGAAGGGGACGACTCGAGCGGACGGAACCTTCCGCCTGGAGGGGATTCCGCCGGGCAAGTACTCGATGCAATTGCAACTTCCCGCCGACTTTCCCTACTGCGTGGAAGGAACGCCGATGGTCGAGGTCAAGCCGGGCCAGACCGCGCGGATTGAGATCGCGCTTGCGCCGGCCGTAAAGGTGCAAGGCAAGGTGGTGGACAAAGAGACGAAAAAGGGCGTCGCCGACGTCCGTATGATGTTGATAGACTATGGAAATTCACTGAGCCGAGAAACCGTCACCGGTACGGACGGATCCTTTACACTCCATTCCAAGCCCGGTCAGATCGGTTTGTACATCTGGCAGGTTCCCAATCGGTACATAACGCCTTCTTGGTCGGATATGCTCAGAGTGGTGATCTCCGCGGAGACCACCATCCCGCCGATTACTTTGGAACGGGCGGTCGAGGTGGAAGTCATTGTGGTGGACGCCTCGGGCAAACCGGCGCCCAACGCGGAAATCCGCTATATTCATTCTCGGTCGCGGTGGGATGTGACAAAGAAGGTCCTCCATGCCGATGCGGCCGGTCGGGTTTCCCTGGGAAGGTATTCGCCCAAAGACACGCTGATAGTCCGTGCCCGAACTAATGCCGCCGCCATCAACCGGAAGAAGATTACGCTTCGGGGGCTGCGGGGACCGGTCCGTCTGGTTCTTTCCGAAAAAACGACTTTCGCAATCCAAGGAACCCTGGTCGACGACGCCGGCGAACCGATTCCGCGGGCCGACATCACTTTGATAGCGAATATGAACGCCGACGAGGACGTCCGCTTGTACGGAACGGCCGGCAACGTCAGCCTCGAAAAACATCAGTCCGACGCCAGTGGAAACTTCGCCTTCGGCGGTCTGTGGTCCGACGGCAAGTACCAGTTCCTGGTCAAGATTCCCGGCCACGAACGATACGCCTCCGCAAGGATCGACGGCGGCGGCGGCAAGACGCTCGGCTTGGGCAAGATCGTGCTCGCACGGACCACGCATTCCGTCTCGGGCCAGATTGTCGACTCGGCTGGAAAACCAGTCGCCGGCGCCAGGGTGTTCAATTCGGGCGACGGACCGGAACCGATGGAGACCGTCAGCGACGCCGCCGGCAACTTCCGCCTCCAGGGCTTCCGCAAGGGGCCGGTATACGTCTTTGCCGTCAAGCAGGGCCGCCGGTTTGCGGGACTGCGGACCGAAGCCGGGGCGACCGACGCGCGGTTGAAGATGCTCCGCGACGACGAACCGGCGCCGAAGAGCAGTGTATCGTCCACGCCGCTGTCCTTCGAGGAGGAGAAGAAGCTGGCCCGGGCGTTGTTGGAAAAGCTCTGGGCCGTAGCCTGTAAGAACGACAAACCGGCCGGCAGCCAGGGCGGACTGATCGATCGCGCACGCGCGCTGCTGAAGAGCACTCTGAAGGTCAAGGACGACGGACTGAAAAAGTCGCTGATACCGCTGATGGAACGGATCGACGCCGAGCAGGCCCGCAAATGGACGGCGGAGTGCGCCGTCAAGCCGGCCGATACCGACACCAAAATCTCGATCAAACAGATCGCGGAAACCGATCTGGACGAGGCCCTGAGCATGTTGAACGAGGACGCCGAGTCGGCGGCCCGCCAACTCCGCCGACTGTTCAACCACTTTGCCAAGTCCGCCCCGGAGAAGGCCCTGATTTGCGCGGAGGAGGCGATCGTCCGGGTGCGGAGCCTCGACCAGCCGGACCGCACCCGGGAATTGATCTCCTGGGCCGGCTCGGTTATCGAGTTGGGCCAGAAGGAAGCCGGCAAGAAATTGATCGAGGAGGCGGCGGAAATGACCGACCGCTGGAAGCCGTCGCCGCGCAACAACCGTAGCTTCGGGCAGGTCGCCGTGGCCTTGGCCCCGTACGATTCCGCGCGGGCGATCCGGCTGCTGGAGAAGATTTCCAACAAGTCCACGCGTGAAAACTATCAGGCCCAAGTGGCCGCTTCGCTGGACGATCCGGCCGAGGTTGAATCGCTGTTGAAGGGGTTGAATTCGGAGGCCGCCCGTCGTGCCAGGTTGAGTCTGGCATATCGCATCGCGCCCAGCCGGCCCGCCGAGGCGTTGCAGTTGATTGAGAAATATATTTCAGACGGCCACGCGGAGGACAACGCGGCCGGACAACTTTGGCGGATCGCCAAGCTGATCGGCACGCACGATCCCGCGTTGACGTGCTCCCTGATCGACCGGGTTTTCGAGATTTACTTGCCGCCCGAGAAGCCGGCCGACGTTGGCGACGATCGCGCCGCCACCGCGGCCCGGTTGGCCGTCCTGGCGAGGAAGGTCGGATATCCCGACATGGAGCGGGTGATTTTCCAAACGCTGGCGTTGCGGCCGACCCCGGCGGAAGAAGCTTCGCCCGTCCCCGCAATGAGGTCCGTCGTGCAAATGGCGACAATTCTCGCCCTGGCCGATCCGGCCTCCGCCAAGCAGATGCTATTGACGATCGAGCCGGGCATCGAGGCGCTCGACGGTCGGGAGGGTTGGTTCCTGGCCTGGGCGATGGCCGATCCGCCGCACGCCGTGGAACTGGCCGAACGCGAACTGGCCGCGGCCCGACAAGGAAACGCCAAACCTGATTCGCTGGGAGTGGTCCGGGCAATGGCCGACGTTTGGACCACGCCTCCGGACCAACGGTCCCAAATTACCGGCTGGCCTTTCAACACTCGATCAGGATTCGACCCGTCCAACCCATTCGCCCCGTAAGATTTAGGAGCTAATGTTGCAATGACTCCATTACTATTGCTTTCGATGGTTCTCAGCGCGTCCGCGTCCCCTTCGACGCCGCCGGTCGCCTTGGAATTCAAGGACTCGGCAACCTGCCGAAACCGATCCGCGGTGAAATATCATTCCCTTGAGTTCCGCGACAAGCCGGTTTGGCCCATGGATGGTCGGCCGAAATTCCCGGCCGGGGCCAAGTACAGCCTCGTCCCACTCGGCCCGAAACCGGAAAAGGGCTTGCTGCTGGTCTGGGCGCCTAAGGCCCCCGGCGGTCCCCAACTCTGGCTCGACGCCGACGCCGACGGCAAACTGAGCGACGACGAACGGCACGCGATGTCCGGCCGCGACCTGGAGGTTCCCGCGACCGTCACCGTTCGATGGACCCGGAATCCCGTCCGCGTCCAACGCACGCTCCTGCTGCGCCGATCCGCCGTCGGCGAGGGTTTGCGATACGCGGTCCGCGGTTACGCCGAGGGTCGATTGAAACTTGGCGAGAAGGAATATGCCGCCGTGCTGCTGGACGGCGACGGCAACGGCTGTCTGGACACAGTCGGCCACGACCGTCTCTGGATCGATCTCGACGAGAACGGCCGCTTCGACCTGCTGACCGAACAATATCCCCTGGGCAAGGCGATCGCCAAGCAGGGCGACATCTACGTGGTCCGCTCCGATCCCTTGGCGTCCTCCGTGGTGGTCCACCTACGGAGCGCCGGCGACGGAAAATTGCGGCTGACGCTGGCCGCGAAAACCGGATCGCAGGCCAAGGCCACGGCGGAATTGATCAGCGACATCGGGGAGTTCGCCTCGATCGACAAGCTCGACGATATTACGGCCGTTCCTTACGGCGAGTATCGTTTCTCCCGCCTGCGACTGGAAGTGCCCGACGCGGACGGAAACACCTGGTCGTTCTACTTCCGCGCGGAGCGCGACAGATATTACCCCGTGCCGCTCGACCGGGAGACTACGATCCCCTTGTTGAAGCATTTTCAGGTCAACGTGCTGACGAGGCCGAGCGAAGGGAAAATCAAACCCGGTCAGAAGATTCGCGTCTACCCCGAGGTGATCGCCGATCGGTCGCTGTCGCTGTCGTCGTGTTCGATCGTCAAGAAGGGTCAGGCCAGGCCGGTCGACGGCACGGCGGAGGTCTTGCTGATTGCGCCCGACGGCACAACCGTCCACCGCAGCGTGGACGGCTTTGGCTGAGGCGGCTTCTGCTCGCACTCGTGTCGAGTGCCAAGTGACGCACGCGGAAAGTACACCATCCAGATCACCTTCAACATGGGACCGGCCGGCGGAAAAATCGTCGGCAAGAAGGAGTTCGAGGTCGAAAAGTAACCGCCGATCCGACGCTTCGGCTACAAAAGGGCGCCTTGTTCCCATGCTCAGCATGGGAACAAGGATTCCCGCGGGCGGAAGGCCGCCCCGCTTCGCTTTCTCCCCCTCGCTCCTTGTGAGAACACCGCGCGGCCGCTATGATTTCGACATGAATCTTCCGCGCCGCATGGTGATCGTCACCGACGGATACCACGATTCCGACACGGCCAAGACCGCCATCTGTCTGCTTCGCTATTGCGCGGACGAGGTGGTCGCCGTATTCGACCGACAATCGGCCGGCAAGACATGCCGGGAAGTTTTCGGCGTCGGCGGCGCGATCCCCTTGATCGGTTCGCTGGCCGAGGCGCCCGAAGCCGACACGTTGGTGGTGGGCATCGCGCCGCCGGGCGGAAGAATCCCGCCCCACTGGCGGCCGATCATCTTGGAGGCCATTGCCCGGCGGATGTCGGTCGTCTCCGGCCTGCACGATTTTCTGCGCGACGACGCCGAGTATCTCCGCGTGGCCGAAGAGCGCGGCGTGCGGCTGGTCGATCTCCGCGACAACGACGAGCGGGACGTTGCCCGCCGCGAGGGCCTCCGCCAGGGCTGCTTGCGGATCCACACGATCGGCAACGATTGCTGCTGCGGAAAGATGGTCTGCGGCGTCGAGCTTGCCCGGGGGCTGGGCCGGGCGGGTGTGGACGCCGCCTTCGTCGCCACCGGCCAGACCGGAATACTCGTCGCCGGCGACGGCTGTCCGGTGGATCGGGTAATCTCCGATTTCCTCAGCGGCGCGGTCGAGAAGCTGGTCCTGGCCAATCAGCATCATGACGCGATCGTGGTCGAAGGCCAAGGGAGCCTGTTCCATCCCCGCTATTCGTGCGTCGCGCTCGGTTTGCTTCACGGTGTGATGCCCGACGGATTGGTCCTCTGCTACACGATGGGGCGGCGGACGTTCTACGGCATGGAAAACATCCCGTTGCCTTCGCTGGAGAAGGTGGTCGAGTTCCATGAGTCGGCGGCCGGCGTGATGCACCCGTGCCGAGTAGTGGGCGTGGCGGTCAACGGCGTCGGTTTTTCCGACGAGGCCGTGGCGGCCGAATGCGACCGGGCGGCGAGCCGGTTGGGCCTACCCGCCTGCGACCCGCTCCGACACGGACCGGACAAACTGGTCGAGGCGGTCGTTCGCTTGCGACGGGAATTGGGGAAAGAGTAGGGTGCGCTAGCAGTCCGTTGAAAAAGTCGGTTTTCGAGAGTTCGGGTGCCACTGCTGGCTTGTCCAGCAGTGTTTTCCCGGGTGTTTCTCCCCGCACTGCTGGACAAGCCAGCAGTGGCACCCTTTTTCAACGGACTGTTAGAACTCCATCCGCTGTAACGCGCGGGATCCGATCCGCAGTGGGACCAGCGTAGTGATTGCGCCCAGAATTAGACTGGCGGCGGTGCCCGCCGCCAGCCAAAAACCGAGCCACCACTGCACGCCGGTTTGACCCGGAACGTCCCCGCTGAGGTTGGCGTATTTCGCGACCAGATAGAAGTGGGTGGGCAGCGCGGTCAGCAACACCACGATCAAAATATACAGCGTGCTGACTACCAGGGTAAGCGTCCCGCCGAATCCGGCGGCGATCCGCGAGGGAGATTCATAGCGGAAGTTGGGCAACCAGGCGCCCAGCCCCACGGCGATTCCCGCCAGCCCCAGACAAAGCATCAGACAGGTCAATTGATGGCTGAGGACGATCAGATTCGAGACGCCGAGCATCAGATCGCTGACCAGCACCAGGCCCGAGCATGGTATGATCGATCCAGCGGCGGCGAAGTAAAACTTACCCCAGAGGATTGTCCGGCGCGGCACGCCCAACAGGCCGAGCATCCAGAATCGGCGTCCTTCGAGGCTGATCATCGGGTAGACGAATCGGGTGGTGAACGTGGAGAGCAGCAGTCCCACGACCGAGAGGTTCAAGAAACTGACCATGTTCACCCAGGCGATCGAGGAAACGCCATACGTGAAGCGGGGAATATGGAAAAAGTAGATCATCAGGAAGCCCGTGAAGATGAGGAACTGAGACCACTGCAATGGGTCGCGTCGGAACAGTCGCAGATCCTTAATCGTCATCAAACGCATGGTCGCGGGAAGCGGACCGAGGAGCCAAGACAGCAGCCGATCAAATCGCATCGGGCGGAGGCGTTTGCGACGCATCGTCTTGCCGTACAGACCGCTATAGGCCGTTCGATACGTCCTGCCCGCCTGCCACAAGGCCAACTGGCGGAAGAACAAGGCGTTGGAGATCATCAGCGAAAAGAACAAGATGCTTTCGGACCATGCGCCGGAGGCCGCGTCGAGCAACCCGGTGCTGAGCCACCAACTGGGTAGCAGTCGATAGTCGGAAAACCGCAGCCGGCCGATGATCTCCTGGAACCAATCCGGCGTGAGCAGGTCGTTTTTAGGGCCTGTCAGCAACCCCCACGCGATCCACGCGCCGCCAACCACCAACAGAACCAATCCGCCGACCAATACCGTCAAACGGTTGTCGGGGACGCGATGCACCACGAACAGGCAGATAATCGCTCCGATGGAAACGGGGATATAGACGAAGGCCACGATGAACGGCAGCAGCAGCGCGTAGTAATACCACGGCGCGGCGGATACCATGCCGTATGCCAGCAGGATGGGACTTCCCAGGAGCACGAATCCCCAACTGCTCAAGACGATCGCTTCCTGCAACTTGTGCAAAAACACCCGCTCGGTGCGCGCGGGTATCGTCAGCAGGAAAGTGATCTCCCTCGAGCGGAAAAGGGAGCCGTAGAGAATGATGCCCGAGGAAAAGACCAGCATCAGCATCAAGGCGGCGAAGAACGCGCCGAACACTCCGCCCACGGCGAGGGCGTGCGTGTCGGGTTGCGTGATCGTCGATTCGAGGAACCAGAACCCGTCGGCGAACATCCAGAACATTCCGCCCCAAAGCAGGCTGGCCAAGACCACGACCAGCGTTATGCGAAAGCGGGAGTGGGCGAACGTCTGCCGCAGCAATGTGGCGAGAATGCGGTTGCGCGCCCGTCCGAACGCCCGGGCCTCCAGTTGGGGCGAGAGGAAATCGGGCAACGGTGTTGGGGAAGGAACGGGAGGGTGCATGATCGTATAGTGCGAATTCACCTGGTTCCGACGCTCTGAGGCCGTGAATTTTTGTAGGGTGCGTGAAACGCACCATGTACTACCGGTTGTGGTGCGTTTCACGCACCCTACAAAAATCCACAAGTTCTCCGCGTGGGAACGAGAAATAGCATCATTCAATTTTCAATTTACAATCCATCCCCTTTCGCGGGCGTCCGTTGTTGCCGGCGGTAAGTTCGAGGAACAACGGCTCCAAGGACGTGTGGCTGGATGCCAATTCGGACTGCAATTGGCCCACCGTTCCCAGGAAGTGCAACCGGCCGCGGTCCATGATCCCGATTCGCTGCGCGATCTCCTCGGCGATGGCCAGGGTGTGCGTGGACATGAAGATGATCGTTCCGACAGCGGCCAGCTTGCGCAACCGGTCCTTTACCATCCGCACGCTCCGCGGATCGAGCCCGACCATCGGCTCGTCGATCACCAGCACCGGAGGATCGTGCAACATGGCGGAAGCGAAGACGAGTCGTTGCTTCATGCCGTGGGAGTAGGTCTCGGTCAGATCGTCGATAAAATCGTCGAGCTCGAAGTATCGGCATTCTCGCCGGATGCGATCG
Source organism: Planctomycetota bacterium (assembly GCA_030612765.1). Lineage (GTDB taxonomy): Bacteria > Planctomycetota > Planctomycetia > Pirellulales > Thermoguttaceae > JAHIKV01. The sequence continues at coordinate 12,194 of JAUWNG010000063.1, forward strand.
TTGACCGTCGATCGGTCCAGCCCGCGCATTTCAGCGGCGAACTCGAGGAACTCTCGGCCCGATAGCTTGTCGTAGAGGAAAGGTTCTTCGGGCACGTATCCGATGGCGTGTGTGGCGCGGCGGACGTCCGAGGCCAGATCGTATCCGCGGACCCGCACGTTGCCCGCCGTGGGTCGCAGAAGCCCCGTGAGCATCTTGATGGTGGTGGTTTTTCCGGCGCCGTTCGGCCCCAAGAGGGCGAATAGCTCGCCCGGCGGGACCTTCAGCGTCAGCCCGTCCACGGCGACCTTGTGGGCGAAGTTGCGAGTGACGTTGTTGAACTCAATCATGGTATTCCATCCACGCCCCGCTTTCCGGCGTCCACCACTTCTTACCCGCCGATTCCACCAGTTCAACGGCCTGCCGTTCGGTCATGCGGACGAAGGTAATGGTCGAGTTGGAAAACTGCGCTTGTTGTCGCAACACGGCGCCGTCGCGGCGGACCCACACCTTTCCCTGTTGCGTCCGGTCGTCGTCCGAGGCGTTTCCCGTTTCGTCGCGATAGACCACCCTCCAGACGTTCTCCATCGCACCGTCCCAGAAAATCGGTTCCATCCCTTCGACGGTGGCGCGAATTATCTTCAACGGATTCTTCGAGGGCCAAAGCGGGCTGTAGACCGGAGCGGTCCAAGTCCGGCCCTTGTACAAACCGGGCAATGATGTCTGCGGCGAAAAAAAGTCGCTCGGCAGCGATTTCGAGGGCAATCGAAACTCCTTGGTGAACGACGCATAGCCGGTGCGAATCACCAACCGCAACTGCCCGCCCTCCATAATCCCGCTCATGCCGATCACTTCGTCGGGCGGGTCCAATCGCATTGCGGACTCGAAGCAGAGCAAGTGTCCCAGCGCGTCGACGGTCAAAACGCTCCGCGCGTCGATCCGCAACTGGTCGACCGATCGGCCGACCAATTTGGAAAGGGGCTTTAGCCAGCCGGGCATTATCTTTCCCAGCGGCAACTTGTCGAAATGGACCCGGCCGCGGATGTCACGCGTCCCGGATTCTTGCAACTTCGTCTCGGTCAATGCCCAGCCGAGCCGCTGGTTGTCGATCAGAATCTCCCAACCCACCGGCGGATTATCAACCTGCGACTCGACGATCTCGGAAAGATTCGGCGGTTCACCAATCGCCAGAAGCGGCAATATCTTGGCCACGACCAGCCAACTCATCGTTGCCAGCCAAAGAACCACGACGGTTACGTTGAACCAACGGCTATACATGGTACTGTGCTTGGTAGACCCACGCCCGCCATTCTAGCAACCGTTCACGGGGCGATAGTCATCCTGAGCGCAGCGAAGGATCTCGCCCGCAACGTACTTTCATCCGAGATCCTTCGCTGCGCTCAGGATGACAGGTATCCTACCGGCCTGTGAACGGTTACGCCATTCTATCATACCTTGCAGGAAGGGAAACTCCCCTCAGGCCCCCCAACCCCCCCCGCCTCGGAAAATCCATCCGAATCGACGTTGCATCAATTACCTATTCCGCGGATGATAGAGGGCCATACGCGGATCGTTGAGCAACCGGCCCGTAAATGGTTACGTACGGAGACATAACGGTGATTGATCGCTGGAAATCCATATTATACGTTGCACGGAAAATAGTGGAACATTCTTCTCGGATGGAAAAGATTGTTGCACTTCCAGCCGTTCACCGTATAGCTTATCTGACGTGTTTATTGCTGTGTTCGGCCCTGGTCGGCTGCAATCGGGGAGGCGATGGGGGCCAGCCTCCGGAGGCCTCGATCAACGGGCAGAGCGAGAATGCCTCTCCCGCGGATGGGGTCGGCAGTCCCGCAATCAAAAAACCAACGGTCGCCCCGAAGCACCCCCTGGTGTTGATCGAGACCTCGCTGGGGAACATCACAATCCAACTGGACGGAGAGAAGTCCCCGCTTACGGTGGATAACTTCCTCGATTACGTGGACGCCTCGCACTTCGACCAAACCATTATTCACCAGGTCTATAAAGGCCAGGGATTCGTCGCCGGCGGTTACGGCACGAACCTGATCGAGAAACCGGCCCGCACGCCGATCCGCAACGAAGCGCACAACGGGTTGAAGAACCGCCGCGGCTCGATTTCCATGGTCCGCTTTCCCGACGCCATCGACAGCGCGACTTGTCAATTCTTTATCAACGTATCCGACAACCCGGCGCTGGACCACAAGGACCGTACGCCCGAGGGATACGGCTACTCCGTGTTCGGAGAAGTCGTCGAAGGAATGGAGATCGTCGATCGAATCAACGACACTCCGGTCCAAGACACGGCCGACTTCGAGCGGACGCCGGTGAAACCCATCGTGATCAACTCGATCCGGCGGATTCGCTAGAAAACAATCGCGTCCGTGCAAGCTAACGGCCCGTTGAAAAAGTCGGATTTCGGGAGTTCGGGTGCCACTGCTGGCTTGTCCAGCAGTGTTTTCCCTGGTGTTTCTCCCCGCACTGCTGGACAAGCCAGCAGTGGCACCCTTTTTCAACGGTCTGCTAACGGCCGGGCTGTTTTCGAGCGGCCTTCTCCGACTCGGCGCGGCTCTGTTCCAACCGCTTCAGCAGAATCTTGGCCGTGTAGACGCGGCCGGTCGGGGCGTTGAACTTTTTCCCTTTCGGTGAGTTGGAGAGCATCTTACCCAACTCTTTTCCGCCCGCCGCGGTCGTCATGTATTCGATCATCTCGTAACCGCCCGGGCCTCGTATCAGGTCGCGGACGGTTTGCTGTCCGTGAGGCAGGCGGCTGAGGCGGTCGAGCCGGTCGTACGCGTCCGGGTATCGGGAAATCTGGCGCATGAACTTCCGACCGGCCGGAGTGCTCAGTTGCTTGGCCAAAAACCCGCCCTCGACCGGAACGGCGTCGGAAATCTCCTTTTTATCCGGCAGCGGCAAACCCATTTCCTGGAGGCGGACCAACAACGGTTCGACTTTCTTTCGCGTAATCAGATCGCCGGGACGATAGTTGGGCTGGTCCTTGAAATAGCCGAGCACGGTTTGCCGGATTTCCGCGAAGTGGGGAATGGGCTTGTCTTCGGCCCGGCCCTCGGTCGATCCGGCAGCCGCCGCGACGATGCCCAACAAAACAGACGAAAATAGACGCAGGGGTAAGAATGTACGGTTCATGGTGATGTTTTCGGCAAGAAGCCACCCAATAGTACAATCGCGATAAACGATCCAACGAAGTATACCCTACAGGGGGCATCTGCCGATGTCGATCAATGGGGAGAGGTTTTGATGGTTGCCCCGCGTCTCCACGCAGGGGACTGTCCCAATTTTCGCGGCGTGAAGGACGTTGTCTTGGGAAATCGCTTGACCGCCGCGAAAATGGGACTGTCCCCCTGGCGCCGCGGGAAGGGGACAGGTCCATGTTTTCGGCCAACGGTTTGTCGGCAAAATGCGTTTTTTCGCCGAAAAATGGACCAGCCCCCGGCCACCCCCCCGATTAGCAAAATATAATCCAGGCTTCCCGCCCAAGCTGCTGCAATTGACAAAAGCCAATGCCGTGCGATAATCGAGTTCCGGCACATGGGGATTGTCGTCAGGCAACAGGAGGTTCCACAATGTCGAACCCCACTTTTTTCGTCCAAGAGTGTCCCACGTGCGGTCGTCGCTTGCAGATTCGCGTGGAGTATCTCGGCAGAAAGCTCGTCTGCCAGCATTGCCAAGGGCAGATGATCGCCACCGATCCGACGAACCTACGCTGGGATTGTGCGGAATCGAACAACGTATTGCTTCACCGAGCGGATGAATTGCTCGAAACCGTCGCGCACCGGAAATCTGAACTGCAACAATACCCGTAGTAGACTCGTCACGGGCAAGCGTGAGGCAGTTCCGTTGATTATGCTTTAGCATAGCAGCCCGTTGAATGTGCTCGAATTGCGGGAATTCCCTCCGGGGGCTGCTGGCTCCCGGCTATTGTTCACGACATTGGCTATCTGGCAGTCAATAAACGTCGGTTTCTATAATCTTTGTCACCGCCGCGATGATGTCGGCCGCGTCGGACGTTAGCGGAACGTCTTGCTTCTCGCTGGTCCGCAGGTTCTTCACCTGACAAACGCCCTTGGCGAACTCGTCTCCGCCGGCGATCAGCGCCAGGCGGAATCCGCGACGGTCGGCGTATTTAAGTTGTTGGCCGAGCCGCTTGGGGTCGGGGAACAACTCGACGCCGATGCCCGCCGCCCGCAGCGCCGCGGCCAACCGCAGATAATCGTGCAGCCGGTCCTTGTCGAAGAAGGGGATGAAAACCGGCGCGGGCGTGGAGACCTTTTCCACCATACCCAACTCTTCCATCGCGGCCAGCAGCCGGTCCAGCCCGAGCGAGGCCCCGACGCCCGGCAACTCCCGCGCGGTGAACATCGCGGCGAGGTTGTCGTAGCGGCCGCCCGAGCAGACGCTGCCGATGTCCGGCAGGGCGTCGAGAAACGTCTCGAAGACCGAGCCGGTATAGTAGTCCAACCCTCGGGCGATCGACAGATCGAGCCGTAGCCGATCAGACGAAACACCGGCGGCCGTCGCCCCTTCGATCACCTCTCGGAGCCTGGCCGCGCCGGCCCGGCCGGTTTCGCTGCCGGACAGGAGCGTTTCGACCTGACGGAGCACTTCGTCGTTGTCGCCGGAGATTTCGCTCAGCCGCAAGACGCCCCGCGCTTGCTCGGCCGTGGCGCCGGCGGTGGAGACCATCTCCTCGGCGACCGCGTCGGGACCGATCTTGCCGAGTTTGTCCAACGCGCGGAGCACGGCGGTCGAGCGGTCGGCCAGAGAGAGCCGCTCCAACAGCCCGGAAAGCACCATGCGGTTGTTCAGCCGGATGGTGAACTCCGAGAAGCCGATCTCGCGCATCAGGTCGTGGATCACCAGGACGGTTTCCACGTCGGCGGCGGTCGAGCGGGTGCCGATGGTGTCGAAATCGCACTGCATAAACTCGCGAAAACGGCCGCGCTGCGTGTTCTCGCCCCGCCAGACGGTGGCAATGTGGTATCGCTTCAGCGGCGTACCCAGCCGACCGACGTGCTGGGCGGCGAACCGCGCCAGCGGAACGGTCAGGTCGAACCGCATACCGACCCAGCGGCCGCCGTGGTCCTGAAACTTGTAGAGTTGCCGATCGGTCTCCTCGCTCCCCGTGCCGGAGAGGATATCGAGGTATTCCAGCGCCGGGGTGTCGATCGGGCAATAACCGTAAGAGCGGTATACCCGACGGGCCGTGTCGATCAGCCGCTCGCGCGGAATCATCGACTCCGGCGGCCAGTCGCGGAAACCCTTCAACGTGCGGGGAGTAACGCGGGGCGGTTCGGTCACGGGAAATAAGGGACTCGGGGTTCGGGTGCCGCTTGCGGCTTCGCACCGTGCGATTTTCAGCATCCCAGCTTAACAAATGGAACGGGAATGGAAAAGGGGATGCGCCGATTCCGAGTTGCGGATCGTGGCCGCTATGTAGTATAGTTCCCGATAGAAAGCAGGGTGGGTCATGTCCGAATATATCCAGGTGGTTACGACCGTGGAGCGTCGTGAAGACGCCGAGCGGATCGCCCGCGAGTTGGTCCAACGGCGGCTGGCCGCGTGCGTACAGGTGGTCGGCCCGATCGCCAGCACGTATCGTTGGCGGGGTAAGATCGAGACGGCCCAGGAATGGCAGTGCTGGGCAAAAACCCGCTGCAACCTCTACGACGAAATCGAGCGGTCGATCCGCGAACTCCATCCATACGAAGTGCCCGAGATACTGGCCGTGCCGGTGCTGGCCGGAGGGGCCGACTATCTGGCGTGGCTCGACGCGGAAGTGAAAAGAGAAACGTAGGACGGATTTCGGGAGTTTGGGTGCCACTGCTGGCTTGTCCAGCAGTGTTTTTCCGGGTGTTATCTCCCCGCACTGCTGGGCAAGCCAGCAGTGGCACCCTTTTTCAACGGACTTCTAAGGGCGGATTCGACACTGTCATGCCGTCGGAGGCCGACCATTCGAGCAGTTTTTCGCGCGGACGAGTCGTCTCCAATGACGTCGGGCGAAGGCCCTCTTGAAAACGCCGCTCGGCGGCAAGCCGTTCGAGGAACTCGGGCGAGGCACGGTCCAATATGATTACCTCGCTCTTTGCACCCGGTTTGTTGCGCGGCCGGATGACGCACACTACCTCGGCCCCTTCCTTGAGCCGGCGGCGGATTTCATCCAGCGCGGCTTGCTCCCGCGGCGACAAACCACTCGGCTCCGAAGCCGGCGACGCCATGCGGTTCGCGCCCGGCATCGAACCGGGCATCGGCGGCGGCGCAACTGCCGCCAGGGCCATCGGATTCAAGCTCGCTTCCGCCACTGACGCTCCGACCGGAACCACCGACGGCGACCGGTAGATGAACGCCAGTTGCGCCCGGTCCAACTCGGCGCGGATCGTGGCGGGCGCGGCGAACAGCCCTTCCCCATCACTCGGATCGGCGGCGTTGCAGACGCCGATCAAATATCCCTCGCTGGAGAACAGCCCTCCGCCGCTGCGGCCCTCGACCGGTTGGCCGGCCACCTGGATGTTCGGCGGACCGAGGAACTTGTCCAGCGAAGTCACCCGGCTGTGACGCGCGGTCGGATTCTTGCCGTTGTTGCAGCCGACGCTGACGACCGGCAGTCCGCTCTGGACGCGATAGTCCGGCGGGGCAAGCCGGGCAGCGGTCACCGTTCCCTGCGTGCGAATCGCCACCAGACCTACGTCGCGGGTCAGGTCGTAGGAGATCAGCCGGCCTTGGACCTGCCGCGGCCCGCCGGGGCCGAACAGATCGACGTCGATCCGCCCCTTGCCCTTTGAATCGCGGAAGATATGGCCGCAGGTCAGCACGAGCGCCTCGCCGTCGCGGGCGTCGATGATCGTGCCCGAGCCGCATGAATGGCCGTCGGCGTCCTCGATCCGCAATCGCACGCTGGCGGCGATCAGGGCCGCGTCGGATTTCGAGTTTTTCGTCGGCGCGCTCTGCTGGCGCCACTGGCGTCCCGCCAGTGCCGGCGGACCACCAGTCGGCTGCTGGAAAAGTCGGCTTCCGAGAGTTCGGGTGCCACTGCTGGCTTGTCCAGCAGTGTTTTCCCGGGTGTTTCTCCCCGCACTGCTGGACAAGCCAGCAGTGGCACCCTTTTTCAACGGACCGTTGGTCGGCTGCTCGCCACGCCACTGCGAGGAGGCGAACCGATCATTCGCAGGCGGAGCAAGCGGCTGGGGCGGCGGTTGAATCGTCGGCTGCATGGGCGGCGCGGAATCGTGGGCCAGCAGCGGCGGCGGGTCCGGCCGCGCGGCCGACGCACCGATCTTGCACATCCGTTCCAAGCGGCTGAAGCTGGTCCCGCCGACCACCCGGTCCACTTCCTGCCCATCGACCAGCATGACGAAGCAGGGGATGTTGCGGACGCCGTACTTAACGGCGAGCGGCCCGCTCCGGTCGATGTTTACCCGCTGGACGGGATAGCCTTGTTCGACCAATGCCTCGACGGTGGGATTCATTGCCCGGCACGGTCCACACCAATCGGCGTAGAAGTCCAACAACACGGTCTGGCCTGGGCTGGAAAGTACCAAAGCCGCAAGGGCCGCCTGCAAAGAGACCATCGGTTCCCTCCTGGTCGATGCGCGAAATCCGTTTCGCCATTTTCGTTCGCCTAGCTATGTAGGACAGGTTGTCAACCTGTCCCACGCACGGAATCCGTGAGGAGGGCGTATTGTCTCCGAATCGACGATTCGGTACAAGCACAGTATTAGTGGATAAAGTTAGCGTGTTCTTTTTTCCCAAGTTGTCCGTTCCCCCCGTCTTGCCTTGATGCTCTTTGCTTCCCGTAAGGAGGCATGTCCCTTCGGGGCACTCCGTGGCACTCGGATGTGTGCCCCTGGGTTGACAGCAGGAATCCGCGTTGGTAGAAGGATGCTACCAGCGGTGAAAACATTTTTTTGGTGTTGGCCGTGTGTGAATACGGCTGCATTCTCTTGGGAGGTGAGTGATGACCCTTGTAAGAGTAAGTCAAATTGTCGCGTGTGCAGCGCTTGCTTCTTTGACGCTCCTGATGAGCGGCTGCGTAGGACGGTCTGAGTACAATGCAAAAGAGCAGGAGTTGAAGAAGCAAAACGAGAAGTTGTCCCGGATAATGCAAAAGGTGGAGCAACTCCGCGCAGAACTTGACGTAGCGGAAATCGCGAGCGAGGATGGCGAACAAGTCCGAAAGGACGCGGAAGCCAAGATCAAGACGTTGGAGCAGGAAAACGCCGCCTTGAAAATTCAAGCCGACAAGTTATCCCAGGTCGAGCCGGAGATAGCACAACTTCGGACGGACCTCGACGCCGCAAAACTCGCGGCTGAAAAGGCCGAACAGGCCAAGCAGGACTCAGAGGCCAGGATTCAGACGCTGGAACGGGAAATCGCCGCCCTGAAGGAAAAGCAGGCTCCCGAGCCGGAAAACTAAATAGTTTCCGTTGCGGAAGGGGTGGGTGTCATGGGTAAGCGGAGCTTAGCAGCCCGTTGAAAAAGGGTGCCACTGCTGGCTTGCCCAGCAGTGCATGGGGAAAACTCTCGGGAAAACACTGCTGGACAAGGTAGGCCGGGTCGTGACCCGGCGGATTGTTCGCCGGGTTTGAGCCCGGCTTACTACTGACCTCCTTGTCTGTGATGCGTCGAGGACGCATCCTACACTGGGACAGGTAATTGTGCGCTAACTTTCCAAATACGCGTCTCGGGCGGAGTTTTGCGCGCGAGCGGCGATTTAGGGGTCAATTCAACCCCGCGCCCCCAGGTTGATCAACCTGGCGCTTCAGGTTGATCAACCTGGGGTTGAACTGGGCTTACGACTAAAGCGCGGTCGCGATGCGAAATGAATAGCCCGTGGGTTAAGCGGTTTGAACGCATCTTCGATCCTCGGCGAATCGACGCAAGAATTAAATGGCGAAATCGGAAATTTTTTCCAGTTAATTCAGACCGGAAAATCGACC
>JAUWNG010000078.1 GCA_030612765.1 Planctomycetota bacterium
GGGGTTCGGGGTTCGGGGTTCGGGGTTCGGGGGAATTGCTCGGTTCTTGTCGCTGGTTCCGAAAAGTGGTCCATGCAAATATTCCGAGAACAGCCAAAAACGCCAGCGCGGCGGGCGTGCCGGCGGTGGACCAAATCTCGAACAGGAAATTATGCGGATCGGCGACCTCCTCGCTGGCCTCGGGCAGCTTGTAGCGGGTGTAGGCGTCCTGGAAATTGCCCGGCCCGCAGCCGAGCCAGGGGTGATCGTCGATCATGTCCAGGCTCGACCGCCAGTATTGCAGGCGGTAGCCGAGAGATTTTTGCGCGGTTTCGTAGTCCAGTTTTCCGATTGCCGCGGCCGCCGTGACAACCGCCGCTCCAGCGAGGAGTACCGCGAGTGGAATCTTCCAGCCGATTCTCCGCGTTATCGGCCAGACCAGCGCAAGCCCCAGCACGGCCGCCAGGCAGCCGCCGCGGCTGTGGGTCAGAAACAAGCAGACGGCGACGGGTACAAGAAGTATTATGACGCCCAACAACCGCTTGCGGTTTCGCACTTCACCACAGGCAATCCCGGCAAGCACGACCAACCAGGGCGCGAGAAAACCAGCCAGCGAGTTGGTCAGCGCGAAGGTGGCCATCGGCTCGGGGTTTGCCAGCCGGTCCTCGAAGAGTTTTCGCTGGGGCGAGTCGGGCGGGAACCACAGTCTCGCCTTTTGCATCTCGAGGTCGGGATCGGCTTGATACTTTGCCCTGGTGTTTGGCAACTCGTATGCCCGCTGATAGAGGCCGTATCCCGACAGGGCGACCGCCAGGGCGATCATCACGGCGACCATCGCCCGGGCTTCGCGCCGGGTGTCGATCAATTGCCGGGCCATCAAGAAGCACAGGCCCATGCCGATCCATTCCCAGAAGACGTTTATCGCCGGCCGGGGGCTGCCGTGCCGGACTGCCCACAACGTGGCCGCCGCGTAACAGACCAACAGCAGCACGACGGCGGCGTCGATCCACCCGAAACGGACCGAAAACTTTACACCCGCCCTCACCCCTTGCCCCTCTCCCATAGGGAGAGGGGAGTTGTTCTTCGGCCGGCCGATTGCGCCGAGCAACCAAAACACGGCCAACGCGATCCAGAGCATTACGGTGGATAATCCGTCGCCGTGCGTGGCGGCCGACTCGCTGGGGAACAGGGGCCGCGCGACCAGCAACGCGGTCATTGCACCGAGCAGCCAAGGACGCACTCCCTGCGAAGCTGCAAGCGGCGGGCGGGCATTTTGCGAAGCCGCAAGCGGCGGGCGGGAGCGCGACGGCTTTTTTCGGCGTGAGTTCATGGTCCGCGCCTGCCGACGGTCTCCAGGATGGCCACCAGCGCCAAGATGCAAACGACCATCAGCCCGACGACGATCGCGCCGACGGCGTCGATCTGTCCCAACAGCAACGCGCCCAGGCCGCAGGTGGCGGTGGCTAGATAAATGGTCAACACCGCCCGAGGCTTGCTCAACCCCAACTCGACCAGGCGGTGCGAGAAATGGCTCTTATCGCCGGTGAAGGGGCTACGCCGCTCGCGCAGACGGATAAACACCACGGTGGCGGTGTCGTAGAGCGGCACGGCCAGCACGCACAGCGGGCCGAGGATCGCGTGTTTCGGCAGGTTGCCGCCGGCGAAGGTGGCCGTCAACGTGGTCATCGCCAACAAATAGCCGACCAAATAGCTTCCGGCGTCGCCCATGAACAGCCGCGCCGGCGGCCGGTTGTGCCAGAGGAACCCGACCAACGAGCCAACGACCACCAGCAGCAGCCCGGCGACGAACAGTTGCGGCTGGCTGTTGTCTGGTCGGGGCGTCATCAGCATCATGGCGGCGAGCATTGCCGCGGCGATTGCCGCCACGCCGGCCGAGAGTCCGTCCATGTTGTCGAGCATGTTGAAAGAGTTGACCAGTCCGACGATCCACAGCACGCTGATCGCGCCGGTCAGCCAAGGCGCGTCGACGAAGAGACTCATCCGCCATCCCAGCGAGACCATCACGATCGCGAGGAGCGTTTGCGCCGCGATGCGCAATCGCCAGTCCAGCCCGCGCCGGTCGTCGGCCAGTCCCAAGAGCATCAGCGCGGTTCCGCCGGCCAGCAGTTCCCAGAGTTTTCCCGATTGGTGCAACAGGCCGGGCAAGTGCGGCGCGATGAACTCCGGCAGGGAAATCCACGTCTGTTTAGCGTCCAATCCCCATAGTACGATCTGGCCGACGAACAGCGGGAGCAGTATCCCCAGCCAGATGGCCAAACCGCCGGCGGTGGGCATCGGCGCCGAGTGAATCTTTCGATGTCCCGGCCGATCGACCAGTCCCCAGCGCGGTCCCCAACGCCGCACGGCGAACGCCGCCGCCCAACAAACGATCATGCTCGGCACTATGCAACCAACGATCATCCAAGACATGAAAGAAATTCCTGAAATGATGAATGATGAACGATGAATGATGAATGTCGGGCGAGGGCAGTTCGAGGCAGAGTCGGATGACGGAGGTGAAATTCATCATTCATCATTCAACATTCATCCTTCTACTTTTCAGCCGCTCCCGGCACTCGGAGAAAAACCGCTGATAATCATCTCGCCGGTAGTCGGCGAAAGTGTATTCGTGATGCCGCCAACGGTTGTGTTTATATTGTAGCGTAACTTCGGCGTAGATGCCGCGCGAGAGATAAATGCGATGGGCGAAATCCTTGGTCGAGGCCAGGACCAGCTTGCCCAGGGCGATGTATCCGGGGTCGAGGTTCAGCGGCCGCGGCTCGGCGTGTTTGTGCAAGGCGGCGTATTCCTCTTCCCATTGGTTGGTCGAGAGCTTGATTTCGACCAGTTCCGCGGGATCGAACGGCCGCTGGAAGGCGAAGAATACCTTTTTCAACTCCGGTCCCATCGTGGCGTCGTAGTAATGCGTCTCGGCGAAGTCGAAGCGGGGACTCTCCAGCGCGACAGGCCCCCAGCTATCGACGGCCTTTTGTTTGGCCCAATCCAGCGCCTCGCCGTATCGGCTGAACGCGGCCAGGATGAGGAGAACGGATGAATGTGGAGCGGGTTGGCCCATATCTTGAATCGATCACTCGTCAACACGTTTCAACGCCTCGTCTAAAACACGTCGATGAAGATACAAGCCCGAAGCGATCAAGTCTTCCAAGATGGGACGTGCTCGATGAATTACTCCGCGCCGTTTTGCAGCCAGTACAATTCCGAGAGTTCCGCGAACGGGAATGTTTAGACCAGCCGCGCACTTTCGCCCGCCAAGATCGTCAATTATGGCAGTCATGCCGCGATTGGCAACGGCGAAGGCAAGCACCGAAGATTCACCGGGGCCAAGCCCCCACGACGTGATTTCTTCCGGCACGGGAATCTGCGGTACCACTTCGATCCAAGAAGTGTCCATGATGGCTTTAGCGGAAATATCGTCCGGTCCTCTCGCCGCTATTTCATCGGCAACCATTGTTGGCACAATTATCCTATCGGCGAAATTCCGCAACAAAGCGAGATGCTCGGCACGGCTGAAAAAAATCAACGGCGAGGCATTGATTACCGCGGACTTATCCACGCGACAATTCCTTGTCGAGATCGTCGAAGTCTACCTGAAAAGAGTCGCGTCCCATCCGTGCCAACGCAAGAAGAAAGTCGGTGCGATCGAGTCCCGCAACGCGGGCGGCCACTTCCTGGGATATTTTGCCTTGTTCGTACCATGTGGCCGCCGCCGCCAGTCGCATTTCGCTGGCAAACTCGTCTGGATTGTTCCGCAAAACCGCCAGAACGGATTCGGGCACTTCAACGGTAACAGTGGCCATGATTTCGGTCCTCCATCCAAATCCCATTATAAGTATAGCCGATAACCGCCGCTCAGAGAAGTGGATTGGCCAAGAGATTCATTTATCCGTTGTTTGCGGGAGATCGCCATCGGCAGTCAGGGGCGTTTCGGGTGTTGTCTTGCACATCTTCCTGCGGATCATAAAACCTCCAGCAAACAATCCGCCGACGAGATAGCCCAAAAATCCGCCAATGACCAGTAGAGGCAAAATACCAGAAAAGGAAAAAGTGATTTCTCTTGGGAACTCCCTGGAATCGTTGGTAAGACAAACATAGACCATCACGAGATAGAATATGACGCTTCCGGCGATAATCGAAGCAGCCCGGGGATCTTTGCCCTTAAACAAAAGCATTTGGCTTATTGCAACTCCGGCAATAAAGATTGCAATGTACACAAATGAAGATGTTGGAACATTGAGCATTATCAGTATGCCAAACAGCACGGCAAACACGGTCGCGAGAATCATCATCGTACCGATGTCGAACCGGCACGGCACACCGACTTGCGGTCGCCGAGGTGGGCACACAAAAAAGCTTCTCGGATATTTCTGCATGTTTCTGCGCTTTTTATCCGGTTACAGTCACCCCTCCCAAAACCGCGTGCTCTCGGTGCGTTCGGCGCGAATCAACTCGGCCAGCTTTTCCGCCGCGCCGTCGAGGTCGATCTTTTGAGGCTCCTTGTCCCAGCGCCATTTGATTTCCAACTTGCCTTCCTGCAAGCCGCGCTGGCCGACGACCACCCGCAGCGGCACGCCGATCAGATCGGCGTCCTTGAACTTCACGCCGGCGCGGCATTCGCGGTCGTCCAGCAGCACGTCGATCCCCGCGGCCGTGAGTTGCTCGTGCAACTGCTCGGCAACCTTCATCAGCGCCTCGTCGGGCACCTTGACCGGAACGAGCAGCACTTCATAAGGGGCCAAAGAAACCGGCCAGATAATGCCGTCCTTATCGTGGCTGGTTTCGATCAGCCCGGCGACGATCCGGTTCACGCCTATGCCGTAGCAGCCCATGATGATCGGATGGAGCTTTTCATCGGCGTCGAGGAACCGCGCGCCTAGGGCCTCGGAATACTTGGTCCCCAGTTTGAAGACGTGGCCCACTTCGATGGCCTGGCGGAGGGTCAAGTTGCTGCTGCATCGGGGGCAAGGGTCGCCGTCGACGGCGTTGCGCAGGTCGGCCGACGAACTGGGCTGGAAATCACGCGGCGAGTTGACGCCCGTCAGATGGGCGTCGGCGGCGTTGGCCCCGGTGGCCGCGTTTACCATCCGCTCGACGTCGCGGTCGGCGAGAATGGGAATCTTTTCTTTCATCCCCACCGGTCCGGCGAAACCGACCGGGGCGCCGGTCACTTTATCGATAACCTCGGGGGGGGCCAACTCGAGCTTCTGGATACAAGCCGCCGTGCCGGCGGCAGTTGAACACGCGAGGCGGATTTTACCCTCGTTGGCCTCATGATCGCCGCGCACCAGGACGGCGATCGGCTTTCCGTCGGCCAGATAGATCAAGGTCTTGATCAGGTCCGCCGGGCGGCATTTGAGAAACCCGCTGACCTGCTCGATCGTGCTCGCGCCCGGGGTGGCCACCTGTTCGAGCGGCGCCAAGGGAACCTCCGACGGCGCGGAATCGCGCGCGCCGATCTCGGCCTTTTCCCGATTGGCCGCGTAGCCGCACTCGCGGCAGTGGAGCACGGCGTCCTCGCCGTTTTCGGCCGGGATCATGAACTCGTGGCTGGCGTCTCCGCCGATCGGTCCGCTCTCGGCCTCCACGACGAGATAGTTCAGTCCGCAGCGATCGAAGATGCGGCAGTAAGCGGCGTACATCATATCGTAGCTCTGGCCCAACGATTCGACCGAAGGATTGAAGCTGTAAGCGTCCTTCATCAGGAACTCGCTGGTCCGCAGTACGCCGAACCGGGGCCGCTCCTCGTTGCGGAACTTCGCGGTGATCTGGTAGAGCGTGATCGGCATCTGGCGGTAGCTGGAAATCTGCCGCGAGACCATGTCGGTGATGATCTCTTCGTGGGTGGGACCAAGCACGACGTGTACCTTTCGTCCGGTCCGCTGTAGACTGAGTTGCACCAGCACGTCGCCGAAGACTTCCACCCGGCCGGTCCGCTCCCAAAGTCCCCGCGGCGAGATGGCCGGCATGGCCAGCTCGACGGCCCCGGCGGCGTCCATTTCCTCACGGACGATCTGCTCGGCCTTTTTCAGCGCCCGAAACCCGAGCGGCAGGTATGTATAAGCCCCGGCCATCACCTGGTTGACCAGCCCCGCGCGGAGCATGAGCACATGGCTGGGGATTTCCGCCCCCTCGGGCGTTTCCTTCATCGTGGGTATGAGCGTCTTTGTCCAGTACATAGGGATTCGGGGGTTCGGGGATTCGGGGATTCGGGGGGCGAGTGCCGCTTGCGGCTTCGCATTGTCTTACCCGCCCGACGACCGCTGGAAGCTGGTGGTGACGGTCGTGCTGATGCCGCCGCGGGCGGTGAATTCGGCCGAGAGCGTCAATCGCCGTGGATGGAGTACTTTGGACAAGTCGTCGAGAATTTGGTTCGTCGCGGCCTCGTAGTAGATACCCACGTTGCGATACTGCTGTAAGTATAGCTTCAGGCTCTTCAGTTCGACGCACTTCGGCCCGGGTACGTAGGTTATCCGCAGTGTGCCGAAGTCGGGCTGGCCCGTATCCGGACAGACCGAAGTAAACTCGGGACAGACGATCTCGATCGTGTAGTCCCGGCCGGGATACGGGTTCTCGAACGTCTCCAAAACGTTATGAAAGCCGTTTTCCACGTCCATAATATCGGCTCCGTTCTTTGTTCTTCCCTTGGGAAATCATTTTGTCATAATATATGGTTTGCGGACAGGGGGATTTGACCGATATGACTGCCACGGCCAACCGTGACGGGGAAAAGCCCGCGGTTATACTTCTATCGGGTGGGCTGGATTCGGCCACAACCGCCGCCATTGCCCTACAACAGGAGTTCGCGCTGTACGCATTGTCGGTCGATTACGGCCAACGGCACCGGTTCGAGCTTTCGGCCGCCCGGCGCGTCGCCCAAGCCCTGGGCGTTCGGGGACACGTGGTCCTCTCGGTCGATCTGGCCCGGCTCGGCGGCAGCGCACTAACGGACGACATCGTCGTGCCCAAGGACCGCCGGACCGATCGGATGGCCGATGAGATTCCCGTGACCTATGTGCCGGCGCGGAACACGGTGCTACTCTCTCTGGCGTTGGCCCATGCCGAGGTGATCGGCGCGGCCGACATTTTTATCGGCGTCAATGCCGTTGACTACAGCGGATATCCCGACTGCCGGCCGGAGTACATCGCCGCGTTCGCCGCACTGGCCAATCTGGCGACCAAGGCGGGCGTCGAGGGCCGCTTGAAGTTCAACGTCCACGCGCCGTTGATCCACATGACCAAGGGAGAGATCATCCGCCGCGGCGTGGAACTAGGCGTCGATTACAGTCTGACTCATTCCTGCTACGACCCCGGTCCGAACGGCTTGGCCTGCGGCCGTTGCGACGCCTGTCGGCTGCGCCTGCAAGGGTTCGCCGAGGCTGGACTGACCGATCCGTTGAAATATCAAGTTTGAAAACCGCTTGCGGTTTCGCAGGAAAACATTCGACATGCGTATTGCCGAGATATTCCGATCGATCCAAGGCGAAGGGCGTCTGACCGGCGTCGATAGCGTCTTCGTCCGCACCAGCGGCTGCAACCTCCGCTGCCGCTACTGCGACACCCCCTACGCCTCGTGGTCGCCCGAGGGCGAAGAGCTATCCGTGTCCGAAATCCTGGAAAAGGTGTCAGAAACAACCTCCCCTCTCCCTTTGGGAGAGGGATCGGGGGTGAGGGCATCGGAAGCAACCTCCCCTCTCCCTTTGGGAGAGGGGCCGGGGGTGAGGGCATCGTCGAACGCCGCGTCTCCACACGTTGTGCTGACCGGCGGCGAGCCGATGCTCTTCGCCGAGTCGATCCCGCTGACGGCCGCGCTCCGCGAGCGGGAGTATCACATTACGGTCGAGACCGCCGGAACGCTCTATCTGCCGGTCGCCTGCGACCTGATGTCGATCAGCCCGAAACTTTCCAACTCGACTCCGCCGCCGGAGCTTGATCCGCGTTGGACGTGGCGGCACACGCTCAATCGACACGCGCCGGAGGTGATCCGCCGGCTTGTGGCGGAGTACGACTGCCAACTGAAGTTCGTCGTCGATTGCCCCGATGACTACCGCGAGATCGAGGAGTATCTGGCGGAGTTTCCCGAGATCGAGCCGTCTCGGGTAATGCTCATGCCGCAGGGCGTCGAGGCGGAGGTTCTGGCGGAAAAGGCCGTTTGGTTGGAACCCTACTGCGCCGACCACGGTTTCATGTTCTGCCCGCGCCGTCAGATCGAATGGTTCGGTGCGGAACGGGGAACGTAGCGGTTGGCCGCGTAGGACAGGTTGTTAACCTGTCCAGGGTATTTGGGTGATCGGGACAGGTTAACAACCTTTGGGCGATCGGGACAGGTTAACAACCTGTCCTACTGGCCTGCCGCCGGCCTTCGGCGACGTTGATCCGGGATAGTAGCACTCCGCCGAAAACGAAGAAGATCAGCAGGCTAAATGCAGCCAATCGCGGATCGTTGGTGTTATAGACGATCAGGCCGAACAATCCTGGGCCGAATACGCTGGCGGCCTTGCCCGATAGGTTGAAGAAGCCGAAGAACTCAGCGGCGTGGCGTTGCGGAGTGATGGTGCCCATCAGCGCACGGCTGACCGATTGAGTTCCGCCCATCACCAGCCCCAGCACCGCTCCCATGATCCAGAAGGTGGTTTTATCGTTGACCATCGAGGCTGCCACCAACAGAACGGCCCAGACGATCAGGCACGCCATCAGCACCGGTTTTTGCCCGAGTTTATCGGCAAGACGACCGATCGCAAACGCACCGGGCATCGCGATTAACTGAATCATCAGCACGAGTAGGAACAGCTCTTTCACCGAGAATCCCAGTGTTTTTATGGCTATCGTCGGGGCTTGCGTGATAACCGTCTGAACACCGTCGTTGAAAAAGAGAAACGCCAAAAGGAATATCGCGAGGACCGGAAAGCGGCGCACGTTTACTATTGTGTGGAAGACTTGACCCATTGCCTTCCGAGTTGCGAGTGGAAGCGAATCTGTCTTTTGCGGCCGAGCGTCGCGGTCTCTGAGAATCATGACAGTTGGCAGGGTGAACAGCCCCCACCAAAGCCCCAGCAACACAATGCATGCGCGGTGTTGTGCCGTCTCGTTTTCCAATCCGATATTTGGGCCAAAGTAGAATATCAGGCCTGCTATGACGAGCGGTATAGCGCCGCCGATGTATCCCAGTCCGTACCCCAGGGCCGAAATTCGGTTGATCGTTTTTTCGTCGCTGACTTCCAGCAGAAACCCGTTATATGGGACTAATGAGAGTTCAAAACAGGCGCCCATCAACACGAAGGCTGCTATCACGAGCCAAGGTTTGTCGGGCGGCGCCAGGGCCATCGCCACGGCAGCCAACGAGCCGCAGAACGCGGTCCCGGCCAACCAGCGACGTTTGCTTCGGTTGGCGTCGGCCACCGCTCCGACAATCGGCGAAAGAATCGAAGCAATGAGCATCCCGCCGCCGATGCCGAAGGCATAAACCGCATCTCCACCTTGCCTCAGAACGATCTCCTGGATGTAATGCAAAACGACGGTGATCAACAGCGTGGAGTACGCGCTGTTGGCCCAGTCGTACATCGCCCAGGCGAAGACCTCGCGGCGGTTGGTCGTTTGTTTCATGGATTGTGTAGCGGGCGGGCTTGCCCGCCGTTTTTCTCTATATCGAGGAAATCAAACGGCGGGCAAGCCCGCCCGCTACACGGCCAATGTTCAGTTGAAACGGATACGCCCTACGGCAGTTCCTTTATCCGCACGTTGCGGAAGGCCACCGGGTCGCCGTGGCCGATCCAGACGATGTGGCCCTTGGTGTTGTGCAGGCCCGGATGCGGTTGGCCGTCCATTGGCTTGTCGATCTTGCTCAGGTCGGCGTCGGTGATCACGACGCCGTTCAGCGTGACCTTGATGTGGCTGCCGTCGGCCGTGATTTCCTGCTGGTTCCACTGCCCGACGGGCTTCAGGAATCCGCGTTTGGCCGGCACGACGCCGTAGATCGAGCCGTGAAACTGATAGGGCTGGAGATCCTTGTACTTCGGGTGTTTGTTGTCGAGGATTTGGATTTCCATGCCGGCTTGGGAGGGCCACCCCTTCGGTGGAATGCGGATGCCGACGCCGTTGTTCCCCCCCGGCGGCAGCTTGAACTCGAAACGGAAAATGAAGTTTGCGTACTGTTTGGCGGTGTAGAGATGTGCGTTGTGCTTGCACTTGCACACTATCGTGCCGTTCTCGACGGCGTATCCCTTCACGTCCCCTTGCCAGCCGTCGAGGGATTTGCCGTCGAACAGGCCGACGAACCCTTCCTTGGCTTCTTCCGGCGAGAGGCCCGCGGCCGGGGCGTCAGCGGCACGGAGCGGAACAGTACAAAGCAACAATATGGCAATCGCGATGGTATTTTGCAAGGAATCACTCCCGTTTAGTGAGATGCTTCGCCGAGAATCCAGTTGGCGAGGCGTGTACGGATGGCCTGAAGCCGTGCCACGCTCATCAGGCCGACGGAACCTTGAAGGATTTCGGCGGCCACGACCGCCAGCCGTGAAACGCGAATGACGCTGGATGTTCTCAAGCCCGATGCCGCAAACTCGGGATCCGCTTCGGTGACGACCTCATCAAGGCCGGCTATTTGCTGATGCAATCGCGTCGAGATCATGCACACGAGCCAATCGTCGTGCGCGCCGGTAAGTTTACGAATAACGAGCGCCGGCCTGAGATTGCCGACTTTCTGATCGGTTCGCGGAAAAGCGAACAAAACCACTTGACCTTCCTGAATCATCGAAACGATTCCTTTATGTCGTCGAGCGTGTATAACGGCTCCTCGTCTTCCATTCCGCGCATGGCGGACGCCAACGACAACATCGACCATGCCGCGTCGTCTTGGCTTTCCTCTTGCCCGGCCTTTCGGCTTCCGATGAACTCGACGAAGTCAAGGACTTCTCGCTGCGAATCCTCGGGCAAGGCCTTCAACCGCTCTGTAATTGCTTGTGCCGTGGTCATGTGATTTACCTCATACTATATCAACGTCGGTTTCTGGCGTCCTTTCTCCTTCTAGGCAATATTTCGCAATCCGTCAAGGCAATCCGACTTCCACCTTCCGCCTTCCGCCCTACGGCAACTCTTTGATCCGTACGCTACGGAAGGCCACAGGGTCGCCGTAGCCTAGAAAGCCGATATAGCCGGTGGCGTTGTGCAGGCCCGGATGTGGTTGGCCGTCCATCGTCTTGTCGATCTTACTCAGGTCGGCATCGGTGATCACGGTTCCATTCAGCGTGACCTTGATGCGGCTGCCATCGGCGATGATTTCCTGCTGGTTCCACTGCCCGACGGGCTTCAGGAACCCGCGTTTGGCCGGCACGCCGCCGTAGATCGAGCCGTGAAACTGATCGGGCTGGAGATCCTTGTACTTCGGGTGTTTGTTGTCGAGGATTTGGATTTCCATGCCGACGTAGGCGGAAGTACCTTTCATCGGCGTGCGGATTCCGACGCCGTTGTTCCCGCCCGACGGCAGCTTGAACTCGAAACGCAGGATGAAGTTGGCGTACTGCTTGGCGGTGTAGAGACGTGCATTGTGCTTGCACTTGCACACCATCGCATCCCCTTCGACGGCGTATCCCTTCACGTCACCCTGCCAGCCGTCGAAAGATTTGCCGTCGAACAAGCCGATGAACCCTTCCTTCGCTTCCTCCGGCGAGAGGCCCGCGGGTGGGGCGTCATCGGCACGGAGCGGAACAGTACAGAACACAAGCAACACAGCGATACAAATTCGAGGCATGATATGACTCCGGTGGAACTATTTGATTTCCGAGTCTTCCCGGATAAGTTGAATGGCCTTGGCGAGATTCTTCAAACACGCGACCTTGGTCCTCCCTTGACCATTGGCGCCGGGTACCTCGGGACAATAAGCGATAAACCACTTGCCGTCCCGCTCGACAATTGCGGTAAAATCGTTGTGCATGGTTAGTTCTTCATGTTTGTTGCTTATTCTTCCGCCTTCTCCCGCGTCATCGCCCGCAACTCCTCGGTGTTCTTCATCGAACAGAACTTCGGACCGCACATGCTGCAATAGTGCGATTTTTTGTGGTCCTGCTCGGGCAGCGATTCGTCGTGCATCCGCCGGGCGGCCTCGGGATCGAGCGACAGACGGAACTGTTCGGCCCAGTCGAACTCGAATCGGGCACGGCTGAGCGAGTCGTCGCGCTCGCGGGCACCGACGCGATGTCGAGCCAGATCGGCCGCGTGGGCCGCAATCTTGTAAGCGATCACCCCTTGGCGCACGTCCTCCAGGTTAGGCAGCCCCAGGTGTTCCTTTGGCGTAACGTAGCAGAGCATCGCCGCGCCGTACCAGGCGGCCATCGCCGCGCCGATGGCGCTGGTGATGTGGTCGTAGCCTGGGGCGACGTCGGTCACGATCGGCCCGAGCACGTAGAACGGCGCCCCGTCGCACCACTCCTGTTGCAACTGCACGTTCCGCTCGATCTGGTCCATGGGGATATGGCCCGGCCCTTCGATCATCACCTGGCAGTTCCGCTCGCGGGCGCGGCGGCCCAACTCGCCCATCACTTTCAGTTCGGCGAACTGCGCCTCGTCGCTGGCGTCGGCGATCGAACCGGGCCGTAGCCCGTCGCCGATGCTCCACGTCACGTCGTGCTCATGCATGATCTCGCACAGGTCGTCGAAGTGGGTATAAAACGGGTTCTCCCGGCCGTGGACGGCCATCCACTTGGCAACCAGCGAACCGCCGCGGCTGACGATGCCGGTCAACCGCCGCTCACACAACGGCAGGTGCTCGCGGAGCAACGCCGCGTGGATCGTCATGTAATCGACCCCCTGCCGGGCCTGCTGTTCGACTACGTCGAGAAAATCACGCGGCCGCATGTCCGCGATCTCGTCGAGCTGCTCGGCCACCTGGTAGATCGGCACCGTGCCGACCGGCACGGCGGCGGCCTCGATGATGCGGCTCCGCACCGAGTCTATCTGCTCGCCGGTCGATAGGTCCATCACGGTGTCCGCCCCGTGGCGGACCGCCGTGAAGAGCTTTTCCAACTCGCACCCGGGGTCGCTCGATACGGCCGACTTGCCGATGTTCGCGTTGATCTTTGTCCTCGCGGCCACCCCGATTCCGATGGGCTTTAGCCCCTTCTCTAGGTGGGCTTTATTGGCCGGAATCACCATCCGCCCCTCGGCCACCTCCCGGCGAACCACTTCCGGATCGATCTGCTCGTCGCGGGCGACGACCTCGATTTCCGCCGTAACGTGTCCCGCCCTGGCACTCTCGATCTGAGTCATTTTTCAACCTCGATGCAACCTCGAAAATAGATCCACGCAAAATAAAGTATAGAGCTATGGTTCCTAACGGTCAAAGGCAACGGCACAGCGTCCTCGTTTAACCCGGAGCCAACGGCGACGGGATGCCGCTCGCCACCGCGCCGTCGCCGTAGGCTCCGGGTTAAACGATCTTTACGGCTTAGCTGCTTCGGCCTGCGGATTTATCTACCCAGCCCCGAGGCGAAAACAACGGCGTGAGACACCTCTTGCATCTTGGCAGCGGACAAGATTGTCACCAAGGCTCCCAGGCGGCCTTTCGACACCGTCTGAATATGGTCGCAGTTGACTACGCAGTCTTGGGACATTCCGTCCTCTTTGTCCAACCGGACTTCGGAAGGAATATCGCGGATCGTACTTGTGATGGGAGCCACCGTTACTTCGCCAAGGTACTCCAGAATCGCGTCCCGAGTCAGGAGCAAGATGGGCCGCTTCTTGTCGGGCGGCGAAAACTTGTACCAGCGAACCTCGCCCCGCTTCATTCGTCACCCCATCGCTGCTCTGTTGCCCACAAGTCAAACTCCCCACTCTTGACTGGATGCCTCTGGTAGCCAAGGCGGTGCTTCTGTTCCAATTCCTTTACCCGGTGCTTGGCCAAGGCTTCACGAAGCGCATCGCGGGCAAAAGCGGACCGCGTCGTCTTCAGCCTTCGAACAAGATGGTCCACCGCCGCCACCAAGTCCTCCTCAAGCGTCATTTGTACGGCTTTCATGGTATTCGCCTTGAATGTGGATATCTATCAACATAATAGCCCACATCCAGGTTTCCCGTCAAGGGAAATAATCTTCTACAAAACGGGTTCTTTCCTGTCTTACCCAAACGCCGGAATCCGACCAATGCTCAAGATCGATGCAATCAGAACCGATACCTTCTCATAACAGATATGCTTGTCAACTGGTGCGCGCCGTATGGCGTTGAACCACCCGATGGGGAGGAAGTCAAGGCATGGATCGAATGGAAACGAACTGGACGGTGCTGGCCCGCATTCCAGACATGAACACTCTCGGAACAGGCCACCGAACCGAGGAAGAGGGCGGCACAAGCTCGTCGATGTTAAGCGGCCGGATACTCAATCAGTCGCTTTCCTTCAAGTTGCTGTCCGGCCTGACGTTGTTTCTGATAGTGGCGTCCGTTCTTCCTTTTTTCTCCGGCCGGAAGGAAGCGGGTTCCGATTCGGCATCCGCCGTCGATCCGCTTTCGCAGTGGCAGGCCGGCGCTTCCGCCGCACCGGACGAGGCCAGGATAGCACGCGTTCCCGCTCCCCGGCCGATGACGTTGGTTTCGGCGACGCCCGAGCAGGCGTCCGCGCCGGAGATAATTCCGTTGGAGGGTAAGATAAAGAACGAGCCGCGGCCGACCGTCGAGACGCCTCTGATGTCGAGTTGGCCGAATCCGTCACAATCGAGCGATCCACGAAACTACGCCGGTTCCGAGACACCGCGCGTGGACGTCAATCGTCCGATGGCGGTTCGCCCAACTGAATATCAGGCCGACGTCCGCTCCGGCAAAGTGCCGCAGGGTCCGGGG
Source organism: Planctomycetota bacterium (assembly GCA_030612765.1). Taxonomy (GTDB): domain Bacteria; phylum Planctomycetota; class Planctomycetia; order Pirellulales; family Thermoguttaceae; genus JAHIKV01. The sequence continues at coordinate 14,818 of JAUWNG010000078.1, forward strand.
GAGGGACCGCGGGAAAACACAAACACATACTAAAGCCTGCCGCCAGGAACCGTTATGACAGCACTCGATCAAGCGTTTATTAAGGCTTTCTCGCAACAAGGCACGTCTCCCGTGGCAACCATGCCCCGGCCGGCCGCGCCGACGTCGAAGAACAGTCCATTGCCTTTAGGGGTAGATCGGGGCGAGGAAAATATACCGAGGGAGGTGGGCCAGGCGGCCGTGGATAATGTGCCCGCCGTTGCACCCGCCATGTTCGACCGATTAGACGGTATATTGACCGCGCTGGAGAAAATGCCGAATCTGCAAGCGAAACCGTCGAATTTGGAAAACGGAATTGTTGTTGAAGAAGAAGAGCATGGGGTGGGTGGATTTCCGTCCATTGAAGTCGGCTTAGGGCAATGGGCGGTCGGCGGCGTGGAGTGGGCCATTGGAGATGAGGCCGTTTGTCCGGTCCCCAAATCCATGGTCCCCGGGCCTGAACCCCAGCCGTCCATACCCGAACCCCAAACCTCCGTCCCCGAACCCCGAATCCCAAACCCCGAGTCCCGAACCCCGAGTCCCGAGTCCCGAGTCCCGAGTCCCGAACCCTTTCAACCGGCATGGCAGGTGGATCAGTTCACATGGCCGCGAGTTTGCCGTCGCTTGACCTCTCGTGCAGCCGGCGAGTGGGACCGGCTGGCCGACGCCCTGCTGGCCGCAAACGCCAAAGGCCGGAAAGTGCTGGCCATCGCCGGTTGCCGCCAGGGCGAGGGCGCCACTACGCTGCTGCTTTGCGCGGCGCGCCGGCTGGCGGAACGGGGAGTTAAAACCGCCCTGGTCGATGCCGATCTCAGCCGGCCGCGGCTTGCCAAGCGGTTGGGAGTGCAGCCGCAACTCGGCTGGAACGAAATCTCGAATGAAGAGGCAAATAACCTCAATCAAGCGGTCGTCGAGACAACGGACGGCAACCTGGCCTTGTTGGCCGTCCGCGAAACGGTGGAGGGAAACGACAACGCGGCCGGAGACTGGTCGCAATGGACCGCGTGCATCGAGCAACTCCGCAACCACTACGAGATGATTTTGGTCGACCTGGGGCCGCTGGAAAACAGCATCCCAGCCGACTACGCGCCGCCTTGGGCGACGGAAGGAAACATCGACGCCCTGCTGTTGGTCCACAACCGACGCGTCACCTCGGAGAAAAATTTGAACGAGATGCAGCGGCGTTTGACCGAAGCGGACATCAACGTGGCGGGGATGATCGAGAACTTCGTGGCTACGTAACTATTTTGATTTTGTTGAGTCGTACACCGTCGCATTTTTTACCGGTGCGTTTCACGCACCCTACGATATAGAGGACTCGTCGAACCATGTACGAAACTTACTGGCGATTGAGGCAGAAGCCGTTCGAGAACGCCGCCGACCCGCGGTTTTACTACCCCGGCGAGTCGCACCAGGCGGCGTTGTTGAAACTCCGCTACGCCGTCGAGAACCGGCGCGGCGCGGCGCTGTTGTGCGGTCCGTCGGGGGCGGGCAAGACGATGTTGACGACCATGCTTCGCGGCGCGTTGGACGAGAGTTTCGCCCCCTTCGTGCATATTGTGTTTCCGCAGATGCCCGCCGCCGAGTTGCTGGCCTATCTGGCCGACGAGTTGGACGGCGACGGCCTGACCTCCGATGCGGCCAACGTACATACGAGCGTGCGGCGGATCGAGCGGTTTCTGGCCGCCAACGCCGAGAAGGGCCGGCACGCGGTCGTCGCCATCGACGAGGCCCATCTGCTCGAAGGCCCGGAGGCGTTCGAGATGCTCCGGCTGCTGTTGAACTTCGAGCCGGGCGGATCGCCCGCGATGACGCTGCTGCTGGTCGGGCAACCTTCCTTGCTGCCGACAATCAACCGGATGCCCGGGTGGGAGGAGCGGTTAAGCGTGAAATGCCTTCTCAGGCCGTTCAGCCAACCGGAGACGGCCGACTACGTGGACCACCGGCTGAGGGTGGCCGGCGCGGCGCACTCGCTGGTCGAGCCGGACGCCGTGCCCACGCTCCAAGAGCTTACGCACGGCATAGCCCGGCGCATCAACCGCCTCTGCGACTTGGCTCTGCTGGTCGGCTATGCCGAGGAGCAGTCGTCGCTGGGGGCCGGACATTTCGAGACCGTCAGCCGCGAGTTGGTCGCCGTCGCGCCAGACTGATCCTTATTTCCGCAACCGTCCACAGGGGGATAGCAGCCCGTTGAAAAAGTCGGTTTTCGGGAGTTTGGGTGCCACTGCTGGCTTGTCCAGCAGTGTTTCCCCGGGTGTTTCTCCCCACACTGCTGGGCAAGCCAGCAGGTAACCGTTCTGCCGGGTCTCGACCCGGCCCGCGGTGCCGGCTTCGGAATCGCCGGATTATGAGGGGCGAGAACCGACGAGCTTTCATTTCATCGCACGGCAACTCAAAGTATCGTCAAACGCGGATTGATGACTTCGACCCGGCCCAGTTACCTCAGACTTCTTGAAAGCGGCGAACTTGGGCGTCGGGCACGGGAGGCGACCAACCTCTTGGCCGATTGCACCCTATGTCCTCGGCAATGTCATGCCGACCGGCGGCAGGCCGACCCGCACTCCTACTGCCGTACCGGCCGGGCAGCACTGGTCGGCAGTGCCTTTCCCCATCACGGCGAGGAAGATTGTCTGCGGGGTTGGAACGGCTCGGGCACGATCTTCTTCGGCCAGTGCAACCTCCGCTGCGTGTTTTGCCAGAACTTCGACATCAGTCGGCAGTGCCGCGGCCGGCCGGTCACCGATGAGCAATTGGCCGACCTGATGCTCGCCCTGCAAGACCAAGGCTGCCACAACATCAACCTGGTCACTCCGTCGCACGTTGTGCCGCAGATCCTCCAAGGGCTGGCCGTGGCGGCGGAGCGGGGATTGCGCCTGCCGCTGGTCTACAACACCGGCGGATACGACCGGCTGGAGACGCTCGGGTGGCTTGACGGCGCGATCGACATCTATATGCCCGACTTCAAGTTCTGGAACCCGGCAACGGCACGGGAGCTGGCCCAGGCGGCCGATTATCCCGATGTGGCTCGGGCGGCAATCAAAGAGATGCACCGGCAGGTGGGAGACCTGATTCTCGATCGGCACGGCTTGGCCCGTCGAGGACTGCTGGTGCGACACCTGGTAATGCCCGGCGGATTGGAGGAGACTCGCCAGATTCTGCGATTCCTGGCCCGCGAGGTTTCGCCCGAGACGTTCATCAACCTCATGCCGCAGTATCGCCCGGCGGGGCTGGCGGCTCACTATCCAACGATCGCCCGGCCGTTGCGCCAGACGGAGTTCGAGGAAGCGGTGGCGATGGCTCGGCAGGAAGGGTTGCGGCGACGGGCGGGAGAATGAGAGGGGGAGAAAAGGAGAAGGGGAGAAAAGGAGAAAATCGGGGCGTCGCGGACGCACACTACATCAACTGAAAGCCGCGAAGACTTCGGCCCGGAGGGTCGTTTGACAATAGCCCAGCGATTCATCGATGAGAAGGGAGGCGGCCGAATCCATGATCCATCCCGCAGGGACGGTCGAACCGTGATGATCCACATTCCGATGCAACATCAAGCA
>JAUWNG010000048.1 GCA_030612765.1 Planctomycetota bacterium
GGTGGTCGACGGCAACCCCGCTCTCGGCGCACCGGTCCACGCCTCGATCGACGGCACGGTGACCGCCGTCGAGGACGGCGTGGTGTGGATCGACGGGAAATGATGAAGTAAGAATGATGAATGATGAATGAAGGCAAGAGCCCCACGGCGTTCGCCACTATCCACTATCCACTATCCACTACCCACTAAAATGTCCTCTCCCAAAGCAATCGGCGCCATCGAGCTTTCCAGCATCGGCATCGGATACCAGATCGAAGACGAGATGCTCAAGGCGGCTTCGGTCGAACTGCTGATCGCGCGGACGATCTGCTCGGGCAAGTACCTGATCGTCGTCGGCGGCGGGGTGAGCGACGTGGAGGTGGCCGTTCAGACGGGCCTGGCCGCGGCCGAAGAGGCCATCATCGACCATCTGGTGATCCCCAACGTCCATCCGTCGGTGTTTCCGGCGTTGGGTCAGTCGGTCGCGTTGGAAGAGGACGAAACGGGGGCGTTGGGCGTGGTCGAGACCTTCAGCGGGGTGAGCGTGATCGCCGCGGCCGACGCCGCCGCCAAGGCCGCCCGCGTCACGCTGTTCCGCATCCACGTGGCGATGGCCCTGGGCGGAAAAGGGTTGTGTTTGATGACCGGCACGGTATCGGACGTTCGGGCGGGGATCCAAGTGGCCGCCGAAGAGGCCCGCCGCCGCGGCCTGTTGGTCTCCGAGATCGTCATTCCCCGCCCCAGCCGGGAGCTGTTCAGCGATTATCTGTAGGACAGGTTGCCAACCTGTCCCACTATGGCGTAAACTCGGCGTCGGCGCCGATCCCTTCGACGAATCGGGCCAGCAGGTCGGCGGCGTGGTCGAGGTCTTCCAACGAGATCATCTCCACCGGGCTGTGCATGTAGCGGTTGGGGATGCTGACCAGGCCGGTGGCCACGCCCGCGCGGTTGATCTGAATGGCGTTGGCGTCGGTGCCGGTCGCCTTGGGCGAGGCTACCAATTGGTAGTCGATCTGGTTGTCGTCGGCGGCTTTGATCAGCCGCCCGACGACCTTGTGGTTCATGTTCGGGCCGCGATGAATCACCGGTCCCTTGCCCAGTTGAACGTCTCCCTCCTCCTTTTTCTCGATGGTCGGACAGTCGGTCGCAAAGGTGACGTCCACGGCCACGCCGACGTGCGGATCGACGCCGAACGCGCTGGTCCTCGCGCCGCGCAGCCCGAGTTCCTCTTGGACCGTCGAGACGGCGTACAGTCCACAGTTGAGTTTGCCCGCTTCCGATACCCGGCGCAACGCCTCGATCACCACCCAGCAGCCGGCCTTGTCGTCCATGGCCGGCGAGACGGCGAACCCGTTGGGCATCTCGTGGAAGCCAAGCTCGACGGTCATCGCGTCGCCGATGCGGACCATCATCAGGGCCTCTTCCTTGTTGGCCGCGCCGATGTCCAGCCAAAGGTCCTTCATCTTCGGCACTTGCTTCTTTTCCTCCTCGTCCAACAGGTGGATCGGTTTTCGGGCGATCACGCCGAAGACCGGTCCTGCCTCGGTCCAGACGGTCATCCGCTGTCCGACGAGAATGATCGGATCCCAGCCCCCGATGGGCCGGACGTACAAAAACCCCTCGTCATCGACGTGCTGGACGATCAGGCCGATCTGGTCGCAGTGGCCGGCCAGCATGACCCGAAACGGGGCGTCGGGGTTCTTCACCACGATGACGTTGCCGTGCAGGTCGGTGCGAACTTCGTCGGCGAAATCCTTGACGTAATCGCGGACGAGCTGTTGCACGGCGTTTTCGTATCCCGACGGGCTGGGGGTTTCAAGTAGCGTGCGGAAGAAATCGAGGGCTGTGGGGTTCAAGGCATGGTCCTTTGCTGAACGGGGTGAAAACGGCTCAATCTGATGAACGCATCCTGAGCTATAATTGACTGTATTTAGCCCCGGGGGAATACACCCGAGGCAAGTGGTTTAGTATCACAATTTCACGGCGTATTGCAATACCCACTTGACGGTCCTCGGCCGTGCGTCATACGATAGCGGATTGTGCTGCTCGGGGGCTTCTTGTAGGAGGCGTCTCCAGACGCCGATGGCGATGCGATAACCCCGGAAATTCGGCGACTGGAGTCGCCTCCTACAATCACGAGTTCTCACAACTACTCGGTGCAAATATGGAAGTTGCAAAGGTAGCCATTGTCGGATATGGCACGATCGGTTCCGGCGTTGCCCGTCTATTGTTGAACAACAGTGAGCGGATCGCCCGGTATGCGGGCAAACGAGTGGAATTGGTCCGGGTGGTGGACCCCGACCTGAAGCGGCCGCGAAGCTACGCCTTGCCGCCGGGACTGTTGACGGCGGACTTGGACAGCGTTCTCGACGACCCCGAAATCGTCGCCGTCATGGAACTGGTCGGCGACGCGGAATCATCGCGATCGGTTATGCTCAAGCTGCTCGATAGCGGCAAGGACGTGATCACGGCGAACAAGACCCTCTTGGCCGAGCATGGGGCGGAGATTTTCAAGCGGGCGAGAAGGGTGGGGCGTTCGATCGCCTTCGAGGCCGCCGTGACCGGAGGGATGCCCGTCGTCGCCGCGATCACCGAATGTCTGACGGCCAATCAGATCGAGTCCATACACGCCATACTCAACGGCACGAGCAACTTTATCCTCACGCAGATGGAGGAGAACGACAGCGAGTATGCCGTGGCTTTGGCCGAGGCCCAGCAATGCGGCTACGCCGAGGCCAACCCCGCGCTGGACGTGGGCGGCGGCGACACCGCGCAGAAGCTCGCCATTCTAGCCCACCTCGCCTTCGGCGCCCGAGTCGATTGGCACGAAATCCCCCGCGTCGGCATCGACGTGGTGGACATTGACGACGTCCGCTACGCGCGGGAACTCGGTTACACCATCAAGCTGTTGGCAGTGGCCGAGTTGGTGCCCGAGGGACTCGAACTGCACGTCTCGCCCACGCTGGTCCGGCATGGGACGCCGTTGGCCGAGGTCCGCGGGGCTTACAACGCGGTCCGCGTCGTCGGCGACGCGGTCGGCCGGGTGTTTTTGCACGGCCTGGGCGCGGGCCAGATGCCCACCGCCTCGGCCGTGGTCGCCGACCTGATCGACACGATCATCGGCCGCAGCGCCATTTCCTTCCGGACGTTGAACTTCTGGCCGGCCGACGTGGAATCGCCCGTGCCGTTGCGCGATCCGGCCAAAGTGCCCAGCCGCTTCTATCTGCGCCTGAACGTCGATGATCGGCCCAACGTGATGTCGGAAATCACCGGCATACTCGGCCGGCACAACATCTCCATCTCCTCGGTCATCCAGCACGAAACCGAGGAAGACTCCTCCTCCAACGCGGTCCCACTGGTCATTATGACCCACACCTCGCCCAAAGGCGACGTGGCCGACGCCATGAAATTGATCGGACAACTCGCCTGCGTCCACCCGGGCAGCGTGCGGATGAGAGTGAGGGATTAGGGGGGGGCGGGGATTCGGGGGATCGGGGGGTCGGGGACGGGAAATTGACGAACCCCCAGTCCCGAACCCCCAGTCCCGAACCCCATTCGTGCCATATTTATTTCATATCTTATCACATATCTCCAAATATCTGCTTGCAATCTTTCGGATTATGTGGGATAATCTGAGCAGAGGATGTCATTAGTCTTTTTGACCGGTGCCTTATGCTCGTCGAAGAACGCCGAAATCACTTGTTGGAGTTGGTCCGCGTTCGGCGATTCGCGTCATTGCCGGAGCTGGCCGAACAGCTTGAGGTCTCTGAATCGACGGTCCGCCGCGACCTGGACCAGTTGGAGAAACAAGGGGCGGCACGACGCATACACGGCGGCGTGCTTTACACGGGCGTTTCGCCGAAACTACCCCATTTCGACGCCCAACAACCGGCGGAATGGGACAAAAAGAAGTCGATCGCCGCCGTCGCCCAGCGATTGATCGAAGACGGCGATACCATACTTCTGGATGGCGGAAGCACCACCTACGAACTGGCCCGTTTGCTCGTCGGCCGTCCTTTGCATGTCCTGACCACCTCGCTGCCGGTGGCCAATCTGTTCGCCTCCGACGCCGGCAGCGACCTAGTATTGATTGGCGGAAACATCTGCCCGCGGTCGGGGGTCGCTCGCGGCCCTTATGCCGATCGGATGTTGTCGATGGTGCGGGTGCGGAAGACGATCTTCAGCGTGGCGGGGGTCAGCGACGACGGGTTCTTCAACAATGATTTGATGCTGGTCGAAACGGAACGGGCAATGATGCGGGCGGCCGCCGAGGTGATCGTAGTGGCCGACAGCACAAAGTTCGGCCATCAAAGCCTCACGCACCTCTGTCCGTTGAACGCCGTGCATCAATTGATCGTCGATGACGGCATTACAACCGAGTGGCGAGAGAAGGTACGGGCGGCGGGAGTGAACTTGATCGTGGCGGAAACAAACACACAAATGACCGTTTAGCGGCCGTGCCCACGTGGTCCCCCGGCGTGGACGCCGGGGCTAAACAATCGGAAAACATGAGCATCGCACCGTCCACCATTGATCGAAGCACCGTCGAACGGATTGTCCGCGAGATCGTTTTGGCGCAGGTCGGCGGTCCGCCGGGCAAACCGAACCTGGTGATTAGCGTATCCGCGCGTCACGTCCACCTGACCGACGAGGCCGTGGAATCGTTGTTCGGCGCCGGCCACAAACTGACCGTGGTGAAAGACTTGTATCAGGACGGTTATTTCGCGGCCGAAGAGACGGTAATGGTGGTCGGTCCCCGGCGTCGGATGTTGCCCACCGTGCGGATTCTAGGCCCCACGCGGCCGGAAATCCAGGTCGAATTGGCGCTGACCGACGGGATTTCGCTGGGTATCGACCTGCCGGTTCGCGCCAGCGGCGACATCGAAGGCACGCCCGGCTGCGTGCTGGTCGGGCCAAAGGGCGTGGTGGAACTCAGCCGCGGAGTGATTCGCGCCGAGCGGCACGTACACATGTCGCCCACCGATGCTGAGTTTTACGGCATGGCCGACGGGGACCGCATGAATCTTCGCGTCGCATCGCGCTGTCCCACGACGTTCCACGATCTATTGGTGCGGGTAGGCGAAAAAATCAAGCTCGAAATACACCTCGACACGGACGAGGGCAATGCTTGCGACATCGACCACGCCACCAGCGTGGAATTGTTAAAGGAGTAGTGGTCAGTGGTCAGTGGCCAGTGGCCGGAAAAAAACAGTTATGACAACCATCTTTAGATTCAGATTACCTATCACTAACCACGCCGGCCACTGGTCACCGACCACTGGCCACTACCTTTCGGAGAAATGAACATGGCGAAAACAATGGAAGCGTTGGGGATGATCGAGACCCGCGGCTTCGTGGTCCTGGTCGAGGCCACCGACGCGATGCTAAAGGCGGCCAACGTCCAGTTCTTGGGCTGGGACAAGGTCGGCAGCGGGCTGGTCAGCGTGTTCGTGACCGGCGACGTGGCCGCGGTGAAGGCCGCCACCGACGCCGGCGCCTCCGCCGGCGGGCGAATCGGCGAAGTGGTCAGCGTGCAGGTTATTCCTCGACCGCACGAAGACCTCGACACCGTCCTGCCACCGTCCGGCAAGAAGGCCGCGGGATAAATGAACCAACGCGATTCCCGGGAGAATCTCGTTTAGCCTCGGCGTCCACGCCGGGAGCGCGACGTAGCGGAAAATTGACCATTTGGTCCCGGCGTGGACGCCGGGGCTAAACGAGCGACATCCTCACAATATTGCGCAAGTCCAGTTAGATAAATTAACTTCAAGAACCATTAGAAAAAGGGAAAACACTACGATGCAAGACGCCATTGGATTGCTTGAAACCAAGGGCCTCGTTTCGTTGGTCGAAGCGACCGACGCGATGGCCAAGGCCGCCAACGTGCGGATCGTCAAGCGGGTGCAGATCGGCGGCGGACTGGTGACCACCATTGTCCGCGGCGACGTGGGGAGCGTGCGGGCGGCGGTCGAGGCCGGCGCCAACGCCGCCTCGCAGGTCGGAGAACTGATTGCCAGCCACATCATTCCCCGGCCCGCCGACGGTGTGGTCGCGGCGTATATGAGTTAGGGAAAGAGCGGGATTCGGGGATCGGGGTTCGGGATTCGGGAACGCAATGTATCCGAATCCCGAATCCCCAGCCCCGAGCCCCGAAATTGCCATGAAAATCCTCGTTGCCAACCTCGGATCGACGAGTTTCAAGTACCGGCTGTTCGACATGGCCGGCCGGGTGCAGCTTGCGCGCGGCAGTGTCGAACGGATCGGTTCGCCGGAGAGCCGGTGCATGGCGGAGATCGGCGACCGGCGGCAGGAGCGGACCGTGCGGGTAGCGGACCATGCCGAGGCGGTCGGCCAGTGTCTGGCCCAATTGACCGACCCGCAAACCGGTTGCCTCGCGGATTCGTCGGAAATCTCGGCCATTGCCTTCAAGACGGTCCACGGCGGACGACTTAGCGGCGTACAACGGGTAACGCCCGACGTGCTGGCGGCGATGGAGGAGTTTGCCGACGTGGCGCCGGCCCACAATCCGCCTTACGTCGCCGCCATGCGGCTGCTGGGCGAAAAGATGCCCGAGATCCCGCTGGTGGCGGCATTCGAGACCGACTTCCACCGCACCATTCCCGACTACAACCGCTACTACGCCGTCCCTTACGACTGGGCGGAGGAATGTCTGGTGCGCCGCTGGGGTTTCCACGGCGCCAGCCATCGGTACATCGCCGAGCGGACGGCCGAATTGATCGGGCCGGGGCTGCGGATCATTTCCTGCCACCTGGGCGGATCGAGTTCCATGTGCGCGATCCGCGACGGGCGGAGCGCGGCCACCAGCATGGGTTTCAGCCCGCAAAGCGGACTGCCGCAAAACAACCGCGCCGGCGACTTCGACCCGTTCGTGCTGCCGGCGGTGATCAAACGCACCGGGAAAACGCTCGAAAAACTGCTTGCCGAATTGAGCGACCGGAGCGGCTTGTTGGGGCTTAGCGGCACGAGCGGAGACCTCCGCGACATCGAGAAGTCGGCCGGCGACGGCGACGCTCGGGCGAAGCTCGCGTGGGACGTTTTCGCCGCTGCCGTGCGACACTATCTCGGCGCGTATCTGGTCGAGTTGGGCGGCGCGGACGCGATCGTTTTTACCGGCGGCATCGGCGAGAATCGGCCCGCGTTTCGAGCCGCCGTCTGTCGCGACCTGGAGGAATTGGGAATCGTGCTCGACGTGAAAGCGAACGAGTCGGCCGCGGGCGAAGCGAAAATCAACGCCGCCGACAGCCGGGTGCAAATTTGGATCGTTCCCACGAACGAGGAACTTATCGTCGCCCGGCAGGCCGCAAAATTGCTCTCGGAGGGCTAACGCCATGTTGATCGCAAAAGTTACCGGATCGCTCGTTTCCACCGAGAAGGTCGGTTCGATTGTCGGCCACAAGCTGCTGATTGTCGAACCCTATCGGCTCGAGCCGAAAACCCGCGGCAGTCTGACGACCACCGGCCGTTCGATGGTCGCGGTGGATACCGTGGGGGCCGGCGAGGGCGAGTTCGTGTTGATTACCCAAGGCTCCAGTGCCCGGCTCACGCCCACGACAAAGTCGCTGCCGATCGACACGGTCATCGTCGGCATCATCGACACCGTTCACGTCGATCATGCGTGCGTGTATGACAAGGAGGGGAGAGGGATGAAGGATGAGGGATGAAGGATGAGGGATTTGAGATTCGGAAATGCTGCTGTTCGCTTGCGGTTTCGCAATGAACGTTTTTTCAATGCTTCCGGGTCTGACTACTGAAAACTGAAAACTGAAAACTGAAAACTCTCATGCAAATCGACGAAACTCTGGTCCGAAGCGTGGTCGAGCAGGTTCTCACGCGATTGAGCGGCAACGGCGACGGCGCCGCGGCGCTGGGCGACGTTCAGGGGCGATTCGGCATGTTTACCGACGTTGATCGGGCCGTTGCGGCCGCCTGTGATGCTTTCGAGCAGCTTTCGCGCCGTTCGATCGAAGACCGCCGCCGGGTCATCTCCCACATCCGGCGAATTGCCGTCGATCAGTCGGTCGAGCTGGGCACGATGGAAATGGAAGAGACCAAAATCGGTCGGCTGTCGCACAAAATCGAGAAGATCGAAACGGTCGGCCGACTGGCGCCGGGCGTGGAGTTCATGCGGAGCGAGGTCTTCAGCGGCGACCACGGCCTGGCGGTGATCGAACACGCGCCGTTCGGCGTGATTGCCGCGGTCACGCCGGTGACCCATTCGTTGCCCACGATAACCGGCAACGCCATCAACATGATCGCCGCCGGCAACACGGCCGTATTCAATCCGCATCCCAGCGGGCGACGCATCGCGGCCGAGGGCGTCCGGCGATTCAACGAGGCGATTTACCGCGACCTCGGGCTGGACAACCTGATTTGTCTGATCACCGAGCCGACCATCGAATCGGCAAACGCACTGTTCCAGCACCCGGACATCGATCTGATCTGCGTGACCGGCGGGCCGGGCGTGGCCAAGGCGGCCATGCAACAGGCGAAACGAGCCATCATCGCCGGTCCCGGAAATCCGCCCGTCGTGGTCGACCAGACCGCCGATCTGGACCGCGCCGCACGGTCGATCATCCTCGGCGGGGCATACGACAACAACCTGCTGTGTATCGCCGAAAAACAGGTCTTTGCCGTAGACGCGATCTTCGATCAACTTATGGCCGCAATGGAGCGGGCGGGCGCCGTGCGGTTGAACAACGCCGAAATCCAAAACCTGACCAAAGAGGCCATCACCACCGTCGGCCAAGGCGACGACAAGCACGACGCGGCGCGAAAAGAGTTTATCGGCCGCGACGCCGTGGTGCTGGCGCGGGCCGCCGGAAAGAACGTCGCCCCCGAGGTGGAATTGCTCTTCGGCGAGACCGACGAGTCGAACCCCTTCGTGCCGGTCGAGCAGATGATGCCCTTCGTCCCTTTCGTCCGCTGTCGCGACATCGACGAGGCGATCGAAAAGGCGCTCCGCAGCGAACACGGCTTCCGGCACACGGCGATCATCCACTCGAACAACGTCCGCAACATGACTAAGACGGGCAAGGCATTGGATACGACGTTGTTCGTCAAAAACGGACCGAGCACCGCCGGACTCGGACTAGGCGGAGAAGGATATTGCTCGTTTTCCATCGCAGGTCCGACCGGCGAGGGCGTGACAAACCCGATGACGTTCACCCGCGAACGCCGTTGCTCGATGATCGACGATCTGCGGATACTGGGGAAATAGACGAGGAGTGGAGAGGGGAGAGGGGAGAGGGGAGAGATACGGGCAACGACAACGAACGACGATTGTAGGGCTGGGTTTTCTGGAGGGCTGGGCACTTTAGTGCCCAGTAAAACATCTCGGAAGAGTAAAGGATTTGTCAGATGTATCTCGGCCGCGTAATGGGCAACGCCACCTCCACGATAAAACATCCTTCGATGGAAGGCTGGAAGCTGCTGTTGGTTATGGCGCTGCAGGCCGACGGAAAAACAATCGAAGGGGATCCGATCCTGGTGGTCGATTCGCTCGGGGCCGGAAAAGGACAAACCGTGATAATTACCAGCGATGGGATCGGCGCCCGCGAACTGTTGGGCGACAAGAACTCGCCCGTCCGCTGGTCGGTATTAGGAATTCGTGATCCGTGAGCAAGCCGTCAATTGACATAGACCTGGTAGTGCGCGAGGTGTTGGCCGAACTCGGTGCTGCGCCGGAGGAAAACGTAGGACAGGTTGCCAACCTGTCCCACAGCCCACCCCCGGGACCGCAGTCCCGGGGCGTTGATTCCCATGACGGCGAGTTGGTACTGACTTCCCGCGTGGTTTCGATCGACGAACTGTCCGGCCGGTTGGATTCGGTGCGTCGGGTCGTGGTCTCGCGCCGGGCGGTCGTCACGCCGGCGGTGCGCGACGAATTGCTCCGCCGCGGGATCGCCCTGGAATATGTCGATCCATCGGATAGCCGCAAGGAGGCTGTTCGCCTGGCAATGATAACCTTGGGGACCGATTTCGACCCCGCGCCGTTGGCGGCCGCGCTTGACCGCGAGGGATTTAGCGTGGAACGTTCGGATTCGGATTGCCTGATTGCCGCAGTGGATGAACTGGCGAAGGAAACATCGCGGTCGGATACACTCGGCGTGTTGTTGACTCCACACACGGCGGCGGGTTTGTGTTTGGCGAACCGGCTGCCGGGGGTCCGGGCAATCGGCGGTTTCTGCGCGCCGGAAGTGGCCCGAGCCGCCGCCGCCGTCGGGGCCAACCTGCTGGTTGCCGACCCGCGGGCAGGGAGTTTTTTCCAATTGAAACAGATTGTTGCGGAGTTCGCCCGCGGCGGGACGCGTTCTTGCCCGGCGGTTTTTAGCGAGAGGTTGGCATAAATGGATTTGCACGATATTGGGAGGATGCCGCTTGTTTAGCCCCGGCGTCCACGCCGGGAACAAACGCCCATTTTGCCGCTGTGCAGCGCGCCCGGCGTAGACGCCGGGGCTAAACTGTTTTTCTCCCGGAATCACACAATGTTATTTAGGAGCGATGCGATGCGAATTGCCGACGTGGTGGGAACGGTCACGCTCAATCGCGCCCATCCGAGCCTGACCGGCGCGCGGATCAAGCTGGTCACTCCGTTGAGCTGGGACAACCTCGCCGGCCGTTGGGACCAACGGCTGGAGGAAATCGCCGTGTTCGACGAGTTGGGGGCGGGGATCGGCAGCCGCATCGCAATCAGCGAGGGACGCGAAGCCGCCATGCCGTTCCACCCCGAAATCAAACCGATCGACGCCTACAACGCGGCGATACTCGACACGTTGGATTACGAAACGCCGACATTGAAATAATCGTAGGCCGGGTTGCAACCCGGCAAACATTCAGCCGGGTCTCGACCCGGCCTACACGAGGAACACACATGGTGAACATTCACAAAATCAAGCAGGAAATCTGCGCGATCGGCGAACGGCTGTATAAAAAGGGCTTCGCCGCCGCCAACGACGGCAACATCAGCTACCGCGCCGGAGAAAACCAGGTCGTTTGCACGCCGACGATGATCTCCAAGGGCTTCATGAAGCCCGACGATCTGTGCGTCGTCGACATGGAAGGGAATCAGACGGGCGGCCGGCGGAAAATGACCAGCGAGATCAAGCTGCATCTGGCGATCATGAAGGAGCGGTCGGAGATCAAGTCGGTGGTGCATTGTCATCCGCCGCATGCCACCGCCTTCGGCATCGCGCGCGAGCCGGTGCCGATGTGCGTCTTGCCGGAGGTGGAAATCTTTCTCGGCGACGTGCCGATCGCCAAGTACGATACCCCCGGCAGCCAGGAGTTCGCCGACACGATCCTGCCGTTCGTCCACAAGTCGAACGTGATAATTCTGGCCAACCACGGCACGGTGAGCTTCGGCGAAAGCGTGGAGAAGGCTTACTGGTGGACGGAAATCCTCGACGCCTACTGCCGCATGTTGATGTTGGCCCGGGGACTCGGCTCGGTCAATTATTTCAGCGAGCCGGAGGCCCGTGCTCTGCTTGACCTGAAGCAGAAATGGGGCTATGCCGATCCCCGGTTGGAGGCGAAAAACTGCGACATCTGCGCCAACGACACCTTCCGTGAGAGTTGGCAGGAGTCGGGCGTGTCCCCCAAGGCGTTCCAGTCGCCGAGCTTCTGCGGCACGAAGAGCGCCCCATCGGCCGACGGCAACGGTTCGTCCATCGCCGGTGTATCGACCGACCAGGAAGCACTGATCCAATCGATCACCGATCGGGTGATGTCCACGCTCGGCGGCCGATTGTAACCGGGTAGACTATACAGCCCGCGGCTCAGACTCGGTTCGCAACACATCGTCAAGGCCAATTAGCCCGTCCCGAACGGCCATGCATGCCCTGAGCACGTGCAATTCATAGAGCATGTCATCGGCGGGAAAATCGCGCCGAATTACTGCGCAGAGTTCACGCAACTTATCGGGTGAAATTTCCGCCTCTTTCGCAACGGAAGTGAAGTTGAAGCAAGAAACAGCCGTCACTTCTTATATCTCCGGCGGGGCAACAATGTCAATTGTCGGCAACCCATTCAGGATGTTAACTTGATTCACTTGCGCGCGTCGGCGCCGATTCACCAAGTGTTTGAAATTCCAAGACACCAATACGTCCTGGCGGGTTAGTACGGCGGCAGCCACGTGCAATGCGTCGTTGAACATCGCGGGCGCAAAGACTCCCGCCGCAACGTAACGTCTAGCCAGGCTTTTCATCTCTTCGGTCAGTCGGTGGAGCGAAATCCGCTGAAGCGATTCCTTGAGCTTGCCCCGCAAATCGGAGTCGGCAACCTGCTCCAACTCTTGACGCGTCAAGTCCGAAGCTGAAACCTCGAATTCATCGAGACGCTTCCAGAATTCTACGGTTTCCCTTTGTCTAGTTGCATCTCGATAGTCATGCAAAGCGCTTACAACCGACGTATCAAGATAAACACGAAGTTTCATTCCTGCCTCCACCCATCCATTATAGATTGACTTGCCGGTAAATCAAGGGAGAGCAATGTACCAATAGAAAAGCCCACGGGTTGCAACCCTGTGGGCTTGGGGAAATCTGCCTGGTTCCCATGCTGCGCGTGGAAACCCACGTTTTTCGACGTTCTGCGTCGATTTGTGCGACGCGGAGCGTCTTGTGCGGCGCGTTCCCACGGAGAACCGTGGGAACGAGAACAATAATCAACGGCCGGAAATTCTACGCCGCTGCCGTTGCATCGGCACGGCCGGGGTGGATGCGGCCACGTCGAGCGTGTAGCCCGGGCGATAAATCGGCTTGATGATCGTTTCCAGGCCGGCGACGTTGGTCGATTTCATGTTCTTGGCGTCCCACTGCACCCGTTCGCCCTTGCCGGTGGCGGCTACCCAGACGGCCAGGTTGCCGAGGAGAATGGTCTCGGTCAATCCTCCGGCATAGTCGGGGAAGTTCGACATGGCCGGCTCGCCCCCCTTGATCGCGCGGACCCATTCCTCGAAGTGGCCGGGCGATTCGACCCACTCGACCTCGGGCATCTCGGCGCCGCCGATCAAGTGCGGTTCGCCGTCGTCGTCCGATCCGGCATAGTCGCCCGGCGCGAAAAGTTTCCCCTTTTCGCCGATCACCAGACAACCACTTTTACTAACCGACTCGCCTTCAAACAGTTCCCGACCGGGCCGCTTGCCGCCGTCGTACCAAGTGAACTTGACCGGGGGCCGGCCGTCCAACTCCGGGAAGTCGAAATTGATGATCGACCATTTTGGAAAATAGTCGCCGTTGTGCCCGGATGTTTCGGCCTGGACGGCCACCGGATCGCGGAGGTTCAAGGCCATGTAGGGGAGGTTCACCGTATGGCAGGCCATGTCGCCCAAGGCGCCGCTGCCGAAATCCCACCAACTGCGCCAGGCGAAACGGTGATAGCCGTTGGCGTATGGACGCACGGGCGCCGGCCCCAGCCAGACGTTCCAATCCAGATGTTTCGGACAGGGGACGGATTTGGCTCGATCGCTCCCCTGCGGCCAGGTCGGCCGGTTGGTCCACACGTGGACGTCGGTGATCGTGCCCAGCACGCCGGACTTAATGACCGCCGCCGCCCTACGGAAAGAATTGTCGGCGTTGAATTGATTGCCCATTTGCGTAGCGACGTTTTGCTCGCGGGCCACTCGGGCCATCAGACGCGCCTCGTAGATCGTGCGGGTCAGCGGTTTCTGGCAGAAACAATGCTTGCCCATCCGCATGGCCATCAACGCCGCCGCGGTGTGGACGTGATCGGGGATGCTGACCGTTACCGCGTCGAGACGATCGCCCATCTCGTCGAGCATCTTGCGGAAATCGGTGTAACGCTTGGCCTTGGGAAACCTCTTCTCGCCCGCGACGTTCAGAAACTTCTCGTCGACGTCGCAGATGGCGACCATCTCGCCGGCTTTTCCGGCGTCTGCCGAATCGTTCGATCCCCTGCCGCCGATTCCGATGCCGGCGAAGGCGATCCGCTCGTTGGGCGAGGTGCTTTCCTTGGCTTGGACGCCGCCGGCAACCCAAAAGCCGACGCCCGTCGCGGCGGACGCTTGCAGGAATCGGCGACGATTAGTGCGATGTGACATGGATATTTACTCCCGATGTTGAAAAAGAGGACAATTCGGCATGAAACGTTTTAGCCGCGGCGCGGGGTGGGAGGATGGCACGGTATGAATCGTATGCCATCGCATTAAACATTCAGAATAGCGGCCAAAGCGGTTTTTTGCAAGTATTACCAGACCCGCGCCCGCCCGGCCGGGGGTATGCTCCGCTTGCCACACACCCCGCAGTCCTCTATTTGCACGCTTTCCGGTTATCCGTTACCCTGATTGGTGTTTCCCTCGATCCATTTGGACCGCGAAAGGAGAGTTCGTGTGATGAAACGTCGATTCGCTCCGCTTTTGGCCGTGGGGCTTCTTTGCCTGATCAATCCCAACACCTCACTTGCCACACAGTCCGACGCGATTCAGCGCGTCGAGGCCCTCGGCGGCAAAATCAAATATGACGCCGACAAGCGCGTCGTTGCCGTGGACCTCATGGAATGCCAGACCACCGACGCCGACGTGAAACTGCTCGCCCAGTTGACCGATCTGCGGAAACTAATGCTCTGGGGCGCCGAGATTCACGACGAAGGCGTTAAACGACTCGCGGCCTTCCCCAAGCTCACCGATCTGGTCTTGGAAAACACGGAAGTCACCGACGCGGGCCTGGAAGTCCTCGAAAAGATGCCGCAACTGAGGTCGCTCAACCTCCGCCGAAGCACGTACATGACCGACGCCGGATTGGCGCACGTCAAAAAACTGACCAACCTCAAATATCTCTCGCTCCTCTACAACAACGTCACCGACGACGGACTGGCCGAACTGAAGGGCCTCGAAAAACTCCGCTTGCTGGACCTGCGCGGTTGCGTACAGGTCACCGACGCCGGATTGGAGCAGATCAAAGGCCTGACGAACCTCCGTTGTCTGAAGCTCCGCAACACCGCCGTGACCGACGCGGGCCTGGCGCATCTGGCGGGCATGACGCAACTGAAATCTCTCTCCATCGAAGACGCACAAATCACCGACGAGGGGCTGGAAGTATTGGAGAAACTCGACAAAATCGAGGACCTCGTCGTCTTCCGCTGCTACTACATCACCGACGACGCCTTCAAGGCCATGAAGGGGCTGAAACGGCTGAGGCGGCTTTCCGTCCGCGACACGGCGATCACCGGCTCGGGACTCGAACACATCAAAAACGCCAAAGGGCTTGAAAAACTGGACTTGAGCGAAACTCAAGCCGACGACGACGCCATGCGCCGCCTCGCCGAGTTTTCCAAACTGCAATGGCTCAATCTTTGGCACACCCGAGTGACCGATGCCGGGCTGCAAAACCTTTCGACGCTGAAGAATCTAAAATACCTCAACCTGACCGACACCAATGTCACCGACGCCGGGCTGGCGGCGCTCGGCGCGACGACCAGTTTGGAGAACTTGAACCTCAGCCTGACAAAGATCACCGACGCCGGCCTGGAACACCTCAAGAACCTCGAAAATCTCAAATCGCTCGATCTGAATCAGACCAGGGTAAGCAAGGAAGCCGCCGAACGCCTGCGGCGGGCGCTGCCGAAGTGCAAGGTCAAGCGGATGTAGGCTTCAAACGCCCCGCGACTGCGGTCGCGGGGGAAGTTCGGCGTTTATCGCCCCCGCCGGTCGCAGCCGGCGGGCGTTTCGGCCACATTACCACCGATCGAGAGATACATTCAACGCCGCAATCTACTTACCGATCCAAGCCGGCGAGAATCTGCCGCAATATCCGATCGTAGGGGAAGTCTACGTAGTGGATGATGCGGCGGCGCTCGATCTTCTGTTTGGCGGCTTCGGCGCCGCTGGTCGCGGCGGCGATCCGTTTGTCGAAATCGGCGTGAATGTCGCGCGACTTCGCCCGGCCTCGATCGTAGAAACGTTGTGCCTCGACCCCCGCGCGGGCGACCGCCGCGTCGAGCGCGGCAAGCGCGGCGGCCGAAGGGCGGCGGATCTCCTCGGCCGCACAGGCCGCGTACTCCCGGAGTTGGCCGACCCAATAGAAAACTTGCCGCGCGGACTGGGGATACGGCTGGCCCGGCTTTTTCGGCGGAGGAACCTTCGAGACCAATTCCTTTAGCTCGTTTACGCCTGACTGGTATGCCCGCCGCTCGAAACGCATCCAGGCGATGGCCTCCAGCGGCAGGAGCAAGTCGGGCTGCTGAAGGTGGACTTCCTCGAAGTGTTTCGTCGCCGCGTCGCGCTGCTTGTGCTTCATCAACAGCAGTCCGAACAGCAGCCGCGGCTCGATTTCCTTGCCCGACGCGCGCGCCGCCGAGCGGTAATCGTTCCCGGCCGCCTCGATATCGATCCGAATCTGTCCGAGGTAGGCGGCCAGGCGGCGGATGGCGGTCTTCGCCTGTTCGCTCAGCCGTGGCGGGCGGTTGTCGGGCAGGAACAATTCCGGCGACTGGGCGACGGCGAGTTTCTCGGCCGGCGAGACAATCGCCTTCTGAAGGAAGCCGAACAACTCGGTCGGCTCGATACGGAGGTCGCGGTTCTTGTCGGCCGCGCCCGAGTAGCCTTCGGCCGCCAGTACGGCGAACAGGCCGTGTCCCTTCTCGGACCAAACGGCGCCGCGCCCACCCGCCTTGCTGCTGGCGATGGCGGTGACGGTCCGCAGGGCCGCTCGGCCCGGCGGGGCATCGAGCGTGCCGATCATCTCGGCCGAGGATGGTTCCTTATCGAGGTCGGCCCCGTCGCCCGCCCGGCCGCA
This sequence comes from Planctomycetota bacterium, assembly GCA_030612765.1. Classification (GTDB taxonomy): domain Bacteria; phylum Planctomycetota; class Planctomycetia; order Pirellulales; family Thermoguttaceae; genus JAHIKV01. Next base: position 16,746 of record JAUWNG010000048.1, read on the forward strand.
ATCCAGCAGCAACAGCTTTTCCTTGGCCTTGCAGCTCTCCAACCGATCGACCAGCCACTGCAGCGGAAGCCCGGTGACGTTCATGCGGCGGAGATCGAAACTTCGCGGGGCCAAATACACCTTGCCGTCCTCGTTCCGATACGCCCGGCCGGCGACGTAGACCAACAGCTTGTCGTCCGCGCCCAACCGGCCGAGGAAATCGGGGACGCTCTGCTCGAGGCGGACCAGACTTTCGTCGGTCAGCGTCAGCGTCTGGTCCAAGGGCACTTTGTAGCGGCCGACCAGCGCGCCGCGGAGCAGCTTCGCGTCGGCGGCGGCGTGTTCAGGCCGGCTCAGCGAGCGGTCCTCGAAGTTCTCGTTGGCGATCAGCAGCGCCCAACGCGATCGGTCGGAGAGGCGTCGGGCAGAGACCGAAATCGCCTCGGGCCGAGTCGCCTCGGGCGAATCGTGGGCTACCTCGACCACGTCGCCTTTGCGCAGGTCGCTCAGTTTTACCGCGTCGCCGCCGAGGGTGATTTTGCATTTCGAGCCGATAAAATAGGTCGTCGGTTTGCCCCGCCGGCCAACCACGTCGATCGTTTTGGCGTCGTAATGCACCGTCCGAATCACACCCTCCTGACCCAAAACGCGATAGGCGCCGACGCGGACCACGCGGGTGTCGTGGGCGACGCCGACCACGTCGCCGGGGCGAAGATCGGCCGGCTCGAGCAACTTTGCGTCGATGAAACGGCGGCCGTTGATCGTGATTTCGCATTTCGGCGCGAACGGAAGCGTCAGCAATCGCGGATCGTCGTCGGGACCGACCGAGATGGTCATTTGTCCATTATCCGCGTCGAGATCGCGGATCACGCCGTCGATTGTGACCACCCGCTCGACCGACAGCTCGGTCGCTTCGCGCCCCGTTTCGCCGCCGATGTGATGGACCGCGACCCGATCGTCGGGCAGCAGATCGGCCAGCGCGACGGGCCGGCCGTCGATTTGATTCAGCCCATTGAACGTGATTTTTAGATCGTCCGGCACGGCGACTTCCAGCTCGCCCGTTCGACCGTCGCCTTCGTCGAAGGCCAGCGTGATCCGCCGCCGGCCGGCCTCGACGGTTTTGATCCGGCCGCGGCCGATCTCGGGGCGGAAGGCGTGGATTTCGGTGATCCGGCGTCCCGACTGATCGAGCACGTGCGAAATCACGATCCGGTCTTGCGGCCTCAGATCGCGCAACAGGCGCGACTTGTCGTTGATGAAGATGCGGTCGTAGCGGTTGAGCGAAATCTCCTTGGCCACGCCGTCGTCCGCCTGGGTGATTGCCAGCCGCCACTCGTCCGTGTAGACGTTGGTCACCACTCCGCGCGTCGGAGCGGGTGGACCGGGCAAGGTCGGCTTCGGCTTCTCGGGCAGCAGCATGAGCACGCTCAGCACCGCCGAAAACGCCAATGCCGCCACCGCGGCGAAACGCATGCGACGTTTCTTTTTTCCGGCCGCCTCCCGAGCGGCCTCGGCCGCCGCGTCCGTCTCGTTCGGCCCCACGGCGGCCTGCAACGGATCGACCCGCAGTTCCCAAAGGGCCTCTTTGGCCGACTTGCATCGCTTCGATTGGTCCTTGACCACCAGATGTTCAATCACTCGGGTCAACTCCGGCGGCACGCCTTCGAGCACGCGGCCGATCGGCGGCAGATTGCGGTCCGCGGCGGCGTGCCACATCATCCAGGCGATCTGCCGATCGCGCCCGAAACTGCTCAGACCCGGAAACAACGTCTCGAATTTCGACCCGCACATCAGTTCGTAGGCCGAAAACCCCAGCGAATAGAGGGCGCTGGCCGGGCCGACCGCGCCAAACTGGTCGGAGACCAACTCGGGGGCCATGTACTTCGTTGTGCCTTTGAGTAGACTTCCTTCCTCGTTGCTGGCGCGTCGGGCCAGTCCGAAATCGCCCAGCTTCACCCGGCCCTGGGCGTCGACCAGCATGTTGCTCGGCTTGATGTCGCCGTGAATGACGCCGTTGGCGTGAAGAAACTCCAGCGCGCCGAGGCAATCGGCCAACGCGATCCGCAGAAAATCGAGATCGACCCCCTCGCTCCGCGTGGCCGGTTGCAGGCTGCCGTGCATCAACTCCAGGATCAGCCATCCCTTGGGCCGGACGATGTCGTAGATCGTCAAAATGTTCGGATGTTGCAGCGAGGCCAACAATTGAGCTTCCTGCCAGTAGCGGGCCAATTGCCGGTCGTCGGCAAGGAACTGCTGGTGGATTTGCTTGATGGCGACTTCGCGGCCCAACTTGCGGTCGCGGGCACGATACACCACCGCAAAATCGCCCCGGGCGATAGTATCGACGATTTCATAACGCGAGGCGCCGTCCATTGCGTGTTGTCCCTAATCGGTCATTAGTAGGCCGGGTCGTGACCCGGCATATTCGGGTGGTAATTGCACAAAATCGCCGGGTTGCAACCCGGCCTACTACTACCCACTATCCTCCGCTCAACAACACCGATATCGCTTCTTCCAATTTCTTATCGCGCCGGCGGCTGCCCGTCAATCCCTTCCGGTCCGCTCCGCGCTCGGCGCGAAGCATCTCCAGCACGCGGCGGTAGTTTTTGCGTTCGGTTTTGCAATCGCCGCGAGTATACGCCCGTTGTGCCTCGCGCAACAATATCTGATACGGCTTCAGCACCCTGTTGTCGATGTTTCCGGAACCGAAGAAATCCCTTTCGATTAGATACCGCATCTGCTCTTTCCGCTCGCTTCGCGGGGCCGCCGGCGACCCCAGGTCGATCATCGCCAGCACGATCGAAAGGACCACGCTGACGCTCAAAACGCCGAGCAGCACCAGGGGATTCATAGACGATGATTTTTTTTGCGGCTTCCGCCGGATCGCGCCCTCGTCGAGCTGCAACTCGGGTAGTTTCCCGTCGGCGGCCGGCCGCAACGTCGAGTCGGCGGTCTCGGCCGAGATGAATCGGGCGACCTTCTTGCGCGGTGCAGGGGGCTGCGGCGGATCGGACTTCGCCGGCGCGGGCGGCGATGGCTTAGCAGTCTGTTGAAAAAGTTGGCTTTCGGAAGTTTGGGTGCCACTGCTGGCTTGTCCAGCAGTGTTTTCCCGGGTGTTTCTCCCCGCACTGCTGGGCAAGCCAGCAGTGGCACCCTTTTCCGTCGGTGGATCGGCCAGCGGCGCGGTCGGCGTCTTCTCGGCCGCCGCGTCCTTGGAGACCCACAACCGCCCCTTGCAGTGCGGACAATTCACGTACCCGCCGGCCAACTTGTTGGGCACTTGCAGGAGCGTCTTGCAACGGGGACAGTCGAGTTTGATGGACATGTCGGAGGTCTGGGATCAGGGATCGGAGGCAAGGGACCAGGGCGCGGATAATGGATCGAGATTCATATCTTGTCTGACCTCTGATCCCTGATCTCCGACCTCTACTATAATGATAACCCAAGGTACAAGTAATTCAGCATAAACGGTCCGATAATAATCAACACCGTGGCGACCATGATCAGGACGGCGGGCAGGAGCATGTTCACACCCGCCTCGCCGGCCAACAGTTCCGCCCGCTGGGTCCGCTTGATCCGCAACACGTCGGCCTGAGTGCGGAAGATGTTGGCCAGCGGCGTGCCAAGCGTTTCGCCCTGAACGATCGAGCCGACGATGCTGGTGATTTCATCGTCGGCCAGCCGGTCGCGCATGGCCAGCAGCGATTCGGTCCGGGTCTTGCCGAGGTTCATGTCGGTCAGGACGCGGCCGAACTCCTCGGCGATCGGATGTCCCTGGAACTCGTCGACCGCCTGCCTCATCGCGCCGAGGAACGTCGAGCCGGCCTCCATCAGGAGCGTCAGCAGGTCCAACAGGAACGGCATACGGCGTTTGATTTGATGGAGCCGCGCTTTCGCCCGGGCCGCCAGACGCCGCCGCAACAGCCACGCCGTAATCGCGACAAACAGCACGGCCAATGCAATCCCGACGCCGCCGAACCAGCCGAAGAAGAAATACACGAAAATCGGCGCGCAAAACAAGGCAATCAACTCGATCTTGCCCAGATATTCCTCGGGCAGCCAGAACCGGGACAAACCGGCCGCTTGAATCTCGCGTCCGACCGCGGGCAGACTTTCGCGGAACACCTTGCGGTTGCCTCGCGCCAGCAGTTGAACGGCCGGTTGCAGCAGGCGGAAGAACCAGTCGGCCCGCCGCAGTTCGTTGATCCGGCTGACGTCGTACCGCCACTCGATCCCCTGTTGCAGGTCTTCGGTCCGCAAGACGGAGACGATCCACCAGGCGAGTATCGCGACGGCCAATCCGACGACGGCGCTGCCGGCCGTCTGCAGCACGAAACCAGATGGAAGCGCGGCGATGATGGATATGGTCGTCATGTTATACCGCTCAAATATCGGGATTCAACAGCACCCTCGCCCATAAATACGCCAACACGTTCAACATCGCCGCGGTGGCCAGCAACATTTGCCCGACCATCGTGGTGAACAACAGCTTCGTGTTTATCGGATCGACGAAGTAATAAGCCACGAGGATAAACGCCGGGGCCATCGCCATGTAGACGGCCGATTTGCGGGCCTGGGCGGTCTCGGCCAGGACCTTCCGCTCGAGCCGTTGCAATTCCAGCACGGATTGAGCGATGCGTTCGATGGTTTCGTTCAGCCGACCGCCGCTCTCGTGGCTGGCCAACAGCGCCGCGGCGAACAGGGCGAAGTTTTCGCTCCGCAACCGCTCCTTGGCCTCGGTCAGGGTGCGCTCCAACGGCTTGCCGAGGTTGTATTCGGCCACGATCTGATGAAACTCGGCGTTGATCGGCTTGGGACATTGTGCGGCGAGGATTTCCAACGATTGGGCCAGCGACAGTCCCGCCCGAACCGCGTTGGCCATCGTCACCATCGCGTCGGCCAACTGGTCTTCGATCCGCTGCCGATGTCGCTCCGCCATCCGCCGCAGCAGATACCAGGGCGCGGCCGCGAGGAACACGGCCGCCAAGACGGCGAAGATCATGCTGTCCAACCCCAGCCAACAGCCGAAGAAGACGCACGCCATGACGATCAGCCAGACGACGAGGTATTTCCGCACGTTGCGGGTAGTCGCCCGCAGCCGGCGGAGCTTGTCGGCGACGTCGCGCTCGGCGGCGTCCAGCGCCGCGGCAAGGTAGTCGCTCGCCGCCCAGCCGGCCGCCGCAACGGCCATGCCGACGAACAAGCTAGCCAGTAACGCTTCAATGTTGGAGGTCATAAGCTCAAGGGGGAATGATGAATTATGAATGATGAATTATGAATACACAAAAAACACGGGAGAGTTTATTTTTGTAATTCATCATTCATAATTCATAATTCATCATTCACAATCCCCTTCTTTTCCGTACAAAAACTCCAGGTCCAACAATTCCTTGTCGATCAGCGAATCGACGAACGACGGCAGATAGCCGGTGGGTCGCAGCAACGCGCCGTCGCGGAAATTGAAGATGTCGTGCAAAATTATTTGTTGCTCGTCGGCGTCGTAGCGGAGGACTTCGGTAATCTGGGTAATGACCCTGGCCCCGCCCGGCAGGCGGCTGATGTGGACAATCAGGTCCAGCGCCGAAGTGAGTTGGCGGTGGATCGAGGACATGGGCAGGTCGGCCGCCATCAGCACCAGCACCTCGAGCCGCTCGATTACCTCGCGGGAACTGTTGGCGTGGACGGTGGTCATCGAGCCGTCGTGGCCGGTGTTCATCGCCTGAATCATGTCCAGCGCTTCGGGGCCGCGACATTCGCCCACGATGATCCGGTCGGGACGCATGCGGAGCGCGTTTTTCACCAGGTCGCGGACCGTGTACTGGCCGGTCCCCTCGACGTTCGGCGGCTTCGTCTCCAAGGTGACTACGTGCTCCTGATGCAACCGCAGTTCGGTCGTGTCTTCGATCGTGACGATCCGTTCCTTGAAGGGGATGAAGCCGCCGAGAATGTTCAGGGTGGTCGTCTTGCCGGTGCCGGTTCCGCCGCTGACGAGTATGTTCCGGCGGTCGATTACGCAGGCCCGCAAAAACATGGCCGCCGGAGTGCTGATGCTCCCCATCTCGACCAGGTCGTCCATCGTCAACCGCTGGGCGGGGAACTTGCGGATGGTCAGCGTCGGCCCCTTGCAGGCCAGCGGCGGGATGATGGCGTTCACCCGCGAGCCGTCCGGGAGCCGGGCATCGACCAGCGGCTGGCTCTTGTCGATCCGACGGCCGACCTGGGACACGATCCGCTCGATGATCGCCTCGGTCACTTTGTCGGAGATGAACCGACGCCCCGATTTCTCGATGATCCCGCCACGCTCGACGTATATCTGATCGCTGGAGACGACCATAATCTCAGTAACGGTCGGCGCACGGAGCAGGTCTTGCAGCGGCCCAAACCCAAAAATCGTGTCCTTCAAGTCCTTCTTCAACGTGCGGAGGATCAGATACTTCCGCAATTCGTGGTGCAGGTGCGGGCGGACCAGATGGAACTCCTCGTTGAACCGCGTCTCGACGCGCTGCACCTGCTCGGTCACGTCGCGGCACTCCTCCAGCTTGAGTCGCTCGCGGACGAACCGAAGCAGGGAATGTAGCTCGACCTCGCGCTCGGGAACCAGCGTGGCCGGCACGTCGAACTCGGTGGTGCTCAGCGCGGCCAGGTCGAAATACTCCTCCGTGCCGGTCTCCATAATCAGTTGGTTTATCAGGTGGTCGCGGAGCACCAGGCCGGTAATCTCTTCCAGCAGAGCCTCGTTCTCCGGCGCGAACACCTTCAGGTCGCGGCAAACGTCCTCGATGTTGTTTTCCAGCAGGAGGATGCTTTCGTTGTCGCCGGCCAGATTGGTCTCGAACTCGTAGAGATCGAGCCTTTCGAGCAGCTTGCGGTGGATGCGCAGCTCCAGCTCGGCCATGATCGAGCGCAGGTGCGATTCCAGTTCGCCGAGGGTTATGGTCGCCGCTTTTTCGGCCTCGAAGGTGAGCGTGTAGGGCCAGATGCGGATTTTCGCGCCCGGAGTGAAGACGGCCGTTTGCCCGCCGAGGACTTCCTCGTCATCCACCACGCAACTGTTCAGGCCGACGTTTTCCAGGTGCAACTTGTCGTCCACCATGCGCACCACGGCATGACGCCGCGAGACCAACGGGCTTTGCAGGCAAAGGGTGTTGGACGGATCGCGGCCGATGGTGACTTCCGTCGAGTCGACCTCCAGCACCGACCGGCGGCTCTCGTTCACCTTGTTGTACCAGACCTTCATGGCTGCACCGCAATTGCAAATTTATCCTTGTTCCCACGGTCCTCCGTGGGAACACACTAATCCGTAGGGTGCGTGAAACGCACCATGCACTATCGGTTGTGGTGCGTTTCACGCACCCTACAAAAGTTCACAGCCTCAGAGCGTGGGAACCAGGAGAATTAATTTTTCCTATTGTGCAAAGTAACGCCTACGTTGCGAAAGTTGGCGGCCTGCAAAAGACTCCACAGTTTTTCGGCCATCCGGCGCTCACCGGCAACGTGGTCGCTTACCCGGATCGCCAGCACGTTTTCCTGCAACTGCGGCATCCTGGCCGCGCGCATCACCTCGGCGCTGCCCAAGCGATTGCCGAGGGCAAGTATCTTGAACGGCCCGATAGGCTTGATTTGTCCGGTGGAAAAATCGTCGCCGGCCTCCGCGGCACTTCTTGGGCGACCGGGGACCGCCGGCGTTGGCAACGACGGGCGACCGATCAGAAACGAAACCATGTCGCCCGGCTTGACCAACGACGGAACGAACGCGCGGGTATCGACCGGTATCCACCAGACGTCCTCGCCCTCTTCCAGATCGAGTTTTTGCGGCGGAGTCTTGAGGTCTTCGCGCAGCAGCAGACATTCGCCGGTCATATTCCGGGAGACCCTCTGGCCGACGACCGATCCCTTGCCGTCGTACCGCACGGCGAAGTCCTTGAGATTGCCGACCAAACGCTGCGGAATCCGCACGGGCACGAGGTCTTCGTCGCGGAGTATTTCGCCGCGGTTTACGGTCGTGTTCCCCTTGATTCCCACGAAGGAGACCATTGTTTCCTGGCTCGATTTGCCGGCGAGATACGCCCAATTGAACAGCGCGCCGGCAACGCCCAATCCGATCGCCAGTATGAGACCTTGAATGCCTTTCATATATCCACTCCCGTTTAGCGGCCGACGGTACGTCGGCCTTCTTTTTATATGGCCGCCGTGCCGGCGGCCGCTAAAGTATTCTACCTCGACTGCCGCGGCGTAATCATCAATAACCCACTCAATCCCCCCCGGCCGTCCGGGCCAAAGCGGACTTCAACCGCGCCGCCGATATAATCGGGCGCGAGATACTTTGCATACCATGCTTTTCCGACCGAACGCCAAGGGACCGACTGCCGCCAGCCCTGACCGGCGAACCAATCGTCGTGGAACCGCTTCCACCTGTCCAGCCGATCGGGGCCGCCGAACGCGACGATCCCCCCGCCGCCGACCGCCCGTATCGAGAGCGTCCGTCGGCAGCCGGACGGGATGGGCACTTCGACCAAGCCGGACTCTTCTCCCATCGGTGAATCGGCCGGCCGGAAGACGCACAAGGTCCACTGGTTCGCGCCCGCCGGCGCCGCTATCGCCCATATTATCGCCCGATATCCGAGTTGGGCAAGGTCCGCCGAAGGGGACAGGTCCGATTTGCCGCGGAGCGGCCCGAAGGGTGCTTTGCACAAATCGGACCTGTCCCCTTCCCGCGCGACGCCGACCGCCATCGGAAACGTCTCGTGGAACTCGTACAGCCGCCACTTGCCGGGTTCCCGATCGACGGAGGTTAAGTCGGACAAGAGAGACATAAAGCCGCGGCCGGCGGGGGGGCCGGCAGCGGGGGTGGGCGGTGGACTGCCCCCCCACCCCCGCGGGCCGCCCGGCCGGCGCGGGG
>JAUWNG010000042.1 GCA_030612765.1 Planctomycetota bacterium
AAAAAGGGTGCCACTGCTGGCTTGCCCAGCAGTGCATGGGGAAAACTCCCGGAAAAACACTGCTGGACAAGCCAGCAGTGGCGCCCAAATTCCCGAAATCCAACTTTTTCAACGGGCTGCAAGAGGCAAGCCAAAGCCGCCAAAATCCTCGTTCCTAATAGGTAAACCAAACTTGTTACTCCCATGACGTCGCGCGAACTGGTCATCAAGACCCTCAACCACGAACCCGTCCCCCGCGTTCCCCGAGACCTTTGGATACCGCCCGGCGTCGAGTCGATGCGGGCGGATGAGGTGGCGGAGATGTCCGTCCGTTATCCGAGCGACATAGTCACGCCCCGCACCTCGCCGACCGGCGGCAAGCGGTCGGCCGCCAAGTCGCGAAAGCGGAACGAATGGACCGACGTTTGGGGTTGCGTGTGGCGCGACTCCGGCAACGGCGATCCGCCGGCGTTGAAACATTCTCCGTTGGCCGAAGCGGGCCGGATCGATTCCTTTCAGCCGCCGGCCGAACTGTTCGATCGCTCGCGGTTCAATCGGGCGAACAAGCTGTGTCCCGAGACCAGCCGGTTTGTGCTGGCATGGTCCGAGGTGCGGCCGTTCGACCGGCTTCGATTCCTCCGCGGCGACGAGAAGGCCTTGATGGACCTTGCCCGCGGCCACAAGGGTATCCGCGGCCTGCTCGCCATGCTCCACGACGCCGCCTGCCGGGAACTTGAGCGCTGGGCGGAGACCGAGGTGGACGGGGTAGTCTTTCGCGACGATTGGGGCACGCCCGACGGGCTGCTGATCGCCCCGGAAATGTGGCGGGAAATCTTCCGACCGTTCTATCTGGAATACTGCAAAATCCTACACGCCAAGGACAAGTTTGTCTTCTTCCATTCGGACGGCAACATCCGCGACATCTTCGGCGACCTGGTGAAAGTCGGCATCGACGCGATCCACACCCAACTGCATTTAATGAAGTTCGAGCGGTTGGTCAAGCGCTATCGCGGCCGGGTGACGTTTTGGGGCCAACCCGACGGCCGGCGGATGCTCACCCCGGGCACGACGGAGGAGTTCCGCGAGACGGTCCTTTCCGTCCGCCGCGAGTTGGACTTCGGCTCCGGCGGCGTAATTGCCCAATGCCGCTGGGACCCCGGCGTGAAGCTGCAAACGGTGGCCGCGTTCTTCGAGCAGTGGCTGGTCCCCCTGCCGATGCACGCATAAGCGAGGGACAACGGCAGAGAAGGGGGAAGAGAGAAGAGAGAGGATGCGATCGTGCGGTTATTCCCTCTTCTCTCTTCCCTCTTCCGCCTTCCATCACCAACGGCTACAATAACTAAATGATTGCAAAGTTCGTAGAAAAACCGGTCCCAGAGTCGATCAACCTGAAAGACCCGGTGCTGGCCGCCTTTTTGGCCTGGCTGATTCCCGGCCTGGGGCACCTTTATCAAGGGCGGCGGGCAAAGGCCGCGCTGTTTTTCCTCTGCATCATGGGACTGTTCGTCTTCGGACTATACCTCGGCAGCAGCAACGAACAGTGTAAAGACAGCAAAGGCAAGATCGGCTACGGCCGGGCAGTATACTTCTCCTGGAAAAAAGGGGAGCGGACCTGGCCCTATCTGTGTCAGGTTTGCGTTGGCCTGCCGGCCCTGCCCGCGTTGATACAGGCCAGCCGAATGAGCCACAACAAGAAGGTCTGGTGGGGCGGGTTCATGGCCCCGCCGCGCCCGAAGGGGGACCACGGCCCGAACAAGCTACAGCCCACACTGCACGACCTGCACCGGGTGTTGAACCGATACTTCGAGTTGGCGTGGGTCTTTACGACCATCGCCGGACTGTTGAATGTGTTGGCCATCTACGACGCCTGGGCCGGGCCGATGACGACCATCCCCGGCGGAAAAAAAGAAAAAGAGACGGAGTCCGATTGACTCCCGAGCGGGTCGCCGTGCCGGCGGCTGCTAAACCGAGAAGCAACATCCCATGTTCAACTTTCTGTTTGCCGATGGCTCTCGACTTTGGAACAACGACCTATGGTACGCGCTGCCGGCGATCGTCGCGGTCAGTTTGGTATACGCCGCCACCCGCCACGAGCGGATGCGTCCGATCTGGCTTCACGCCGGCCGGGTAGCCGGGTGGATCATCGGCTTCATGTCCATCGTGTGCATTGTGCTGGTGTTTTTTTCCTGGCTGACGTAATCCCGTCGCTATCTTTTTGTAGCACAGCCGCCCCCGGCTGTGCTTTTTGTAGCTTTTTGTAGCACAGCCGCCCCCGGCTGTGCCGAGAACTCGCGGTTAATCACACAGCCGAGGGCGGCTGTGCTACGTTTTTCTGGTTCCCATGCTCTGCGTGGGAACCCGCGCTTTCCAACGCTCCGCGTCGGCGGCTAGGTCGGTCGCCGTGAATACACGGCGGGCCGGGTTGGACTTTTGTGGTTAATTGGGATAGTTATTATCCCGAAGGGATTGTGTATGACAGCCCAGGGTTGCCGCCCGAGCGGCTACCCTGGGTTTGATGTACCGGAAAACGAGGAAAACCCCAACGGGGTTTCGGAGTTGCGTCCCGGGTGGCCACCGGGAAAAAGAGGGCCGTTCACGGCCCTTGTCCGCCGCAGGCGGTATTAGGCCCGGCGTTCACGCCGGGTTGGCAGGGGCGCTAACTATTGTAATTGTCAGGCCCGTTCACGGGTCTCCTTGTCGTCGAACGCAACGGGAAGGACGTCCGTAAACGGGCGTGACAACGAAAACAAACGGGACGCCGCTTTGCCAACCCGGCGTAAACGCCGGGCCTAATACCGCTACGCGGCCAAGAGGCGTAAACGCCCCTCACGATATCCGCCCGGCCACTTGTCTGCAACAACGCCGGCGTTGCCCTGGGCCGGGTGAACTTCCGCCCCGTTTCGGCTGCAAACGGCTAAAATGTCACGAGATTTTCAAGCCGGATAGCCGCAATCGCCTGTATCTCGGGGCTACATACGTCGGGTGGGTTGACGCTCTGTTGTACTGTGGATAGAAACACGGAAGGCACATCGGAAGATAGTGCGGTATTTCCACGAAGTTCACCTGATATATGAAGGTCTACCATGAACATATCTACTTTCCCTACGGACAATCTCTATAAGTTTTGTGCCTTATTCGGCACGGTCATCATTCTTGCATCGCTATACTTCCCGCATGTCCTGCTCTCAGAGCTTTGTAAGCAAGTATCTTTCGTCGACCTCAAGGTTGCGACGGCAAAAGCTGAAATTGACCATTTTCAGCTAAAGAGCAAAATTGTCGAAGAGACAGTACAGAACTCAATTGCTCGAAACAAAGGAACATACAAACCTTCTCCAGACAAACTGGAACTAACGCATTCGGACAAGGAACTGAGGGGTCTAATTTTCGAGAATTTAAATAACTTGAAACTTGCCAAGACATCTGAGGCGGAATTGGCGAACTACATCGATGAATCCGAGCGGTTGCTTGCTGAACAAAAACTCATCAATTCTCTGGCTGTCATTTCAGTTACCCTGGGATTTATGCTTTCACTTTTCGGCTATCTGTCATGGTACTTCAAGATTCAACGATATCAAGACAAAGCACTGAAGGATTCAATCAATACGACTAGAAGCCATCTCAGAAATAGCGATTCGGTGGATACGAACCGATAAGTGAAGTAGGTTATGCTTTAGCATAACAAATCGTGGATTCGCCCAGATCCAACCCAAAAAAATCTTGTCGATAATGATTAGTTTACGATGTCAAGCAAACGGATTTTGATGCTGATCGGCGACTATGCGGAAGATTATGAGGCGATGGTTCCGTTTCAGATGTTGCTGATGGTCGGACATCGGCGGGTGGCACTTGACACAACGGACTCTTTCAGGGAAGTGGCACACTTCAAAGCCGCAGGAGGTTGTTCGCGCGGGGCGGAACTCCTCTTGTGCCTGCGGCTACCCCGATAGACGAGCTATCGCGGCCACCCGCGCTACGTTTCCCCTGGTTCCCGTGCTCTGCGTGGGAACCCGCGCTTTCCGACGCTCCGCGTCGGTGGCTGGGTCTGTCGCGGCTTTATGATTTCCGGCCGATCTGCAACAGCACGCTCTGCGAATCGGTACCCGGCAACGGATAGCTCGCCAGCTTTCGCAGGGCAAGATCGCGGAGCAGGCCGTAGTGGCGCGCTTCGCCCCGCTCCTCGACCCATGCCGGTCCCTTTATCACCAGCATCCGATCGAACGCTTTCCAGTGGGGCCGAAACCACTCCAACAGCTTCCGCAGCCGCGCCACCGCGCGGACCGCGAGCGTATTGAAACGCCGTTCGGCCAATACGTCCTCGGCTCGGGCGTGGAACACCGGCGACGACAGTCCGAGCCGCTCGACGATGTCGGCCAGCGCCGTGGCCCTCTTGCCCACCGATTCGCAGAGCGAGACATGCAGATCGTCCCGGACGATGGCCAGGACCACGCCGGGCGTGCCGCCGCCGCTACCCACGTCGAGCACCCGTTCGCCCGGCTCGAGAAACCGGGCCAGTGTAAGGCTATCCACCATGTCGCGGGCGACGAACTTCTCGTAATCGACGTGGCGGGTCAGATTCAGTTTCGAGTTCCACTCCCAAAGCAGTTCGCAGTATCGCTCGAGCAGAACGATTTGCGGCTCTGGCAGCTCGATTTCGTGCCGGGCCAACGCCGCGGCCAGATTGTCGTCGGGGGGATTCACGGCGGATGTTACTTGAGGTTAGAATGGTGGAAGTGAAACTTACACGGAGGCTTGCGGTGCAACGGCGAAAGAGAAATGAGAGAGGGGAGAGGGGAGAGGGGAGAAGAGAGAAACGATTCGATCGTGCGCTGATTCTCTCTTCTCTCCTCCCTCTTCTCTCTCCTCTCTCTTCTTCCTGGGTCTCTGTGGTGCTTTCCTTTACTGAATATACTGGATAATCCATTCCCGTGGGAGGTCCGACCTCATGTTCTTGGACCGGGAGGAATACGTCGAGCAGGCATACCTGTTCCAGACCCTGCGCGAGCGGATGCAGCAGGAGATGTCTACGCAGGACCTGTTGGAGGCGGTCCGCCAAGAGATTTTGGCGACCACGATGCTGCCGTTCGCGGTGGATTTCATGGTCAGTGAGCTGCGGCTGACCGGCGGTTTCGCCACGGCCATGGCCCGGCTGCCCCACTATTTCACCACCTTTCAGACCTACGTGGTCCACGAGGCGGAGAAGGCCGAGGGGCAGTTCGATTTCCGCGTCGCACTGGAGATTATGCAGCGCGAGGTCGAATATCGAGCCGCCGGCGCATCGCCGCAAGGCATCTTTCTCTACCAGTTCGAGACCCTCTGCCGCAACCGCTTGGGCTACGACCGCGGGCTGGAGGCCGTCGCCGGCGACCCGATCTACGACGAAAACTGGCGCGAGTGGATACTGACCGTCCGCCGTCAGGTCGGCCTGATCGATTTCGCCGACATGATCTACGTTCGCAGCGAGCAATACCGCAAGACTCGCGGGAAGGCCGAGAAACCGATCCTCTTCGGCGAAAAGGAGGGGCGGATCGCGTTGGCCAACCGCCGCAAGGATCCGTTGTATCTGTTCTCGGCGTTGCAGCGTCACCTGGGCTACCCGACCGTGCCGCGACCTCGGCCCGAGGACACGCATCGCTACGTGCTGCCCGCCTTGCAGCGCCGCGTCGAGCGGATGGAGACCCGGTTGAAGCTGATGGAGGAAGAGCTTCGCGGCGGGATCAACTTATCGCGGTTTTATGAGAGGGGCGGGGGATGAGGGATGAGGGATGAAGGATGAGGGATGAAGGATGAAGGATGAGGGATAAACGCCCCGCGACTGCGGTCGCGGGGGAGCGGAATCGTGCGGTGAGCGACAACGCGCCTGCGAGGCCGCAAGCGGTTTTCGGGAGAAAAACGGCTGACGGCACACGGAGTGTACCTGCTGCTTCGACGCTTCGTTCACCCTTGCTCTATTGGAAGAGGCCGACGAAGATTCTGTTGAGGGATATAGGCTCGTCGAAACGCACTTCAAGATAGGCGCCCACCAGACAAAGCAAGGCACAGACCACAAGCGTGCGTCCCCAGGAGAGCATCGCTTTCCGCTTCACCATCGCCCGCTTTCGGCAATGAGCGTACCATTGCAGCCAGAGGGATTTCATTTCCCGCCAAGTTGCTTTACTGTCCTTCGCCGTTGCGTTCTCTCCCGCCGCCGAATGACCCTTGTCCGCCGCTCGACACCCGGCTAAAAAACAGACCGCCGCGGTACGCAGTTCCGGCAGGTCAACCTCGACGTGCTGCTCCGCACGCTTTCCCCTCGAAAGGCAGATCAATGCCGCAACGATAAATCCGGCAAGTCCTAGGAAATATAACGTAGCAGTGAGCATCTGTATTACCCCTTTTCCGATACCCCACCTTAGAGCGACCGCTTTTCCTCAAATCTAGGTTGTACTGTCCGGGAGTCAAGTAGAACCCACAACATAGGGACGAGATTTTGCGAAATTTGGAGTACCGGGGGGATTGAGAAGCAAGCGACGGCGAGTCTGCGAAGCCGCAAGCGGCTAATCTCTCTTTTCGCCGCGTGGACGCGGCGGCTAAACGTTCCGGCCCTGACCCCTGCCCCCTCCCATTTCACCCGCTCGGCACTTGGCGGAAGGTGGGAAGTCCGGCCGCGGGTGAGGTTCGTTCGCGGCGCTTGGGCGAACGACTGGCGCCGGTCAGGTAATTGTCCACCGTGGCCGCTTTCTGAAGTTTCTCAAAACACTCGGCCATCGCCAGCCGGAGTTTCTTTTCGTGCAGGTCGCGGTAGATTTCGCCGCGGACCTCGGCGAATTGAACGTTTATCGGCTTGGTGTATCCCTCGCAGCGGAGGATGATGAATTTGTCGCCCACCTGGATGACGCCGGAGATTTCGCCCTGCCGCAGCATGAAGGCTTCCTCCTCCAGCCTCGGCTGTCCGCCGTGTTTTTTTATCGGCGGAATTTCGCCGCGCAGCGCCTGGCTGCCCGGCTCGACCGAATACTCTCCGGCCAGATCGCCGAAATGTTCGGAGGTGTTTTTCCGTCGGGCCATCTCGAACACCTGCTGGGCGCGGCGGAGGTTGTCGAGCACGATCGCCAGGCAACGCACGCGCGGCCCGTAGTTGGCCTCGAAGCCCTTGCGGAGGTCTTTCTCGGTGACTTGGACCTTTTCGGCGACGAGCTTTTTCAGCGCCACCGTGGGCCAGACGGCGTCGCGGCGGTATACCTCCAGCGAAATGCCTTGATTTTTTTCCACCAATTCCAGCCAGGCCTCGACGTCCGGCGAGTCGTCCGGCTTGGGCGTGATTCCGGCCAGCGCGGCGCGGGCGATTTCCGCGTCGATGTCCGCGTCGGTCACGGTAAGCCCCCGTTTTTTGCAGGCCTGTTCGAGAATCTCGCGGCTGATCATCCCTTCGAGGGTCTCCGGGCCGTGCCGCGCGACGCACTCCTCGGCCAACTCGCCGATGGCGAGTTGCGCACCGTTGACCACGGCCGCCACGCCCGGCATCCGCTCCCGCTTCGCCCGATCGTTCCAGACGATTTCGATCTTGGCGGAATCTTGCAGCCGCTTGAATACGTCCTGGGCGACGGACCGCATTTTGCGGTCGCGGAGTATCTCCTCCAACTGCGGCGCGATCCGCTCGAACTTCACCTGTCGGGCCGGAATGACCCCGTCACGCTTCAGGATCAGGTATTGTCCCCCGGCGTGGATCACCGGCGAGATTTCGCCGTCGGCCATGTTGAAAACCGCTTCCTCGATCTCCTTGTAGCTGCCGTGCTTGCGGATCGGATGGATTACTCCCTTCACGCTGGCGCTGGGGGCGTCCTCCGAGTAATCCTTGGCGAGGTTGCCGAAATCGTCCGGGTTGGCCGCCGCTTGTGTACGCAGTTTTTTCGCTTTCTCCATGCTGCTCACCGCGATCAGCCGGGCACGGACCGCCTCGCCGTAGCGGGTCTCGAACTCCTTGACCAACTCCTCGCGAGCGATCGTCAACTGGTCGCCCGCCAGCCTGCGCAACGCAAGCGTGGGCCAGATGATGTCGTCGGCGTATTGCGCGGCCGTGACGTTCCGCTCCTGCTCGAGCATCTTCAACCACTGATCGACCGGTATATTGAATCGCTTGGCCATCCGCTCGATCTCCGCGTGTACCTCGTCGCGCGTCACGCTGATCCCCCGGCGACGGCACTCGTCGGCAATCAACTTTCTGTTGAACATGCTTTCGAGCACGTCCTCGCCGTAGTGCATGAGGCACTCGCGGGCGAGATCCTTGCGGGTGATTCGCCGGGAGTTCACCGCGGCCACCACCTCCGGGATCGTGGGCTTTGCGTCTCGCTTGGGCTTCACCCGGGGTTCGACGGACCGGGAACGATTGACCGATGAAGGCCGCACCTTCAAGGTCGCGTCCGCGCTGGCAGGCGGGGTGCCCCAGTAGTAGCGGATCGCCACGCAGAGGGCCACCATAAACAGGCCGCCGAGGATAATTGTGATCCGTCTTCGGCCGGCTTTGTTCCGAACGCCGGTTTCAATCCTTTGCTCCGATGTCTCGCGGGTCATCTCGGTTCCTCCTTAAACTCTTGTCGCACCAACATTTGTGCGCGTGGAAGTCCATTCATGCACAGAAACATATTAGCAGGTGCGGTAGTATAAGCCCTCCCTTTCGATCGAGACAAGCCCGAAATTCCCGTGCTTTTGCGGCGGCAATCGCATTTCTCACCACTCGGGGCGAATCGACAACAGTGTGCCCCATCATGGTGAGAAATGCCGGCTAAACGGCGGCGATGCACCCCCCTGCCACCGGAAAATCCGTATTGTGCCGCGCGGGCCAAATGATGTAAGATCACGCTCCGCAATACCTTGCGCTAACTTACACGGACGCTCGGGTGGGCCAATGAACACGACGGACAAGGCACCGGTAAACTCTCGTTCCTGGTGGGAAGACTACTTCGCCAATCAGTGGGACGCCAACAACGGACGCGGCCAGACGACGTACTTTATGCAGCGGCTGGTGGAGAATCTGCCGCCGGCCGAACGCGAATACCTTGCGTCTCGAGAAGCGTCGATCCTGGACTGGGGCTGCGCGTTCGGCGACGGGGTCGAGGTGTTGGCCGAGACATTCCCGCGCTGCCGCGTGGCGGGTTTGGACTTCGCCGAGCGGGCCGTGGCCGAGGCGCGACGCTGTTTTCCACGCCATGATTTTCGCCACACGCCGGACGGCGCAATCGGCGACCACTTCGACGTGATTACCTGTTCCCATTGTATCGAGCATTTTTCCGATCCGCTAAAAGTCCTGCGGCAGCACCTGCGCTGCTGCCGTGGCTTCTACGCTCTGCTGGCGCCGTACAGGGAATCGCCGCTAAACGCCACTCACCTGACGCAGTTTCACAAGGAAAGTTTTCCTGAACATTTGGAAGGATTTACGCGCATCGCCGCGGAGGTCCTGGATTCCGATCCCGCATATTGGTCGGGGCAAATGTTGCTGATCGTCTACGCATCGGCATCCTACCTGCGCGGGCGCGAGGGCCTAGACATCCAACTCCGCGAGCGGGAGAAATGGGACAATTACTACGCATCGCTTTCGTTGCACGAGATGGACGACCCCGTAAAGAAGTTCGGCGAGGAGCTGACTGCCGAGATTCTCAAGTTCTTGCCCATCGACGGCGCCGTGCTTGAAGCGGGGTGTGGAGCCGGTTGGCAAAGCATGATCTTGGCCGAAAGCGGGAAAGTAAAGACGACCTTGATGGACTTCTCGCCCGAGGCCCTGAAGTACGCTCAACGCTCGTTCGAGCATCAAGGGCTATCCGCGGAGTATTTGTGCCAGAACGTGTTTGTGCCGGGCAAGGAGGAGTACGATTTGGTCTTCAATGCGGGGGTATTGGAACATTACTCCTTCGACGAACAAGTGGCCTTTTTGCGAGGCATGGCCAGCCGTAGCCGAAAATTCGTGTTGGCCTTGGTGCCCAACCGCTATTGTTACTGGTACTGGATTTGGCGGGTTATCAACGCCGCGCAGGGGAATTGGCCGTACGGTAAAGAAGTACCTTTGAGCAACTTGAAGGCGGCCTTTGAGGCGGCGGGGTTGACGTTCGTGGGCGAATGGTTCGGCGGGGGCGCCTGGAGCGAGGACTTCATCACCAACCTGCCCGGAGTGAACGACGAATTGCGAGAACACATTCTGGCCGTTCATCGTTCCGGCATTATTCCTTCACGTCAACGGGCCTATCTGGTGGCGGCGCTGGGGTGCAAGGGAAACGTCTCCAGCGTACCATCCTGCTGGGAGCCGGCAAGCGAATCGGGTGACTTCACCTTGGACCAACTGACCGCGTCGTTGGCCGACTCGCTGGCCGTTACCGTCGCGGCCGAGCATCGCTGCAGGCAATTAAACGCCGTGGTGGCCGACAAAGACAAACTCGTCGCCGTCAGGCAAAATGCCTGCGAATCGCTCCGCGAGGAACTGCGCGGCCGCTCCGACGAGATCGTCCGCCTCTGCGGGGAACTCGCCGACGTGGAGTCTCATTCGGAGGCGGTCAAGGAGTTGGCCACGTTGAAGCGGACCCGCGGTTATCGATTGCTGTTGTGGTTTTGGCGGATCAGGACGTCTCTTGCCCCGCCGGGCAGCCTCCGGGTAAAAATGGGCCGGGTCGCTTGGAAACCGTTCTCTTGGGCCGCGAGCCTTGCGCCGCGGACGCACCGGGCCATCGGCCGACACTGGAAAGACGTTCTCTCCCGGTTCGTCCCGGAAGGAACCTTCCGCGAAAAATGCGCGCGAACGACCGTGCGAAACATCCGCCGGCTGCACCGCCGCGTCACCGGCCGGCCGGGCCTCGATCTGGATCAGGTGCTCGATCAAAACCGGGGGTACAAGGGAATCGTCGTCTATCCGCCGTTTATCGACTGGAATTGGATGCGGCAACGCCCGCACCAACTGATGGCCCAGTTCGCCGAGGCCGGATACCTGTCGCTGTTCTGCTCGCCGCGGAAGCGGACTGACTCGTTCGAGGGTTTCTCCCGCGTCGCCGAGCGTCTCTATCTCTGCGAATCCGTCGATCTGGTCCGCCGCGTCCCCAATCCGATCCTGCTTGTCGGCTGGACCGGCCACTGGGAGACGATCAAGCAGTTTCGCTCGCCGTTGGTGATTTACGATTATCTGGACAGTCTGAGCGTGTCTTCCCGCGGCGGCGTCCCCGACCGGCACAAGCTTGAGTTGCACCGCAAACTGGTGACCCGATCGGAGATCGTCCTGGCCACGGCGAGGCAGCTTTACGACGAGGTAAAGCAACTTCGCCCCGACGCGATATTTTGTCCGAACGGGGTGGACTACGATCATTTTAGATTATCGGCCCCTCCGCCCGTGCCGGTGGACATTGCCGATTTGGTCGGCGCGGGGCGACCGATAATCGGCTATTATGGCGCGTTGGCCCGCTGGTTCGACTACGAACTGGTGGCTCATGCCGCCGAGGCCCGCGGCGATTGCGAGTTCCTGCTGATCGGCCCGGATTTCGACGGCAGTCTGGCGGCCAGTCACATCGCGCGATTGCCCAACGTTCACTGGCTAGGTGAGAAGAAGTACGAGGACTTGCCCGCCTATCTGCATTACTTCACCGTGGCCACGATTCCATTCCTGATCAACGACATCACCCGGGCCACTTCGCCGGTGAAGTTGTTCGAGTATATGGCCGGCGGAAAGCCGATCGTCGCCACCGACATGCCGGAATGCCGCGAATACTCTTGCGTGATGGTCGCCCGTGACGCGGACGAGTACACGGCAATGCTCGACGAGGCCATCCATCGCGGCAAATTGGACGGCTACCGTCGGGAGCTTGACCGAGAGGCCCGCGACAACACCTGGCAACGACGGGTGAAGCAAATTATCGAAAGACTCAATACGATCGCAGCCGGCGAGCGGCGGCGGTCGGCGTAGAAATCGGGGGACGCGAACATGGAGCAACAAAACTCGAGCACGGCGGAAGACCGACTTGCAGCGGCCGAGCGGCGCGTCCGAGAATTGGAGTGCGAACTCCACGTGCTGCACACCAGGCTGAACCAGATAACTACCGGCCGGGCCTGGGCCGCGATCGATTTCCTCCGCCGTATGAGATATTGGATATTGCATGTGCCGGCCGACAAACGCCGGCAGAAGGCGAGGCAACTGGCCGAGCGAGTGCTGCGTAAGACGGGCCTCTATCCGGCCGTCGCCAGGGTATGGCGGCTGGTCCGCCGGGCGAAGCCTGCCCCGGCCGCGCGGGACGCCGAATGCGACGCCGTGCCGATCGTCGATGATTCACACGGGTACGACGTATTTTGTCTGCCGGTGATTTTGTGGAACTCCCGCTTCCAACGGCCGCAACAGATGGCCCGCCGGCAGGCCGCGGCCGGCCACCGCGTGTTTTACGCCTCGTTCGGCTTCCAGCGCGGCAAGACTGCCCGGCTCTCGCCCTGCGAGCCGAACGTCTACGAAATGGAATTGCCGGGTACCCCCGGAACGAACGTCTACCGGCAATTGCCTTCCGACGACGACGTGCGGCGGATGGTCTCGGCCATCGACCGGCTCCGCCGCCAACGGCGGATCACTTCCGCGGTGGTCGTGGTGCAATTGCCCTTCTGGACCGCGCTGGCCGAGAAGCTCCGCGAGAAGTTCGGCTGGCCGATCGTCTACGATTGCATGGACGACCATTCAGGGTTCTCCACCAATTGCGAGTCGATGTTGGGCGTGGAAGAACGGACCATCGCCGAGGCCGATCTGGTGGTGGTCACTTCCGACGTGCTCGAGGCGAAAGTCAGGCCGAAGGCCCGCCGCACGGCACTGATCCGCAACGCCTGCGATTACGAGCATTTTGCCCCAGTCTCCCCTCTCCCAAAGGGAGAGGGGACTGTTTTTGACAACGTGCCGTCGGCCGCTAAACATTGCGACGTCACCATCGGCTTCTACGGCGCGATCGCCGAATGGTTCGACGCCGATCTGGTCGCCGATTTGGCCGAGTTGCGTCCTCGGTGGCGGTTCGAGTTGATTGGCAGCACCTTTACCGGCGACGTTTCGCGGCTGGAGAAGTTGCCCAACGTGAAGCTGCTGGGCGAGAAACCATACACCGAACTGCCGCGGTTTGTGGCCGAGTGGGACGCCTTCATCATCCCCTTCAAGCGGATTCCGCTGACCGAGGCCACCAATCCGGTGAAGGCCTACGAGATGCTGGCCACGGGCAAGCCGGTGGCGGCGGTCGATCTGCCGGAGTTGCGGCCGATGGCCCGCGACGGGCTGCTCTCGCTGGCCGACGATGCCCGGGGGTTAGCCGAAGCTCTTGAGCGGGAATTGGCCGAAGATTGCGACCGGCGGCGGCAACAACGCCGGGCGTTCGCCGCCCGCAACACTTGGAAGAACCGCGCCGAGGCCCTCGATCGGGAAATACGTCGCCTGTTTCCGCCGGCGTCGATCATAATCGTCACGTACAACAACCTCCATCTAAATCAGGGTTGCCTGGAAAGCGTTTTCCGCGATACCGACTGGCCGAACTTCGAGGTGATCGTGGTGGACAACGCCTCGAGCGACGGCACGGCCGAGTGGCTTGCCGACCTTGCGAAATCTCGCGCGGAAAAAGGGGACAGTCCCCATTTGTGCGAAGCACCCGAAGGGCCGTTCCGGCAAATGGGGACTGTCCCCTTTTTCCGGCATAATCTGCGCGTGATCCTCAACAAGGAGAACCTTGGCTTCGCGGCGGCGAACAACCAAGGTCTGCGGGCGGCCCGCGGCGAGTTCCTCTGCCTGTTGAACAACGACACGGTGGTCGCGCGCGGCTGGCTCTCGACGATGATCGGCCACCTGCGCGCGATGCCCGAGGCGGGGATGATCGGGCCGGTCAGCAACATGGTGGGCAACGAAGCGAAGGTGCCGGTCGGCTATTCGACGATCGGCGAGATGCCCCGCTGGGCCGCGGAATACTGCCGACGGCACGACGGCAAAACCTTCCAGATGAAAATGCTGGGCTTCTTCTGCGTGATGTTCCGTCGGGAAGTGTACGAGAAGATCGGCGAGTTGGACGAGCGGTTCGGCGTCGGTTACTTCGAGGACACCGACTACTGCCACCGTGCCCGGCGAGAGGGTTTCGAGCTTCGCTGTACACGCGACGCCTTCGTTCATCATTGGCAAGGGGCGTCGTTTCGCCTGCTGGACAAGGGAGCGTTCGCCGGCATTTATCGGGAAAACCAGCAATTGTTCGAGAGCAAATGGGGCGCCGAAAGCATGGCTGAGGCGTATTAGGAATCACGACGGACTAAATGAAGAAGATGCGCATGTTCAATATCGGCCCGATGCCGGTACTCGAGGCGCCGGCGGGAAAGTGTCTGCGCCTGCTCGGGAGGCCCAATGTACTCGCAATACGCTTGCCGCGGAGGTGGTAATGTTAGGTTTAACGAGAAAACTGAAATCATTATTTAAAAAAACGGGAAGCGATCGGCAGCACGCAAAAAGCCGCTCTTTTGACATCAATACATTCAACCGGATATTCATCGATCCCTACTTTAATTCCTGTAATCTTCGATGCCTGTACTGCCCTGTAGGTCAGGGTCTGAAATTAAGGGACATGTCAAAAGGGATGATGTCGCTTGATTTGTTCGAGCAAATCTGGGCAAAATCATTCGCGCATTACAGGGGAACAATCGCGTTGTACAACTGGGGTGAATCGTTCCTGAACCCGGACTTGCCGGGAATGGTCAGACATATAAAGGAACATTCCAGTGCTTGCTTGCTTCTAAATTCAAGTTTCTCCTTTAGTTTTGATGATCGCCTCACTGAGATTCTGAAATATCTTGAAAGCGATACAATAATTATCTCCTGCGATGGTTTCTCGCAGGAGACATGCGAAAAATACAGGGTAAATGTCGATTTCAACCTCGTGATGCACAACATAGAACTAATAAACCGCAACAAGAAACCGCAGACGCAATTGCACTGGCAGTATCTGACCTTCCCATGGAACCTCGAGGAAGTGAAGGCCGCGGAGCAGTACTGCAAGGAGAAGGGGATCGGGTTCTATCCGGGCAAAGGCGGGATCACGTCCGATTTTTCCATGCTGCCGGTCCCGCGCACCTCGGATAGGGAACGATTCCGGTGTGAATTCATTTTCCATTCCCTCTCGATCAATTTTGACGGTGAAATCTATCCCTGCTGCGCGTATTACGGCCCGCAGCGATACAGCTTGGGGAACGCGTCCAAAAACAGCGTTCAAGAGATTTTCTCGGGTGGAAAAGGCAAGGAAACGCTCGATTATTTAATGTTTCAGTCGAACGGAAACGACGGCATTTTCTGCAAGCATTGCGTCGAACGCAATGTCGGCGTGCTGGAGTCGTGGAAATAGTTTTTATGCTCGGAAAGGAACAGGGCCATGGCCTCTATTGGCGGTTTGAGGAGACGGGCGAAGAATTGTCTGCGGGCGCTGCGCGGGGCGCCGGACCTGGCGCCGACGCCGGCCGCGGCGCCACCCGTTGATGATCCGCAGTGGACGCCGTTTCTGTGCAACGTTTGCGGGACGTCGAACTACCTTCCCCGACGGCGATTGACGCGCGAGGACGGACATTGTGCGAACTGCCAATGTTACGGCCGGCTCCGGTCGATGATGTATGCGGTTACTACCCGTTTCTCACCCGATGAGATCATCTTGGCTCGAATGAAGCCCTGCAAAGAGATTCGCGGCCTGGGCTGCTCCGACTGGGGCTACGCCGACCTGCTGGCCGAGAAGTTCGACTACGTCAATACCTTCTACGACCACGATCCGCAACTCGATCTGTGCAACGTGGATTGGTCGCGTTGGCAGCCGGAGAGCTTCGACTTCATCACCTGCACGGACGTGCTGGAACACATCGAACCGCCGATCGACAAGACGTTCGAGAACATGCATCGGTTGCTGAAGCCGGGCGGCGCGGCCATTATCACCGTGCCCGCCACTCTGGATACTGTCACCCGCGAGCATTTTCCGAATCTGAATGACTGGGAAATCGTGACGGAGGACGAAAAGCGGGCGCTGGTGAACCGCCGGTCCGACGGCACGGTCGAGCGGTTCGACGATCTCTGTTTCCACGGCGGCGAGGGAATGACACTCGAGTTCCGCTACTTTACCCGGCAAGGTCTGATCGACTGCGTCCAGCGGGCTGGGCTGCGCGTGGCGGAGATTCACGAAAAGTCGCTTGACGCCTACGCGATCCCGCTCTGTAGCGACAATTTCGTGCTGGTGGCCGAGAAACCCGGCGGGGCCGGACGGACGCCGCCCAGCATCGATCCCTACCGCCTCCTCGGCGACTGCCAGGAGGATATCGCCGCCCGCCGCACCGCATCCGGCCCCGATGTTTACGACTACGGTTCCGTCTATCGCCTCGATGAGTTGGGTTATTGGCTGCACGTTCCGCGATGGATCCACCAGGACTTTGGAAAAAGGGGCGCCTGCGGCGAAATGTTAAGATGTCTTGACGTAGGCTGCGCTTATGGAACGCTATTGTTGTACGCGACGAAGCTGCTCCGCTGCGAACCATACGCGATCGATTTCGTCGACTACCTGGACCGATCCCTGGTCAAGGATTACGGCATCCGTTTTCAGCTCAACAACATCGAGCGGGAGGATTTTCCCTGGCACGTCCGGTTCGACGT
Source organism: Planctomycetota bacterium (assembly GCA_030612765.1). GTDB lineage: Bacteria > Planctomycetota > Planctomycetia > Pirellulales > Thermoguttaceae > JAHIKV01. The sequence continues at coordinate 16,601 of JAUWNG010000042.1, forward strand.
AATTCTCTTCACGGAAGTGCTGGAACACCTGAACTTCAACGCCTTGCCCACGATGAGAAAGCTGCGGTCGCTGTTGATGCCCGGTGGCCGGGTGTATCTGAGCACGCCCGACGCTGCGCAGTGGGGCCGGCAGACGAAATACTACTCCTCCTGCTCGGACCTGCCGATGCCGTCCGATGCCGCGAGGTTTTCCGTCATCGACGACCACGTCTGGCAGTACGACGAGGCTGAGTTGAATCATCTGATCGACGCCGCCGGATTCCGCGTTGTGCGGCGCGAGTATTCTCCGGGCAGCGGCAAGCGGCATTTCAACATGACCCTCGCGGGAACCTAGAAAAACAGAACAAACCTCGATGACAAGACAGCCTGATTTCTTCCTGGTCGGAGCGCCCAAGTGCGGGACCACGGCGATGCATGCCTACCTGCGGCAGCATCCCGAGATATTCATGCCCCGCGACAAGGAAATACACTACTACGGCAGCGATCTGAGCAACCTCGCATCGCAGTTGACCGACGAGAGGCACGCGGCGCTTTTCGCCGACGTGGAATCCCAGCGGCGGGTCGGCGAAACTTGCATCTGGGCGCTGTATTCTCGCCTGGCGGCCGCGGAAATCCGCCGCGACATCCCGCAGGCGAAAATCATCATCATGCTACGGAACCCCGTGGAGATGGCCTACGCGCTGCATAGCGAATTGGTTTATCAGTGGGTCGAGGACATCGTCAGCTTCCCCCAGGCGCTGGCCGCCGAGGAGGACCGCAAGCAGGGCCGGCGGCTGCCGAAGTCGGCCTACTCGGTCCCGCCCGAAGTCCTCTTCTACCGCGATGTGGCCAAGTACGCCGCGCAGGTCGAGCGATACCTCGACGCCTTCGGGCCGGAACAGGTGCATGTTGTCATCTACGACGACTTGAAGAATGATTCCCAGGGCGTATATCGGGCGGTGATCGAGTTTCTCGAAGTAGACGCCGGACATCGGGTCGAAATGCCGGTGATCAATCCGAACAAGCGGATCCGCAGCGTACGGTTGCGGAAGTTGCTTCATCGTCCGTCCGCGGCGCTGCAACGCTTTTGCAAAACGATAATCCCCTCGGCCGCGGCGCGGCGGCGATGGTTCGAGCGGCTGGACGGCTGGAACGTCGGCTACGGGCCGCGGCTGCCGATGGGCGAGAAGGTCCGCCGCCGCTTGCAAACCGATTTCGCGCCCGACGTGGAACATCTAGGCCGCCTCTTGGGCCGCGACCTGATGCACTGGATGGGGCAAGGTGTTGACCAAACCACGGGCAAGATGCCCGTGCCACGCAATCCGTCAAACATGGAAAGACGAGCGGCATGAGCAAGCTACGAGCGCTGCTGACTTTCGGCACCAGGCCCGAGGCGATAAAGATGGCCCCGGTGGTTCACGAGTGCCGCCGTCAAGACGAAAGCATCGAAACGATTGTCTGCCTGACCGGCCAGCACCGCGAGATGCTCGATCAGGTGACGGACTATTTCGGCATCGAGGCCGACTGCGATCTGGCGCTGATGACGCCCAATCAGACGTTGGCCGAGTTGACTGCCCGATGTTTGACTGGTTTGGACGCCGTCTTGGCCGAGTATCGGCCCCATTGCGTGGTTGCCCAGGGCGACACGACCACGGTCATGGCGGCCGCGCTGGCGGCGTTCTACCGCCGATTGCCATTCGTCCACGTCGAAGCCGGATTGCGGACCGGAAACCTTCAGGCCCCCTGGCCCGAGGAACTGAACCGCCGCATTGCCGGACTGGCCACCTCGCTGCACTGCGCGCCGACCGGTCGGGCGGCGGACAACCTGCTGCGGGAAGGCACGCCGCCCGAGTCGGTCCACGTGACCGGCAACACGGTGATCGACGCCCTGCTGTGGACCGCCCAGCGGGAACGCGGCCACGACCGCCCTTGGCGCGAAAAATACGCCGCGCTGGAAGAACGTCGGATGGTGCTGGTCACCGGCCACAGACGCGAGAACTTCGGCGGCGGAATGGAGCAAATCTGCGCGGCGATCGCCCAATTGGCGGAACGTTTTCCGCAAGTCGAATTCCTCTACCCGGTGCATCTGAATCCGCAGGTCCGCGAGCCGGTGGGCCGCTTGCTCTCGGGCCGGACCAACGTGCATCTCCGCGAACCGGCGCCCTATCCCGAGTTCGTCTGGCTGATGGACCGGGCGACCTTGATCTTGACCGACTCCGGCGGGGTTCAGGAGGAGGCCCCCTCGCTGCGCAAGCCCGTGCTGGTGATGCGCGAGACCACCGAGCGGCCCGCGGCCGTCGAGGCCGGCGCCGTCGAACTGGTTGGGACCGACGTGCGGCGGATCGTCGATCGGGTGAGCCTGTTGTTGTGCGATCAGGCAGCGTACCGTTCGCGTCAGATAGACAACAGTCCTTACGGCGACGGCCAATCCGCCGCGCGGATCGTCGAGCTGATGCTCCGCCAAGGCTGGCAGGCGGAATCGACACCCGAAAGCGGCGCCGGGGAAAAGCTCCGCGAGGCGGCGTGAGGAATGGCTATCTAGCAGCCCGTTGAAAAAGTCAGATTTTAGGAGTTTGGGTGCCACTGCTGGCTCGTCCAGCAGTGTTTTTCCGGCAGTTTCCTCCATGCACTGCTGGACAAGCCAGCAGTGGCACCCTTTTTTAACAGGCTGCTAGCGGGCGATTGTTTCGCCGTCGGCTCGTCGTGGAGCTTCTTCCATTCCACCTGCTGCTCGGGCGTGAGAAGATCGATCGCGCGGCGGAGAAAGTCGTCGAGCAACTTGCCGCGAAGTTGCTTTATCCGCCACCGCTCGACCCCGCGCAATCGCGGGTCGAGATCGAGTTTCCGTATGGCTTCGGCCATCGCGTCGATGAATTGTTGGATCAGCCCTTGCTGCTTTTCGGTCAGCCGCAACCGCCGGACGACTTCCGGCAGGCCCAGCGCCGTGGGGCCGGGCAACCGCCGTACCAGATTGCGCAAATTTCTCTCGGACTTAGGCCCGAAGGCGTTCGGTTCACCCGTCCGATCGCCGGAAAACTCCAACAGCGAGCGGGCGATATCACTGAAAGCGGAGCCTTTCTTATCGAAGCCGGGTGGGACGGCCTGAAAATCGCCGCCGCCGAAGCCCTCTGCCGGGAGCTGGTTATCGCTCGACTCTCGCTCTGAAAACGAGGCCCGCGGATCATTCACCGAGACCGCATTTCCGTCTTCCGAGCATCGCGCGTACAACAACATACTCGCCAATCCCAGCGGGACGGATATGGCGGCCAGCGCTAGCAACACACCGGCGGCCGACATCCATCCATTCGCTGGCGACCATTGACACAGCCGAAAACGAAGGTCATCGGCAAACGGCGAGACCGACGGCTCGTCGAGCGGCACGGCGTCGCCCAGTCGTTGCAGCCCCAGCCGGAACCACTCAATCGGTTCCTTCGATTCCACGACCTTGCAATCCTCCGGCGGAGGGGTCTCCACGGCGGACGTGACTCGGACATTGAACCATCCGCTGTCGGTTTGCAGAAGGACGGTTTGCCCGGTTTCCAGATTCGGCGGCCGGTCGACCAGCACCGAAAATCCGCCAGCCGACTCGTCAATCAACCACGCCGGCAACGTTTCCGCGCCGATCCGCAACGCGCACTGCCGACGCGATTCCGCCACCAGGCAGCGGAACGAACTCCGCCTGTCGCAAAGCAAGTCGGGCGTACTCATGGAACGTCAACCCAGGTTTCATGGGGGATGGACTACTAAAACTCTAGTTCACTGCTGCGATATGGCGAGTGCCACCACCAAGAGGGGGCGTTGCATGTTTCCTGGGATTGGGGATATATATGCCTATAGCGCTAATAATACATGTGTAGCGGGGGGGGGGGGGGGCCGCCGCGGTGCACCACCAACACCGCCCCCCCCCCCCCCCCCCCCCCCGCAACACCACCGTGAAAAACGCCCTGTATTTAACCGGCATAGCGCATGAACGGTTCCACCGTTACAATTGGTCGATCGCACCCTCGAATTGTGATCGAGTGGATGGTGTACCTGTTGTTGGTGGCTCTGTTCGTCGAAACGTGGCTGGCCAAGGGGGTGGTGGTTCCCTGCCGGGTCGTCGGCGGCTCGATGGCGGAAACCACCCTCGGCGATCATCGGAACGTGGTTTGCGCCGATTGCGGATACCACTTCAACTGCGGCGTGGATCGGCTGCCCAGACGGACGAGGGCCGTTTGTCCCAACTGCGGCTACGCCGAGAACGATCTTCAGACTCCAGTGGACGTTGAAGGCGAGCGGCTGTTGATCGACCGCGCGGCGTATCGGCTGCGACCGCCGCGGCGATGGGAGGTTGCGGCACTTCGCCAACCGACGCGGGCCGAGAAGATCGTGGTCAAGCGGATCGTCGGCTTGCCCGGCGAGTCGATTGAAGTGCGCGGCGGCGACGTGTACGTCGATGGACAAATCCAGCGCAAGAACCTTGATGAACAACGGGCCTTGGCCGTCCCGGTCCATACGGCCGCCTACCGGCCGACGCTCGAACCGGCGCCCCCGCCGCGTTGGCGGGCGGAGAGCCGGGAGCGTGGCGCTGGCTCAGCCAGTGGCATACGACGTGGGTGGGAATTCGCCCAAGGACGTTTCACACACCCCGCCGGTTCCGAGCATGAGCCGATCGACTGGCTCGAATATCATCATGGACAACGCCGGCCGGGCGGATTCGTCGAATCGCCGGTCACCGACCTTTACGGCTACAACCAATCCCGCCCGCGGCGCGAGGAAAACGTTCATGCCGTGGCCGACCTGATGCTATCGTTCCGACTGACACGCGAATCGGGCCGGGGGACGTTCTACGTCCGCGCGACCGACGGCGGCGAGCGGTTCGAGGCCCTGCTGCGGTTCGACGAGGATCGGATGTGGTACGAAGTGCGGCGAGGAGAGCGGCCGATCTCCGGCGCCGCTGGCGAGATACCCAATGCGGCCGGCCGGTGGCTGGTCGAGGTATCTCTGATCGACCGGCAGTTTTTGCTGGCCATCGACGGCCGGACGGTCGTCCGGCGGCCTTACGAGCATAAGGATTCGCCCCCGGCGCCCGTCTCGACCCCGCTGGCGATCGGGGTCCAAGGATTGGGGGCGTCGGTTGACCGTTTGCGGGTATATCGGGACGTTTACTACACGCGGCCGATCTGCTTGGCGCCGCGAGGCGTGGTGCGGCTTGGAATGGGCGAATACTATGTCCTCGGCGACAACAGCCCTGCCTCGGCGGATAGCCGCCACTGGCCCGACGGCGGGGCGGTTGAGGCCAACTTGTTGGTGGGAAAGCCTTTAGCGGCTATTTCCTCGGTCCAATTCGCCCCGTTGCCCACGTGGCGTTTTAACGTTCCGAATCCGGCGGGAATCCGGTATATTCGATGATAGGGTAGGCCGGGTTGCAACCCGGCGATCATTTTTGCTAACTGCTGCCGACATCCAACCTTGCCGAGTCACGACCCGGCCTACTACTACCAACTCGAATACTCACCCCATGACAACACGCAAATCCCGCGGCAAATCTCACGTTCCAGCCGTTCCTTCCGCCCGTCAGGAGAAAGCGCCGGTGCCCGCCGCACACGGTTATATTCCCTCCCCGGCTGCGATCCGCGAGATGATCGAGTCGGTGGTCATCGCTTTCGTGTTGGCCTTTTTGTTCCGCACGTTCGAGACCGAGGCGTTTGTGATTCCCACCGGCTCGATGGCGCCGACTCTCATGGGGCGTCACAAGGACCTGGAATGTCCGCAGTGCGGCTGCCCCTATCAACTCAGCGCCAGCAGCGAAGTACGCCCGGACGGCGCCCCAAAAAAGAACCGACAGGGCGGTCCGGCCCATGTCACGGCCGGCACGTGTCCGATGTGCCGCTATACCGACACCAATCTGAGTAAAGATACATCGTACAACGGCGACCGAATTCTGGTGGGCAAGCTCATCTACCAGTTCCACGAACCCCAACGCTGGGACGTGATCGTGTTCAAGTTTCCCGGCGACGGTCGGACCGACTCCCAGACGAACTTCATCAAGCGGCTGATCGGCTTGCCGGGCGAGACGGTCCGCATCCAGAACGGCGACATCTGGATCCGCCGCGACGACGAAGACGACGACAAGAACAACTTTCATCTCGAACGCAAGCTACCGGAAAAACTGTCGGCCATGCTGCAACCGGTGTTCGACAACCGGTACATGCCGCGGATCGCGAATCTCGGTTGGCCCGAGCGATGGCGGCCGGACGCCGCGCAAGGCGTTTGGAGCTGCGACGACTACGTTACGTTCCGGACCGACGGCACGGCGGCCGGCGAAAACTGGTTGCGCTACGAGCACCGCGTACCGTCGTTGCGACAGTGGCGGAACTTCTTTGCCAACCGCGACGTCGTGGCGGAAGAAGTAGAGCCTCGATGGATCACCGACTTCATGGCCTACAACACCGGCCGAGTGGACAACGAGAACCCCATGCCGCCGCCGGACAGTCTAGGCCGCCATTGGGTCGGCGACTTGGCGCTTTGCTGCACGGTGGACGTGCGGGGAGAGACCGGCGAGTTGGTCTTCGAGCTGCGCAAAGGGGGACGGCGGTTCCAGTGCCGCATCGACGTATCGACGGGCCGGGCGACCCTCTCGGTCAGCGGGGATGACATGATGCAATTCCGGCCCACGGCGACGACCGCCCTCCGCGGCCCCGGCCGGCACGACATCCGCTTCAGCAATTGCGACAACCAGATGTTGCTTTGGATCGACGGCCGACTCGTGCCGTTCGATTCGACCACCGCCTACAACGAGAACTTAGGAAACACTCAGCCCGACGAGGACGACAAGCGCCCGGCCGGCGTGGCTTCGGTTGGCGTACCGGTGGAAATTAGCGCCCTTCGCGTCCTGCGCGACATCTACTACATCCCCTTGTTTAGCGTTCAATATCCGTCCGCCGAGCGGCCATACGTCGATTTTTCGCTGGAGGCCGACCAGTTCTTCGTCCTTGGCGACAACAGCGCCTACAGCAAGGACGGCCGGCTGTGGGGAACGAACAATCACTTTGTCCCCCGCGAATTGCTGATCGGCAAGGCGTTGTTCATCTATTGGCCCCATTCGTGGGACCGGATTCCATACGTCGGCGTCCCTTTCCCTTATTTTCCGAACTTCAAAGACATGGGGTTGGTAAGGTGAAGTTGTCAGTTGTCAGTTATCAGTTATCAGTTGTCAGTTCTTGGTCGCAATCATCGGTGGACGACCCCTGTGCCGCATAGGTTTGATGCAAAAACACTGATAACTGAAAACTGATAACTGAAAACCAACGCACTGCCGCGTCGCATCCCCGCACTCAACTGTATTCCGATGCTCGAAGCCAAAGGACTGGTGAAGATATACGGTGCCCGTCGCGTGGTCGATGGAGTGGACTTTCGTGTCGACAGCGGGGAGATCGTGGGCCTGCTGGGGCCTAACGGCGCCGGCAAGACCACCAGCTTCCGCATGACTTGCGGAATGATCGTACCCAACGCCGGCAAGGTCCGGCTGAACGGCAAGGACATCACCGGCTGGCCGATGTACCGCCGCGCCCGCGACGGCGGGATGGGCTATCTCGCCCAGGAATCGAGCGTCTTTCGCAAACTTTCGGTCGAGAAGAACCTGCTCTGCGTGATGGAGCTGTTGGGTTTCGACCGCAAGGCCCGCACGCGCCGCTGCCGGGAACTGCTCGATCAGTTCGACATCACCAAGCTGCGTAAGGCGAAGGCGCTGACACTCTCCGGCGGCGAGCGGCGGCGGCTGGAGATCGCCCGCTGCCTGGTCTCCAATCCAAAGATCATCCTGCTGGACGAGCCGTTCACGGGCATCGATCCGGTCACCATCGCCAGCATCCAGAAGATCATCCGCCGGCTGCGCGAAGAGGGGATCGCCATTCTGATCACCGACCATCAGGTCCGCGAGACGCTGCAAATCACCGACCGCAGCTACGTGATCCGCGACGGCAAGGTGCTTTGCCACGGCCGACCCAACGAGGTGCTGGCCAACGCCGAGGCTCGCAAGCACTACTTCGGCGAAGAGATCGACATCGTGCGGAACCCTCCCGTTTAGCGACCTTGTTGGGGTGGCAGTTGTACTGCCACCCCATTTGCCAGATGCGGCAGTACAACTGCCGCACCAACTCGGGCCGCCGTGCCGGCGGCCGCTAAACAGGCGCGCACCATCCGCTTTTGTCAAGAGCAATTCCGCTGCGAATTTTCCGGATTTTGAATTCCGTCAAAGCGCCCTTCGCGCCGATCGCGCGGAGAATGTATAATGAGAGACGTTGCATGGACACGGTCGTCCCGTTCAGGGACATTTCGACAACAAGGAGACGTCGGCGTGCTCACCGTTCGGCCGAAAGTCGCGGAATTGACTTTTCAATTGTATGGGCGTCCTCTCCATCCGGAGTTGTTCGAGGTCTTCGAGACCTGCACGATCGAGCGCGGGAAGTACACCGCAAAAATCGACATTACCGGCGCGGGCCACGTGGTCTCGTGGCGCTACGCGGGCATAACGTTGACCGAGGTGGCGGCTTCGGCCCGCCAGCCGCTGCCAAAAACGCGGCGTTTGCTCTCTTACAACCTGAAGGGGCAACGGGCCGACTACGTCGAGTGCCGCGGGGGAATCTCTTACCGGATGAACTTCCAGCTCGAGCCGACCAACGCGGAGGTCTTTTGGACCTTCCAGCGGGAATTGTCCACCGCCGGACAGCGGCAAGGCATGTTGCACCACTTCAACTCCAGCGGCCGCATGCCGCTCGGCGCTTTGAGCTATTTGAACTTCGAGGCCCGCGACCGCAGCCTGTTCGTCCAGGCGTTTCACACCTTCCCCGACGACTACGCGGTGGTCAAAAGCGAGTCGCTCTTTAAGTTGCCGTGAGGTCGTTCACGGGGGACTGTCCCAATTTTCGCGGCGTGAGGGACGTTGCCAGGCGAATTGACTTGACCGCCGCGAAAATGGGACTGTCCCCCTGGCGCCGCGAGAAGGGGATAGGTCCCAAGTTTTCGGCCAACGGTTCGTCGGCAAAATGCGTTTTTTCACCGAAAAATGGACCAGTCCCCGGTCGGGGGTTAGCAGCCTGTTGAAAAAGGGTGCCACTGCTGGCTTGCCCAGCAGTGCATGGGGAAAACTCTCGGGAAAACACTGCTGGACAAGCCAGCAGTGGCACCCAAACTCCCAAATCCGACTTTTCCAACGGGCTGTTAATCCAGCCAGTCCTTGGCCTTCAACCGCGCGGGCGCGTATTGCTCGGTGACGTAGCTGATGTCCTTGCTAATCAAGGCTTCGACTTCCAGCTTGAAGCCGTTCTCCAACATCCGCTTGATCTCCTTCTGCCACTTCGGTTTGTGAGCAAACCACGGATAGTTGGCGATCTGCTTGGCCCGTTTGCGGTCCGTTTCGCTAAGCGTGATCTTCACGCTGTCGGATAGTTTGCACTCCTGAAAATCCTTCGACCGCAAGCCGAGAAACTTAGCGTCGGGAATCGCCATCCGCTGCGATTCGTAGGCCAGGTTGATCGACCCCTGCTTGATGACGCTGTAGATGTAGTATCCCCACGGGTCGTTGTCCAACAGACAGTAGACCGGCAGCTTCAGTTCGTCGTGCAACCGATGCAGCAGCCGGCGGACTCCGCGGGGGGGCTGCCCGCCGCCGTGGGTCAATATGCACTTGTGCTTGCGCCAAAACTTGTCCTCGTTGAACCGCTGCCAGATGGTGTCTTTTTCGACGTGCAGGATGAACTTGGCCGCGCACCGCTTGAACCGGATCACTTCCGGCTCGACGATCGAGGGGATGCCGTATCCGCCGGAGCCCATCCGCGAGCAATCGATTTCGTCGCCCCGGTCGATCAGCGTGATCTCGCCGATCATGTCGCCCTTCTTCTGCGCGTAGAGATGCAATTCCTCGCGGAGGCTGCTCAGCAGCACCTCGCAGTCCTCGATCACCGGGTCGCACTCGCCCTGATCGGCGAACGTCTCTTCCTTGGTCCCTTCGATGGTGTGTTTCAGCAGGTAATAGAGACCTCGGATGCTGGTGGTCTTGCCCTGTTCGATCAGTTGCGTGGCGCCGCTGGCCACGAGCATGGTCTGCATGTAGGTCTTGGCCTGCGAGAGGTTGAACAGGTGTCGGCGGTTGGTGTTGTTGCCCATCTCGATGAACCGCCGCGTTTTGTTATAGCGGACGTTCGAGAGGGAGCGGGTAGGCACGTCAACGTACGGATCGCGTTTGCGTCCAGCCGCCTGAACCACGCCATCGGCCAATTGGCGGAGACGTTTGATGGTTTTCGCGTCGCGGGGGTTTAGTTTTTGAGCCATAGTCGTTAGTTGTCAGTAATCAGTAGTCAGTTATGGATTTTGGATTTCCAACAATCGGTTGTCGTCTTTAGCCCGAAGGGCTTTCGTATGATAGCCCACTCTTTCATAGAATCAGGGTTGCCGCTTGAGCGGCTACCCTGGGAAATAGGCCCCGCGCCGCCCACGATAATCGCGGGACATTCCAGATTTGCGGATATGCCTGTAATATATCGGTGCATTTCGTCACGGAGGTCTCGGTTTTGCAGCAATGCGCGGCGCTCTTTGGTCGAGAAGACAATATGCACCAACACGTTGGCCAACGATTGCGGCATCGACGCATCGCCTCCGAAACCCCGTTGGGGTTTTCGTTGTACATATCATCCAGCACACCCAGGGTAGCCGCTAACGCGGCAACCCTGATTCTATGAAAGAGTGGTCCTCCTGGTGGTATAAACGATGTGGCAAGTATTTTACCCATCAAAACCACAGCAGGAGGACCGAGAGATGTTATACCTTGGAATCGACCAGCATCGCAAGCAGTTGACCGT
>JAUWNG010000030.1 GCA_030612765.1 Planctomycetota bacterium
TGAAATGTTGTTTTGGCGACCATCTGAAAAACCGTGCAATTCCAAACCAACAAACTGAAACGCGGCTACGAAGTAAAATCCTCAACAAATTCACTCGCCTCGGACTCCCCGAGTTCGAGTGGAATTAGTCAACAAGGCCTAGGAAAACTGCGAAATTTAATTCCCGGACATCCTCAGATAGTTTTTAAACACTCGCGGGACGGCGGATTTTGGATGGTGGACGCGCCTTTAGACACATCCACCATTCGCCATCCAACATTATTTGTGTTACTTCCGCTTCCGCCAAGCACAAGCTGCCAAGAGCGTCAAGAGGCCCGCCAAACCGATGATCGACAGAACCAAGGTCGTTGGTTCCGGCACGGGTTCCGGCGGGTTGAGCCACAAATAGCCGATGTCCCCTTGTGGAATGGAATAATCCTGCCCTTCCCACTCGCTACCGTCCTCGAAACGGATAAGATTGTCCAGGTCGTTATCGAGAACCAACGTGTTCACCGATCCCGAATCGTTGCGGACGAAGTCGGTGATGAGCATATCCTGCACATTCAGGCAGATGCCGATCGCTGGATACCTAAAGTTGTCCTTGTGGGTCACGTCGAAATTTTCGATCCGCACGTTGCGAATGTTGCCTGCGCCGACCGGGAATCGCCAATTGTTCATGTTCACCGCGTAGTGGTTGAAACCGCCCGCGACATCGCGGACGGTGATGTTTTCCAAGATCGACCCATTGCTTAGGAGCCGTACAAAGGTGTAGGCGTTCTCGGCGCGCAGGTTCTCGACGAGGACGTTGCTGATCGGCCCGTTTTCTAGTCCGAGGTTGATAACTCTCTTCACGTCGTCGTCGGCGTTCAGCGCGACCATGTCGTCGTTTGGCGTTTTGGCCGTGTTGGCCGTGATCCCGGAGATGACGCCGTCGCGCGAGTTGCCGCCCACGTGTACGCCGTCCTGGTTGAGGCGCAGCACGGTATTGGCCAGCGTGATGTTTCTCACACTGAAATTTTGGACGTTGCCCAGCCGAATGGCGAAGGCATCGGGGTTACGGATGGTGAGGTCGCTGATCGTCAGATGGTTGACGCCGAAGAAGTTGATCGCGGAACCTGGGTAACCGTTTGGGTCACCTTCTTCGCCACGTTCGTTGTTCTGATTATTGCCATCCCAGATGCCGCCTTCGAGGGTGATGTTATTGGCACCGAGACGGTTGGTGATGAGAAACTTGTTGGCGCCGTTGGCCAGCCGAAACACCGCATTCTCATCGGCCTTCAGGGTGGTTCCCTCGCCGATCAACAACGTCTGGCCGATGTTGTACGTGCCCGCCGGTATCGTCACCACCGGCTCACCGCTGTCAAGGGCTGCCTGGATGGCCGGCGCGTCGTCAGCGACCGTGGCGCACTCGCCGAGCGCGAACGATGCCGCCGCGACAAGAACACACAATCGCAAACTCAATAGACGCAAACTTAGCTGCTTGATCATGGCTCTTTCCTTGGTAGTCATGCGAAATTTTTCTGTAAGCGATTACAACTTCTTCCCGTCGATCACGTTGCCGTCGTTGCGGTTTGCCAAGTTGTAAAGTATTGCGAGATCGAGGGTCTCACTGAGGAAATGCACGGAGCCGTCGGCGAACACCGTCTGGGCGCCGCCGGGGTGGGCCGATTGGAACGGCGTGTTCGGGGCGCAGTTTCCTATCACTCCGTAGCCGTTCGCGGGAAAAGTCTTTTCGTTTATTCGGTAAAGAAGAACAGTCAAGTTGTAAATCCGCTGGTCCCAAGTGTTGTTCGCTATCGTATTGGGCCCCATCGTAAAGCCGTGGAGGTAATCGGACCGCCAGTCGTTGTCGACAGTTGGATTGGAGAATCCAGGCACGACAACCCAGTCGGATTGCTCTACAATGACCATGGTGGACGAAGTGCCGTCGGTGATGTCGGCTATCCGTACGCTTCGATATTCCGGCAGAACGCCGCCCGTTGATAACGTCCCACGGGCTGTCATGCTGTTGTCAGAAAAAGGAACCATCTCGCTGGCTGTTGGATGATTCACGGCTCCGGCGACGCCCGCGTACATGGCACACGGGCGCAACATATCCGGCCCGGGCCCGACCGCAGGCGGCAGCGGACTCGAAGGACACCACAACATGGGAAGTACCATCCCCATCAGAAGTTCTCTGTTGTGAAGGTTTCCACCGGGGCCTATCCAGCCCGTGATGGGAGCGTCCGTATCGAAAGCATCATGGACGCCGTACTGTTCGATATACGGTAGGATCGGTACCCACCAGGAATGTCCCCACCTTGCGTTGGGATACTTTTCTGGCGCTGCCTGTCCACCAGGGGGAAGATAGCCGTTGGCCTCCTCGTAATGGAGTACCGCCAAACCAATCTGTTTGAGGTTGTTGGCGCATTGAATCCGTCGGGCCGCTTCGCGTGCCGCCTGCACCGCTGGCAGCAACAGCGCGATCAGAATGCCGATGATCGTTATCACCACCAAGAGTTCGACGAGCGTGAACGCGCGAGGGGGGAGGGGGAAGGGGAGAGGGGAGAGAGAAGAGAAACGCCCTCGGACTGCGGTCCGGGGGGCAACGTTCAGCCGGCGTGTTCGCACGCCGCACGGCAATCTCGAATTTCGCATGGTGGATGGTGGATTTGACAGCATGGACTTATTCCTTACCTACGGTCTCGGCCCGGAAGGGCCGGTCGATAATAGCCCAGCAGTTCACTGCTGGGACGCGAAAACGTTTTCCCCCTTTGACAAGTCCCGTAGGGACAGTCGAAAACCAGCGCGACGGGTTCAACCGTCCCTACGGGACGGAGGGACACGTTGCTCCACCCACTCTCCCAGCGATGAATCGCTGGGCTATTGTCAAGCGACCCTACGGGTCGAAATCCGTAGTGGCGGATATTGGATGGTGGACGCGCCCCTTCAGGCACATCCACCATCCGCCATCCATTTGCCCCCTCTCCCCGAAGGGAGAGGGGAGTTTTTTTCTTGTTTACCGGCCACTGACCACCGGCCACTGGCCACTAAACTTTACTTTCGCTTCCTCCATGCGTAGCAGAGCAGCCCGATCAGCCCCGTGGCCAGCAACGCCAGTGTGCCTGGCTCGGGGATGACAGTAAGAGTGCCGCTGCCACCGTTCACAAAGTTGGCGTCGAAATTGGCGTTCAGGTAATTGAAATCATAGGTGCCTGGTGAGAGCGACGTGCTATTGATGGTTATCGCCCCGAAAGTGTGGTCCTCGTCCGCGTCGAGGGTCATCAGACCATCGAGCGTGAACGCGGCGTCGGCATTGTAATGGTCGTAATCCACGTCGATCTTACCGTTGGCGCCGATGGCGATATCGCCCGAGCCGAGCGAGTTACTGGCGCTGGCCCAGAGCTTGCCATCAGTGACGGTCCAGTCGCCGGTATAGGTATTACTCGAATGCGCAAGCTTCAGAATAGCGGAGTCGCCTGCAGCCTGGTAGACTTCGAGACCACCGCTGCCGGCTAGCAACGCGCTTATAGTGAAGGAGCGGCCATCGTCCGATACCAAGTTGATCTCTGAGTCTGAGTTGACGGTGATGTTTCCCGCAAGGGTGTTCGGAGAATCAAAATACTCGTAGGACGCGTGAATACTACCTCCATCCAAGCGGAGGTCGTTGATCGTAATTGTGTCGTTGGAACCGCCTTTCAATGCAAAAATACTGGCATAACCCGTGCCGGCGTGAAGTGTTAGCGAATCTCCGCCGAAAGTGGCAGACGCATGAACTGGCGACCGCATGGTCCTGTCCGCATAATTTGTGCCGTCCCAGCCGACATGGTAATCGTTGCCTGGACTAGGTGCCGCGTCATTGCTCCAGTCCTCGGCATTCAGTCAGCTTTGGTTGTAACTATTGTCGCCATCCATGTACACAAAGTCGGCGAGCGACGTACCGGCCGAGACGACCACAATGGCCGCAGCCAAGCACACCACCATCCCTGCGGCGGGGAACAAGTTGAAAATTTTTTGCTGTGACATCGTAAACGTTCTCCAAATAAAGTTTTTCAGTTGGGTGCGTGAAACGCACCATAAACAAAACACATGTGCGTTGTACGCACATTACTTGCCCATTGTCCATCCGACACTGGCAAGATGCCATTGACACTGGGCCGTCGTGCCGACGGCCGATAAACACATCTCAAATATTTACGGACCATTCATCGGTTTGTCTCCTTTTTTGGTAAATGAATCGAGTTCTTCCCTTGTGAATCGTCCGATCCGGCCGGCGAGCGAGGAACAGACGATACGGGATACAAAAGCATTTCGGGGCGGAATCGCTCCAGCAAGACCGATAGCCGCACCTCGTCAATTTCAGCGTCAGTTGACAAGTGCAGGCCGGATTCGCCGCCGATGAAAAATGTGCCTTCGGGCGGATAGAGACGCCATGAGGCAACCAGTTCTCCGGCTGGCCGGCCGTTCACCCATAGCTGGCCCGATCCCCATTGGTACACCAGGGCTACGTGGGTCCATTCCCCCAACTCGACCGGTACGCCCGAATCGAACCAACCGATGTTGCCGAACATGTAGTGCCAGCGGCCTTTCCTCACTATCAAGCCGAAGCCATCGCTGCTCGGACGGCCGTTGTAGACGATGGCTTTTGTCGAAGAATCCACGAACTTGTGAACTTTGACCCAAGCCTCGATAATGAAGTCGTCGCGGATGGCAGCTAAAGCGTCCGAGCCGAAGAATCCTTCGCCTTTCAGGCCGTGAAACCTGACCGAGAACCGTCCGCCCATGGACTCCTCGCCGGCGCTGTAGACAGGCTCGCCACGACATACGAGTTTGCATCGGCCCTTGTGGTCAACGGTTTCCTCGTTGACCACCGCGCCGACGGCCGCGTCTGGATCATCGTCTCCCATGCGAAACCACGCCAACACCTTGACGGGCGAGGGCTTTGGGGCCGCCGGCATGAGTCGGACAAAAGACTCAGTATCGCCAGTTTTGTTTCCGGCCTCGACGTCTCGTTTCCAACCCTTCTCATCCACTCGCACGGACTCGTTTTCCGCCAGATGAATCGCGTCGCCCTGCCCATTTCCATCGCTGGCCAATCGCACTTCGACCTCGCCCTGAAACACATGTGTTAGGCTGCAACCGGAGTTATCCACTTCGACGCCGAACTCAGTACCCAGGTCGGTGATGATGGCGGTGGGAGTACGGACAGAGAATAAGGATGAGGGATGAAGGATGAAGTATGAAGGAGATTTCTGATTTCTGATTTCTGATTTCTGATTTGCCGCTTGCGGTTTCGCACTCTCCTCTCTCCCCTCTCCCCTCTCCCCTATTCGCGCGGTCAGTTTACCCAGCGCGAGGTAGCCGCCGGCGGTGGATTCCACTTCGTAGGTGCAGGGGCCTTCGAGGATGACCTTCGCGCCGGTGTCGTAGGTGATTTCCAACAGCCCGGAGGTGAGCTTGTATTTGCGGCCCAAGGGAACGTGGGCGAACCCCGGCGGGGGCAGATAGCGGGGATCGTCCGACCATTTCACATCGACCATTCCGGTGATTCGGCCGACGAACACCATCTCCGGCCTATCACGCGACGGAACCGACTGCGCCGGCGCCTCGGCGATATGTTGGTGATGGTTGACTTTGCAGACCCAAGCCACCAGTATCCCCACGCCCAGGATCACCGTGGCGGCAATGTAGGGAAACGCCGGATTGTCGACGAAAGAAGTGGGTAGTGGATAGTGGGTAGTGGATAGTGCGGGGAATGGGGGTTCGGGGTTCGGGGTTCGGGGCCATTGGCCTGACGGCAGTTCAACTGCCGTGCCAACGGGAAGATCACTGGCCGGTGAACCGGCCAGCCCTCGCCGCTGGCCGCTGGCCCCTCGCCGCTGGCCCCTCCTCCCTTGCTCCCTATCCTCGCTTGCGTAGCGGGGCAATTCCTCCGGCGAGAACGGCTTGCCGGACGTCATCTGCCACGCCAGCCGGGCGTGCAACTCGAGGCAAGCGATGTAATAGTCCCGCGCCGCCGGGTCGTCGGCCAGTCGATGGCCGAGCGCCGCCAGTTCATCGACCGAGGCGACCTGGTCGCACATCCGATCGATCAGCCGGTCCAACTCGCGGTCGTCGTTGGCTTTTTCGGCGGTCATTCCGCGGAATCTCCTTCCTCGGTTCGTTTCACGCCCTCCTCCACGCACTTCCGCAGCAAACGGCGGATGCGGCCCAGGGATTGAGAGACCGCGTTTTCCGACCGATGCAACTGTTCCGCCAGCGCCTTCACCCGGACGCTGCTGTGGTAACGGAGTCGGATCAGCTCCCGATCGGCGTCGCCGAGTCGCTCGATGCAGTCGAGGAGCTGTTCGGTGTATAATTCGTCTTGGCGCCAATCGACTTCGTCGAGCCGCTTGGCCAGCGCGTCGAGTACGCTGGGGTCCAGGATCGGCGTGTCGTTGGCGTGGATTTGCCGGTATCGCAACACCCGGTATCGCGCCACCTCGCGGGCCCAGGCGCTAAAGCTCGTGCCGCACTCGAATTGGTCGAACTTCTGCCACAGCACCAGATTGGTGTCTTGGAGCACGTCGTGGGCATCGACGGGGTTACCGATCAGGGTGACGATGTAGACGTAGAGCGAGTGCTGGCAGGAGGAGTACAACTCCAAAAACTCCTCCGTCCGCCGCGCGTCGGGAAATCGCCGTTGGTCAGACATATCTTTCATTTTAATTGGCGACCGGCAGCCTGGATAAGTTTTTTGACGGGCAGACGGGTAGAAGCCCAATGGTCCGCCATTACTAGATATGGCGAATCGAAAAATCTGAGGGCGAAAAGGGGCGAAGATTCCAAAAAACCACCTCCGAAGATGGCGGGTGGATTTCCTAATCCGTCCCGCGGCGTCCCGCAAGAATGCCGCGGGCTTGACATGCCACCACGGCGAGGGGAGAATGATGGAAAGGTGTGTTTCTCGTGCGTTGGCCAGTCCCCCCTCCCGGCAGTGCCGTTATCTCCCTCCAGCCATCAGGAGTAAACCATGTCCCGCCACAATCGCCGCGATTTTATCAAGTGTTCCGCCGCCGCCGGCTTCGCCGCCACGTTCGCCGTCTCCGGGGCCAAGGCGTCGGGCAACATCCTCGGCGCCAACGACCGGGTCCGCATCGCCGTAGTCGGCATCAACAGCCGCGGGCAAGGACACATCCACAACTATTGCCGCATGAAGAACGTCGAGGTCGCCTACCTGGTCGATCCCGACATCCGCCTGTTCCCAATGCGCAGCCGATGGGTCAAAGACCACGCCGGCAACACGCCAAAGTGCGTGCCGGACCTCCGCGAGGCACTGGAAGATAATAGTTTGGACGCCATTTCGATTGCCTCGCCGAACCATTGGCATTCGCTCCAGGCGATTTGGGCTTGCCAAGCCGGCAAGGACGTGTACGTCGAGAAGCCCTGTAGCCACAACATCTTCGAGGGCCGCAAGCTGGTCGAGGCCGCGCGGAAGTACGACCGCATCGTGCAGCAAGGTTCGCAGAGCCGGTCCGACGCGGATTGGATCGCCACGATCGAGGCCGTCCGCGGCGGCAAGTACGGCAAGCTGCTGATCGCCTACGGCTACGCCAGCAAGCCCCGCCGCAGCATCGGATTCAAGTTGCCGAAGACGCCGCCGAAGGAGGTGGACTTCAACCTCTGGCTTGGCCCGGCGCCGCAACAGCCGTATCACGAAAATCTGGTCCACTACAATTGGCACTGGTTCTGGGACTTCGGCAACGGCGAGATCGGCAACCAGGGGGTCCACCAGATGGACATCGCCCGCTGGGCAATGCCCGAGGGGGCCGTGCCGCGATCCGCCATCAGCCTCGGCGGACGATACGGATACCAGACCCAGGACCAGGGCCAGACGCCCAACACACAGTTTACGGTCATCGACTTCGGCGGCCCGAAATTGTTCTTCGAGGATCGCGGCCTGGTCGATCGAAACTCAATGAAGGTGACCAACGAGTTCTACACCGACGAGGGAGTGATAAAGGGCGGAAAGTTTTACGCCAAGGGAAAGACCGTCGGCGAGCCGTTGCCGGGCGGCGCGGTGGACGAGGCCCGAAAGCGCGTCACGCTTAGCGGGCAGTTGGTAAACCCGGACGGCAAGCGGCAAGACCCGGCGAAGCTGCACTTCGCCAACTTCATCGACTGCGTCCGCAGCCGCCGGCGCGACCAACTGCGCGCGGAAATCCTCGAAGGGAACCGCTCGACGGAGCTTTGCCACCTGGGCAACCTCTCGTACCAACTGGGCAAGGAAGTGTCGTTCCGTCGCGGCTCGAAACCATTCGGCGACGACCAAGACGCCCAAGAGTCGTTCGAGAGCATGAAGGAGCACCTGACCGACGCCGCCCGGATGCGGCTGGAAGGCGCCACCTACCGGCTCGGACGCAAGCTGGCGTTCGACGCCGCGGCCGGTCGGTTCATCGACGACGACGAGGCGAACGAACTTCTAACCCGTCCCTACCGCAGTCCATTCGTGGTGCCGGAACAGGTGTGAAATGATCATGACAGAGAAAGCGATTCTTATAGTTGACGACCGGCGGTACGAGTTGCCGGTTCTGACGGGCGCGGAGGGCGAACGGGCACTGGACGTCTCCAAGTTGCGCGAACAGACGGGATTGATCGCCTACGACCCTTCGTTGGGCAACACCGCCCTTTGCCGCAGCGGGATCACTTTCACCGACGGCGAAAGGGGTATTCTCCGCTACCGCGGCATACCCATCGAGCAGTTCGCCGACAAGCCGGATTTCGTCGAGACGGCGTGGCTGCTGATATTCGGGCGTTTGCCGCGGCGCGAAGAGCTGGTCAAGTTCAGCGGGCTGATGACGGACAACGAATTGTTGCACGAGGGGGTGCGGCACCAGTTTCAGCACACCCCGCCCGACGCACCGCCGATGGCCCTCCTCTCGGCCACCTTGAACAATCTGGCTTGCTACCACCAGGAGTTCCTCTCCCTGGTGGATGAAAAATCGCTGGAAGAAGCGGCGGCGCGGCTGATCAGCAAGATCCGCACCATCGCCGCCTTCTCCTACCGCCGCTCGCTGGGGCTGCCGTTCATCTATCCCGATCCGAAGCTGCGGTACTGCGCCAACTTCCTGCACATGATGTTCTCCATTCCCTACCGGCAGTATCATATTTCCCAGGAAGTGGAAGACGCGTTGAATCTGATCTTCATTCTCCACGCCGACCACGAGTTGAATTGCAGCACGTCTACCGTGCGGATCGTCGGATCGGCCGGGGTGAATCTGTTTGCGTCTTGCGCCGCCGGGGTGTGCGCGCTGTGGGGATCGCTGCACGGCGGGGCAAACGTCGAGGTCATGGAGATGCTCGAACGGATTTCCAGCGGCGGACTTTCGCCCGAGGAGTGTATCAGCGCCGCCAAGGATAAGACCAATCCCTTCCGTCTATATGGTTTCGGACATCGGGTTTACCGCCGCTACGATCCGCGGGCGAAAATTCTCAAGGCGGCGTGCGAAAAGGTCTTCGCCGGCATGAAGCGGAAAGACCCGCTGCTGGACATAGCGCGGAAACTCGAGGAACTGGCCCTGGCCGACCCATATTTTGTCGATCGGAATCTCTATCCCAACATGGATTTCTACAGCGGCATGTTGTTGCGGTCCATCGGCATCCCCACCAATATGTTCACCGTCTGTTTCGCCATTGGCCGGCTGCCGGGCTGGATCGCCCACTGGAAGGAGCAACACGACGATCCGAACACGAAAATTCAGCGCCCCCGGCAAATCTATACCGGTCCGAACGAATTGACCTACGTTCCGATGAAGAAACGCTGAACCGGCGTTTGGGCAGCGACCGAAGCTAGAGGAAGACGGGAAACTCCCCTTTAGTCGGTCGTCGGAAGAATAATGTTATCGCCGTTTATTAAGTTTCGGACAGTCAACGTCGAGAACAATAGCCGGGGGCTAACAGCCCCCGGAGGGAAAACCCGCCATTCGAGCACATTCCGGGGGCTGTTAGCCCCCGGCTATTGCGACATTTGTTTGCTGCTGGCGATTGCCATTGTACTGTTCGTTTCCCGTGGGGCATTTGGCCGTCCGGCATTTC
Organism: Planctomycetota bacterium; assembly: GCA_030612765.1. Classification (GTDB taxonomy): domain Bacteria; phylum Planctomycetota; class Planctomycetia; order Pirellulales; family Thermoguttaceae; genus JAHIKV01. Next base: position 10,033 of record JAUWNG010000030.1, read on the forward strand.
AGCCGGCACCGTCTTTTTCCCCGCCGCACCCCGCCGTGGTAAGGGTGGCGGTGCCCGAACGAGACGGCATGGCCTACGGCTCCGGCGCGCTGGTCGAAGTGAATGAAATCTTCGGTATCGTCGTGACCAACTGGCACGTGGTCCACGGCGCCACCGGAACGATCGGCGTGCTCTTTCCCGACGGATTCCGCTCGGCGGCCATCGTATTGCGCGAAGACCGCGACTGGGACCTGGCGGCGTTGGTCATTTGGCGTCCCAACGCACGGCCCGTCGCCATCTCGAACCGGGTTCCCCGGCCGGGCGAAATGCTGACAATCGCCGGCTACGGGAGCGGTTCGTATCGTGCGGTAAGCGGCCGTTGCACGCAGTACGTTTCGCCCGGCGGAAACCAGCCTTTCGAGATGGTCGAGCTGGCCGCCCCGGCGCGGGAGGGCGACTCGGGCGGACCGATCCTAAACGGCCGCGGCGAGTTGGCCGGCGTGTTGTTCGGTTCGGCATTCGGGAAGACCACCGGCAGCCATTGCGGCCGATTACGCGAGTTTCTCGGCTTGGTGGCCGGCGATTTCAGGCGGCTCTCCACGCAGCAGATGCTTGCCCGGCGACCGGCGCGTGAACCGGCCCCGCTGGCGGCGATAACCGGAGTTCGGGAAGACGCCGCGACTCCGCCGCGCGAGCCGCCGGCCGCCGGACCCGCGACGCAACCACCCCCGGTCCCGACGATGCCGGAGATATCGTTGCCGGCGTCGGCCGATCTGGAGCTTTCCTCCCCCGCTCCCGTTGTTGCCCGGGCGGCCGAACCGCTTCCCGACACCGATCATCTTAAGACGATTCTGGCGGCGATCGGCTTGATTGCCGTGGTATACTGTGCGCTGCGTCTGCTCGGTTGGGCAGTAGGATAATTTGCAACCGTTCACGGGTCGGCTGGAGGACGGAGACCGATAAACTGACAACTGATTACTGAATACTGAAAACCGCCCCCGCCGACCATGAAACTCGCATATAGCTCCAACGCGTACACGAAATTTCCGGTCGAGGAGACCATCGCGCGAATCGCCGCCCTCGGCTACCGAGGACTGGAATTGCTGGCCGACGTGCCGCACGCATGGCCGGCCGGGATGCTCGAACGACAAAAACTCGCGATCCGCGAATCTCTCGCGAAAAACCGGCTGGAAATCGCCAACCTCAACGCCTTCATGATGAACGCCGTGGCCGATCCGCGCCAGCCCTACTGGCACCCGTCGTGGATCGAGCCGGAGCCGCACTATCGGGCGATCCGCCGCGAACATACCCTTCGCGCCCTGCGGTTGGCCAAGGAGCTTGGCGCCCCGTCGATCCAGACCGAGCCGGGCGGTCCGCTCGAACCGGACCGGTCCCGGCAAGCGGCCGCCGACCTGTTCTACGAAGAGATTATGCCCTGCGTCGAATTGGCCGAACGGCTGGAGATCCTCCTGCTGATCGAGCCGGAGCCGGGCCTGATGATCGAGACCTTCGAGCAATACCTGGAGTTCGCCGGCCGGATCGGTTCGCCCTGGGGCGGGCTGAACTTCGACGTCGGCCACGCCTTTTGCATGGGCCAGGAGCCGTCGGAGTGGATCGCCCGGATGGCCCCGCACACGAAGCACTATCACATCGAGGACATCGCCGCCACGCGCCGCCACGAACATCTTGTACCCGGCCGGGGGGCGATTGACTTCCCAGCCGTATTGCGGGAAATTATCCGTAGCGGATATCGGGGGTGGGTCACGGTCGAACTGTATCCGTGCATCGACGACCCAGACGGCGCGGGTGGGGAGGCAAGACAATTCTTAGAAGCGATACTCGCAAATATAGAATGATGAATAATGAATGATGAATCATCAAACGACAATGAAAGCCGCTTGCGGCTTCGCACAACCGATGTGATCCGCGGCTATCTCGACCTGACGCGGCTACCCAACGTCTTCACCGCCGTGGCCGACGTGACGATGGGGTTCCTGATCGCCCGGCCGGTCGGCGACGCCTGGACTCCCAGCGGGTGGGATCTCGGCGTGTGGGCAATGCTTGCCGCCGCGTCAAGCCTGCTTTACGCCGCCGGCGTGGTGCTGAACGACGTGTTCGACCTCAAACACGACCGCCAGTCGCGGCCCAAGCGGCCGTTGCCCTCGGGACGCGTCTCGACCGACGCGGCGCGCCGGTTGGGATGGGGACTGTTGTGGGCGGGAGTGGCGCTGGGCGCGGGCACGGGATTGTTCGTCGGCCATCTGCGCCCCGGCGTGGTCGCCGCGCTGCTGGCCACCGCCATACTCCTATACAACGGTTGGCTGAAGCGAACCCCGCTCGGTCCGCCGGCGATGGGTCTCTGCCGAATGTTGAACGTGATGCTCGGCATCAACGCCGCCGGCATTCCGCTGGAGGCGGGATTCTGGCTGGTCGCCGGCGCGATCGGAGTCTACGTGGCCGGCGTCACGTGGTTCGCCCGACGCGAATCGCAACAGAGCAACCCGCTGCAACTGGCGCTGGCCACGGTGGTGATGGCGTCGGGCATTGCCATGCTGGCCTGGTTCCCGCATCTGTCCGATCGTGTCTTGCCCATGTTGCGGGAGGAAACGCAGCAATGGTACTTGCTCGTTGGAGTGCTGGGGCTGCTGATCGTATGGCGTTGTCTCCGCGCGGTGGTCGATCCGACTTCGGTCAAGGTGCGAATGGCGGTTACTCAATGCGTAATGTCGATCATCATGCTCGACGCCGTGGCGTGTTACGCCGTCCAAGGCGTGTATTGGGCAAGCCTGATCCTGCTGCTGTTCATCCCGGCGATGTTGCTCGGACGGTGGATCGAGACGACGTAATGAAGAATTATGAATGATGAATATACCAAGGTGGCGCCGTTACCACGTCGAGGCCGTTTGTCATTCATAATTCATCATTCATAATTCATCATTCTTCATTCCCCATGTTCCTCGGCTACAACACAAACGGCCTGGCCCATCACGACCTGTTCGACGCAGTCGAACTGTTGGCGGAGATCGGCTATCGAGGCGTGGCGATTACGATCGACCACGGGGCGCTGTCCCCGCCGTGTGCCACTGCTGGCTTGCCCAGCAGTGCTTTCCGGGGATTGCCGCCACTGCTGGACAAGCCGGCAGTGGCGCCCTCTCAAGTTGAGCGGCTGAAGGAGTTGTTGGAGAAGTGTCAGATGCGGTCGGTCATTGAGACCGGCGCCCGGTTCCTGCTTGACCCCCAAGTGAAACACGAGCCGACGCTGCTGTCCGAAGCCCGACGCCGCCGGATCGACTTCTACAAATACGCCGTCGACCGCGCCGCCGAACTGGGTAGCGATTGCGTTTCGTTCTGGTCGGGCGTCCTGCGCGAGCCGATCTCCCGCGAACAGGCAATGGATCGGCTCGTCGCAGGGCTGCGGGAGGTGCTTGACTACGCCGCCGAGAAGAACGTCGTCGTCGCCTTCGAGCCGGAGCCGGGAATGTTGATCGACACCACTCGTGCGTTCGAGGAATTACTCGAACGGATCGACTCGCCGAACCTGCGGCTGACGCTCGACGTCGGCCATCTGCACTGCCAGGGCGAAACGCCCATCCCGGATGTAATCCGTCGCTGGGCGCCGCGGCTGGCCAACGTCCACATCGAGGACATGCGGCGGGGTCGGCACGAACACCTGATGTTCGGCGAAGGGGAGATCGACTTTCCGCCCATATTGCGGACCCTCGAAGAAGTCGGTTACACTGGTGGCGTGTATGTGGAGCTTAGCCGCCACAGCCGCGAAGGCCCGACGGCAGCTCGGCGGGCGTTCGAGTTTCTCCGAAAAGAAATGACGAATGTCGAAATTCAAATGTCGAATGAATGACGAAATCCAAATGACGAATGTCAAAATTGTCCTTCGACATTTAGCTTTCGACATTCGACATTCACCCACACTCCGCCATGCCCAAACCAGTCATCCTGTTATCCGTTCCCGCCTTGCGTGAAAAAGACGTGGCTGCGATGCCGAAACTGCAAGAGCTGATGGCCGGCGGCGGGATCGCGGAGCTTACGCCCGGCTTTCCTTGCGTCACCTGTCCGGTGCAGGCCAACATGACCACCGGCAAGGGGCCGGCCGAGCACGGCGTGGTGGCCAACGGGTTTTATCACCGCGACAAACGTCGGGTGGAAATGTGGACCGCGCCGAACGATTGCATCGAGCAGCCGCAGATTTGGGATCTGTTGGCACATCACGGCCGGGGGATGAACTGCGCCGTCTGGTTCCCGCTGCACAGCAAGGGCTGCGAGGCGGATTACGTCTGTACGCCCGCCCCGATCCACAACCCCGACGGTTCCGAGTCGCTCTGGTGCTACAGCCGGCCGACTGAGCTTTACGGCGAGCTGCGCGACGCGCTGGGCCATTTTCCGTTGAAAAACTACTGGGGACCGCTGGCCGGCGCTCCTTCGAGCGAGTGGATCGTCGATTCGTCGCTTTTCGCCGCGCGGCGGTGGCAGCCCAACTTCTTCTACATCTACTTGCAACATCTCGACTACGCCGCCCAGCGTAGCGGACCGGACGGTCCCGCCGCCGAGCAGGCGGTGGCCGAGTTCGACGGGCTTGTCGGTCGGCTCGCCGAGGGGATGCAAGACGCCTACCACAACCAACCGCTCTGGATCGTGGCCGGCGAATACGCCATCACGCCGGTCGAACACGTCAGCTATCCGAACCGCGTACTCCGCGAGGAGGGCCTGTTGGCCGTGCGAGAAGAGGACGACGGCGAACACCTCGACTTCGAGAAGAACAGGGCCTTCGCGATGGTCGATCACCAGTTCTCCCACGTCTTCGTGGCCGACGGCGACGAGCGGGTGGCCGAGCGGGTGGCCGAACTATTTCGCAACCAACCGGGTATCGCCGAGGCGCTGGTCGGTACGCAGCGCAGCCGTTACGGCCTGGAACATCCCCGCAGCGGCGAGGTGATTTTGATCTCCACGCCGGAAAGTTGGCAGGCGTACTACTGGTGGCTTGCCGATGACCGGGCGCCGAAGTTCGCCCGCACGGTCGATATTCACCGCAAGCCGGGCTACGATCCGGTGGAGTTGTGTTTTGATCCGGCTACAAAGAGCATCCCCTTGGACGCGACGCTCATCAAGGGTTCGCACGGCGCTCCAGCCGTCGATCCCTCGCAGCGGAGCGTGCTGCTGACGTCCGATCCGACGTTGTTGCCCGGCCCCGAAGCGGCCGACACCGACGTGTTCAACATTGTGCTGAAACATTTCGGGCTGCAATAATCTTTACGGCGCCGTTTACCGTGGGTGTCATGGGTAAGCGAAGCTTACCCATGACACCCGTTCCGAAGGCTTTCCGCAAAAAAACAAATTATTGGGGCGGAGTGAAGTCGAAGCGGCGGCACTGGCGCATGAACGTCAGCGGGTTCTCGTAGACGATCCGGCGGATCAACGATTCCTCGTGGCCGCGACGACGCATGGCCGCCATCAGCGCGGTAATCGCCAGCGGGTCGGACGGTCCCCAATCGGCCGACGAGGTGACCAGCAGCCGCTCGGGGCCGTAGATTTCAATCATATCGACGGCCCGCTCGGGCGTGACCTTGGTGGTCGGATAGAGAGTCAACCCGGCCCAATAGCCTTCGTCGCGGACCAGCCGGATGGTGTGTTCCTCGCAATGGTCGATCCACACCCGGTCGCGGTTCACACGGCTGTCAGCCCGCAGTAGGTCGAGGATCATCCGCGTACCCATCAGCTTGTGCTCAAGGTGCGGCGTGTGGAACAGCAGCAACTCGTCGCGCCCCAGCGCCAGTTCGATCAACTCCCGCAACGTGGCGAGTTCGTTCTTGGTACATTTGTGCAGGCCGATCTCGCCGACGCCCAGCACGTCGGGCTTGTCAAGAAACTCCGGCAGCAAGGCAATCACCTCGCGGGCGAAGGGAACGTTCTCGGCCTCCTTGGCGTTCAGTCCCATCCAGGCGAAGTGGCGGATGCCGTAGTTGGCCGTCCGCTTCGGCTCCCACTCGGTAAGCTGGCGGAAATAGTCGTAAAAGCCGCCGACATTCGAGCGGTCGTAACCCATCCAAAAGGCCGGCTCGCCGACGGCCACGCAGCCGGCCCGCGCCATGGCCTGGATGTCGTCGGTGGTTCGGGAAGCGATATGTATGTGCGGTTCGATGAAGTACATGGTCGGGGGCGAGGGGTTAGGGGCGAGGGGCGAGGGGCGAGAGGTTGGAATCGTAGGGCAACGAAAACTCCAATTGCACGCGAACGGCCCGATCGGGAGCGTCGCCGGCGAGAATTTCGAGGCCGCGGCGGATTTGCGCCATCCGTGGGTCGGCCGGCGGGGCACCGTCGGACCGGTCGATCCGGTCCAGCGACGCCGCCAAGTCGATCAAGCGGCAGCGCATGCCGAGAAACTCGCTATCCAACATTTCGGAGGCGGAAGAAGACGTGGACATGATAACTCCTTGCCGTTGTGAATCGGCGGCATCAGCTTCCAAATCCGTCTCCAATAACCGGACGGATTACAGTAGTTCCAGGTTTGGCGAAATTGCTGTCGGTGAACGCAAAGCGCCTTTTGTAAATGGTCCTTACAGAAGGAGGAAGCCATGCATTCAAGGACGAATTGTATCATAACCGGCGGCCAAGTTGTATTCGTGGACTCGGAAATACCCCGATCGCAAGCGGACATAAGCATGTGGGCAAATGCTTGACGTTCATGTTAATGATGTTATCTTATGGGGGGTCGGGGCAATGTTTTCCCGAGGTCTTTTCATCCAAAGGAGCAGTAAAATGGCATACGAAGAGAATCGTAGGATGTTTTCCAGGAGGGTTGCCGTGGCTATCATTGCGATCGGCGGACTGTGGCATGGTGTCGCCGGCGGGTCGGAATCCGGTTCGCCCGCGGACGAACATCAAAACCAACCGGAAAAACGCGTCTTCCTGACCGAGTTCATGCATGAAACCAACTCCTTCCACCCGTTGAAGACGACAAAATTCATTTTCCGCGAGCCAAGAGCGGGCATTGCTCCGATTGCGGCCTGGAAAGACAGCGGGCTGACGATTGTGCCCGGCGTCGGTGCTCGTCCGGACGGAGGAGGAACGGTTGACGGGAAGGCCTGCCGCGAAGCTATCGCCCGGATCGTGCAATCGCTCCGCGACACGATGCCCGTCGACGGCGTCTTCATCCGGCTGCATGGGGCGATGTTTGCGGAAGGGGTTGGGGCGGGAGAAATCGTCTTGGTCGAGGAAATCCGCCGCGTGGTCGGACCGGACGTGCCCATCGCTTGCACCTTCGATCTGCACGGCAACATTCCCGCCCGACTGGGAGAGGCGAGCGACATCCTCGTCGGCTTCAAGACCGCGCCGCACATCGACCGTCAAGAGACGGCCGAACACGCCGCCAGACTGCTGCGCGATACGCTGGAGGGAAAGATCAAACCGGTCTCCTACGTGTTGCCGATACCGATTATCGTTCAGGGCGAAAAGGCGATGACCACCTGCGAACCGTTCCGATCGCTGGTGGAAGAGGCGAAGAAACTGGAGCGCGAGGGCTTGCCCGGTCATAAGGCGAAAATCCTCGCGGCGACGCTCTTCGCCGGCTGCGCGTGGACCGACTCGCCGGATACCGGCATGGCGGCGATGGTCACGGCCGACGGTTCGCGGGAGACGGCCCGCGCGGCCGCGATCCACCTCGCCCGGAAAGTCTGGGACGCCCGGCGCCAGCTCGATTTCGGCTGCGAGACCGCCAGACTGGGAGAGGGTGTTTCGCGGGCACTACAGGCCAAGGAGACCACGGTGTTCCTCACCGACAGCGGCGACAACGTGACGGCCAGCGCGCCGGGCGACATGACCATCGTACTGCGTCACTTGGTCGAGCGCAAGGTTCCCGACGCGGTGGTCGCTGGCATTTACGACCAGCCGGCTACCCGAAAATGTTTCGAGGCGGGCGAAGGCAAACGGCTGAAACTATCGATCGGGGCGACCGTGGAAAAGAGACACGGCCCGCCGCTGGAAGCCGAGGTGGAAGTCGTGCGATTGCTGAAAACGAAGCCCCGCATGGCGGTGGTCCGCATCGGCGGCGTGCTGGTCGTCCTGGAGGAAGACGTCGTCGCCTTCAAGACCCCCGAGCAGTTCCACGCCTGCGGGATCGATCCCTTGGACCATAAAATCGTCGTCGTCAAGCAGGGCTATCTCTACCCGAAACTTACGGCAATCGCTCCACGTCACATCATGCTCATGACGCCCGGCGCGGCGGACATGCGTCTCGACAAGCTGCCTTACACCAAGCGGCGAAAACCGCTTTATCCGCTGGAGTTGGAGGCGGAGTTCGAGCCGGAAGCGGCGGCCAAGTAGTTTCTGTTGCGGAAGGGTGGGTGCCACGGGTAAGCTTCGCTTGCCAATGGCGCCCGTTCCAACGGAAGCGGAGTTGGATGCGTTGCGGCGTTCGGTTGTGCGCGGCGCGCTCCGTTTGGCAAAGCGTCGTGGCAGGAACGAACGGCAAAGCGATTGGGCTTACAATCGACGCTGCGTGCTCGCGGTCGCCCGTGGAAATCGCCGCCTGCGAAAGGAACCCAATCATAAATCACAAACAAAGATTCCCGACCCCTTTATCCTCCTCCTTATCCTCCTGTTTTTTAGTCAGAAAGGTTGGAGCCGTAGCATGAAATGTGAATGTATTATGCCAGTACGAGTAATGGCAAGTTATCCGAAAACTGTTGCCAAAACGTCGACGGAAAGGCCGCAAACCGATTTGCCGACGTTTTATTATCGATTCCATACTGTATGTGGCTAGAACGGGATGCCAGTGGAGAATGCAGCCGAAATACTTCCCTAATTGCATTGATGTCAAAACGCCTCGCAAAACGAGATTATTGTTTTTCAAAACACGTTTTAAGGGACTTACAATGGACTACTGGACTTTGGTGGACACAATTCTGACTGACGAGATGCATCCGATCGGAAATCAAGATATAGTCTACAGTTTCCGAATTGAGGTTTTTAAGTCGACTAGGGATTCGCTTCTCCGCGCGCAAGTGTGGAGGTTGTGCCTTTTTGATTTGATGTTGTTTGGGACGGATGAGTTGTCAACAGAAGGACTTTGGACCAGCGAGGATTCGTTTGGCTTTGATGAGATTCGATCATTGGACAAAGAACAACTTCTGAAAGAGATAATCGGGCAACTATGTTCCCAATTCGTAACCGTCCGGTGAACACCAGACGGGAACGATAACGGGGAACGATAACGGGGTCGGGAGTCTTTGATTTGGAAGCCGGTTTGTCGTAGGACGGATTTCCTAAACCGTCCGGTTTTTCGGGACGGATTAGGAAATCCGTCCTACGAATTCGACCAACTTATTTTCACCTAATCGGCCGTGCGACGAACGCCTGCTCCGGTGACAGAACGTATGGCGGCAGCCAGCCGGGCATGTTTCCCAGCGGAAGCACGGATGCGTCCAGCGGAATGCCGAGCGTCTCTTGCATGAACTCTCGACGCCGCTGGATGCGCTGCCAACAGTCGGGATAGTCGCGCGAAAGCCGTTCCCGCAACGCTTCGTCGGCCAGCGCGACGCCGTCCTCGGCGTTGGCGCAGCAGAACGGTCCGCGGGAAATGGGGATGATGTCCATCTGGAGGGCCATGCCGGATTTCAGCGTCGTTCGACTGCCGGGGGCGAACGGCGAATTGGTCCACTCGTCCAGATGGATGTAGTGGCCCGGGTTGAGCGCGAAATCGAACAGTTGCGGATCGCGTTGTACCTCGACCGCATCGAAAACCTCGCCCGCAACGGCCCCGACGCGAACGGCCCCGTACCACGCGGCGACGACGCTGAAATAGTTGGCGATAAAGCGCGGATAAAAATCCCTCGTCTCGTCCGGCAGGTCGTCCGGTCCGCCAGCCACGCATCCGGCCCGCGAACAAAGCGATCCGGCGACGCCCAAAGCGGTCGTAAAGGCGTCGCCCAACGACGCGCGACGTTCCGACGGACTAGCCAGTCCGCGTCGGGCCTTGTCGCCGAAACTTATCATGCGGTGACAACTCAGCATCAAGCCGCGACTGTCCATGAGGTGTTCCAGGTCGTCCTCGGCCACGCCCGGCCGGATGTGGCTCAGCACCCGACGCACCCCGTCCGAGGCAACCGAAGCGGCGTACTCGAACTGCGCGATCTGTTCCGGCTCGTTGATGATGCGCAGGCCGTTGTCGGGATTGACGAACATGTCGATGGCATTGACGACGTTCGATTCCCCGCCGGTCAGTTTGCGAAGCAGGTCAACGATGTAGGCCGGAAGATCGATAGCCGTTGGAGACAGGCCGTCTTCCGACGCCGGGTCGGCCGCAACGAGCCGCTCCAGATAGTACTTCCAACCCACGCACCCCACGCGAATACCGCGTCCGACGCCGAAATCGGCCAAAATCGACCGCAGCGGGCGGGACTTTTCACGCGGCTGGCCCAAGAGACTGAAATCTTGGAACAGCTCCACCTTTAGTCCCAGGTCGGCCTCCGGCAGATATCCCAGGCACTCGTTGCCCACCAGAAGCAGCCGGTTGCCGCCGCGATCCAAGAGCAAAAGCGCTTCCTCGAACCGGGGGTCAAAGCCCGTCAGATAAGCGAGATTGGCGTAGTGTTCCCGGTCGGCGTAGACCGCAAGCACGTCGAGAGCCGAGGCGTTCATTCGGGCGATGGCCTCGTCGATACGGCGACGCAAAACCTGATCCGGAAGCGAAGGGGACTGCGTGGCTCTTCCGAACTCGGGCAGCGAGACATTATCGATACGTGTCACGTTTCAATCTCCCGTTGAATAAGTCATTCGAGGAAGCCATGCGTTCAAGGACGAATTGTATCATAACCAGCGGCCAAGTATATCCGTGGACTCGGGAATGCCACACTGGGAGAATTGGCAACCGTGTGCCACTACTTGCTTGCAAGCAGTGATTGACGTAAGTTGGCACAATGGCACTGCTTGCAAGCAAGCAGTGGCACACTGTGGGTAGAACGGGTAAGCGGCTTCCGGAAAACGCGATCTTCTAGAACCGGTAGTACCTTCCGCCGGATGGTGCTTTTTTCGGCGGATCGCGCTTCTGATAGAGGTCGCTGACGTTGCCCGTGGACTTTCTCGGCACCCCGTCGTCCGGCTTTGCGCGGAAGTCGTTGGGGTTTGCTCCACGTCCGTAACGGACCACCGGCGAGAGGTTTTTCCAGCCCATGCGCTGGAGCAGATCGCCAAGCTGTATCTTGGGAGTTCGGAGTAGATCGGCGTCCGTTTGGATTTTTGTGAAGGCGGCCAACTGGGTCGTATCGCCCCTCTCGGTCGGTGGTTCGCCCTGGATCAAGACGTTTGTGTTGACGGTGATTTTGCCGACCATCTCGTTTTTGTTCTCACCTTTGTCGGAAATGTAGCAATCGACCTCGCCGCCGTTTAGACGAATGATGTTTATCACCGTGTCCAAGTCGCTGCGACCGTCGCCGTCAATGTCGATCAGGCCGGCCAGGGCGAAGTGCCGCTTCTTGCCCGCGCTCCACAACACCGTGTGAATCTTGTCGCCGGGCACGATGGGATCGCCGATCTGGTCGTCCAAGACGCGGGCCTCGGCCAGATGTTCGCCGAGAATGTGGGTGATCTCGATACTCCCCTTCTTGTCGCCAACCGTCAGGTTTGTATTGTCCGACGGATAAACGCTGAAGGTGACCTGTCGTTTGAGCGTGTCGGCCCGGCCGAGATTGATCCAGACCGTTCCTTCGCGTTGGTTCGCCCAAAGGACTTCGCCGTCTGGAGCATCGATCTTTCCTTTAGTAATATCCTCGATGATTTTCGCCTGGTTGTCGATGAGGTTTCCTCGCTTTTTTACTTTTTCCTCTGATTCATTCAGTTTTCTTTCGACTTTAGCGATTTGTTCGGCCGCGTCCTTCCGCGAGCTCTGCAAGCTTTCGTGAAGTCTGGTTCCTTCTTCGTTCTTTCGCTCGACTTCGCCCTTGAACTTGGACCGCTCGCCGGCCAGATCCTGGCTGGCCTTGTCGCGTGCGTCCTGCAACTGCTTCATTTGCGGATCCTTGCTTTTCTCGCGCACCGCGTACAGGTCGTCGAGCCGGCGGATCTCGTCCTTGGCGGCGCTCAACTCCTCGTTCTTCTCCTCGATCGTCCTGAGCATCTTCTCCAACAAGAGCCGATAGTAGCGGGCCTCCTCGGGGTAGCTTTGGCCGTACTTCCTCATGTCCTCGTTGAACAGCGTCGTAATGCTATCAACATCCTCGGTCTTGGCCACCCCGATCAACTCCTTCAAATCGTCGGTGTCGGTCTTGCTGCTGGAGGCCAACTGACCCTGGCGGCTGGCCTCGCTGGCGTTGGTCTTGGCCTTTATTGCGGCTTCTTCATATCGCCGATAGAACAGATAGGTCATCACACCCAGAATGATGGTGAGCATGACGAAAACGATCAGAGTGATCTGTAGACCTTGATTTTCGCGGGCCATAGCGGACCTTCCCCTTCTCTCCGTGACAAAGACAACAACCTCCCTAATCTTACCCAGCCTATCATCTTATGTCAACGAAACGCCATGTATCGGTTACGGTGTCTTTGATGGCCCCCTCATTGTAGGGTTAGTGCTTGCACATTGGGACAAAAAGGCTCAAAATCAGGGATCAAAATATCCCCCCGCGCGAGAGGCAAGATGAAGGACCGCACTCGACAAACGTCATTACCCGGTTTCGGGGCACCTTCACTGGGCACTGAAGTGCCCAGCCCTCATCCCTCGGCCGGCGGCTCTCAACAATGCACAGAAGCGCCCAGCCCTCGGGCGCCTTTACTGGACGCTGAAGCGTCCAGCCCTCGACTGGTCGGCCGGACGGTCTGGGTGATCGACTCCCATTCGCTGATCTATCAGGTCTTTCACGCCCTGCCGGAGATGACCAGCCCGCGGGGCGAGCCGGTAGGGGCCGTGTTCGGCTTCACCCGCGATCTGCTCTACCTGCTGGAAGAGAAGAAGCCGGACTATCTGATTTGTGCTTTCGACCTGCCCGGCAAGACGTTCCGGCACTTGATGTACGAAGAGTACAAAATTCAGCGGACGGAGATGCCCGACGACCTGATACCTCAGTTTCCCGCCATTCGCCGGGTGATCGCCGCGTTGGGTATTCCGGCGCTGGATTGCGAGTCTTACGAGGCCGACGACGTTCTGGCCACGGTCGCTCGACGGACCGATCGGCTCGGCGGCCAATGTTTCCTGGTGACCGGCGACAAGGACTGCCGCCAGTTGATCTCCGAGCGAGTGAAGGTATACAACATCCGCAAGAACGAAATCTACGATGAGGAAAAGTTGCTTGCGGACTGGGGAATCTTGCCGACCCAGGTGGTCGATTTTCAGGCACTGGTCGGCGATTCGGTGGACAACGTGCCAGGCGTGCCGCTGATCGGCCCGAAATTCGCCCGGCAACTGCTCCAGCAGTACGGCGCCCTCGAAGCGGTCCTCGACCACGCATCGGATGTCTCGGGCGCCAAGCGGAAGGAGAACTTGCTGAAATACCGCGACCAGGCGCTGCTGAGCCGCGACTTGGTCCGCCTCGACGGCGATGTTCCGTTGTCGATCGACTGGAATGCCTGTCGGGCGGGCAACATCGACCTCGATGCAGTCCTGGCGCTGTTCCACGAGTTCGGTTTCCGCAACATCGGAAAAAAACTGACGGCGCTGGCCGAAAACCGAGGGCTGGCCGCTTCAGCGGCCAGTAGAGTAGTGAGTTCAGAGTTCAGGGTTCAGGGTTCAGGGTCGAAAGATCCGAATCCACTGGCCGCTGATTCACTGGCCGCTGAAGCGGCCAGCCCTAAAACCAACCTCGTCGATACCCCCGAGGCGTTCAAAACGTTTTTGGATCAATTACAACAGCAAAAAACCATCTCGATCGACACCGAAACGACCAGTGTCCGCCCGCGCTGGGCAAAACTCGTGGGCGTCTCGTTCGCCTGGAACAACGACGAGGCATGGTATCTGCCGCTTCGCGCGCCGGAAGGCGAACCGCACCTCGACGCGGACGAAACCCTGGCCGCCATCAAGCCGATCCTGGAAGACCCGGCCGTCGCAAAAATCGGCCAAAACCTCAAGTACGACACGATCGTGCTCCGCACGGCCGGAATCCGACTGGCCGGCGTGGTCATGGACACGATGATCGCCAGTTATCTGTTGGAAGCCGGCCGCCGCAACCACAGCCTCGACGAACTGGCCCAAACCTATCTCGGTCACGAGACGATCAAAATCTCGGAACTGATCGGCTCGGGGAAGAACCAGAAGCAAATGGACGAAGTTCCCGTCCGCCGGGTGGCCGACTATGCCGGTGAATACGCCTGGCTGCCGCTACGGTTGCGGCCGATCCTGGCCGAAAAACTGGGAGAGGCCGAACTGGACGGACTGCTCCGGTCGTTGGAACTGCCGCTGATCGACGTGCTGGCCGACATGGAGTATTGCGGCATTAAAGTGGACGCCGCCCGATTGCGCGAACTTAGCCTTCGTTACGGCCGGCGAATGGAAGAACTGGAAAAGGAGATTCATCAAGAGGCCGGCCGCGAGATAAACATCGCCTCGCCCAAGCAACTCCAAGTGCTGTTGTTCGATGAGTTGAAGTTGCCGGTGGTCAAACGGACCGCCAAGACGGGGCCCAGCACCGACGCCGAGGTGCTCGAGGAACTCGCTCGGCTGCACCCCCTGCCGGCCAAGATTCTGCAATACCGGCAATATGCCAAGCTGAAGAACACGTACGTCGATGCCCTGCCGGAGATGATCTGTCCGGAGACCGGGCGGGTCCACGCCTCGTTTCATCAGGCCGTGACGGCGACCGGCCGGCTAAGCTCGAGCGACCCGAACCTGCAAAACATACCCGTGCGTACAGAGGAAGGGCGGGAAATCCGCTCGGCCTTCGTGGCCGGCCAGGAGGGCTGGCGCCTGCTGGCGGCCGACTATTCGCAGATCGAGCTTAGGGTATTGGCCCATTTTTCCGGCGATACACGGCTCGCCGAGGCGTTTGCCCGCGACGAGGACATCCATGCCCGGGTCGCCAGCAGCGTGAACGGCGTTCCGCTGGAGGATGTGACGCCCGAGATGCGTCGGGCGGCCAAAGCCGTCAACTTCGGGGTGATCTACGGGCAGAGTCCTTTCGGCCTTGCCCGAGCGCTGGGTATCGAACAGGACGAGGCGGCGAAGTTCATAGACAACTATTTCGAGGGGTATCCCGGAATCGAGAAATTCCTCGCTCGGGTACTGGCGGATTGTCGTAAAAACGGATATGTTAAAACTATCCTGGGTCGGCGACGTGCGATCAGCGGGGTACGCGAAGGGGCCGGACGGCAGAGAAATCTCGCCGAACGGACCGCGGTGAACACGGTTATCCAGGGGTCGGCGGCGGATTTGATCAAACGGGCAATGATCACAATCCACCGCCGATTGAGGACGGAACGCCTTTCGGCGAAGATGCTGCTGCAAATTCACGACGAGTTGATCCTAGAAGTTCCCACCGATCAGTTCCACCACTTGGCCGTTCTCGTCCGGGAAGAGATGATCGACGCGTGGGCGTTGGACGTTCCCTTGAAAGTAGACTTGAAGGCCGGTCCAAACTGGGCCGACACGGAGGAAGTGGGGGTTCGGGGATCGGGACTCGGGGTTCGGGCGTTGTAGAAAACGACCAACAATTTCCCCGAACCCCGAGTCCCGATCCCCGAGTCCCGATCCTCGACATGCGAATAATCGGCATCACCGGCGGAGTAGCCAGCGGAAAAAGCACGGTGGCCCGGCTGTTGGAGCAATTGGGCGCCGGGGTGCTGGACGCGGATCGGGCGGGACATGAGGCGTTGCAGTTGCCCCAGGTCGAGGCGGCCGCGCGACGGAGATGGGGAGAGGCGGTTTTCGGCCCCGATGGGCGAATCGACAGAACGCGGTTGGCGCGGGTCGTCTTTGCTCCGGGACCGGAAGGGCAGAGAGAACGCTTATACCTGGAACAGTTGACTCATCCGGAAATTGCCCGTTCGCTCCGATGGCAGGCGGAAAGTATGGCGGCGGCGGGGACCGAGGTCGCCGTGCTGGACGCGCCGTTGTTGCTGGAGGCGGGCTGGGAAGAGTTGTGCGAAAAAACCGTGTTCGTCGAAGCCCCGCGGGAAGCGCGGACAGCAAGGGCCTTGGCCCGAGAGTGGAATGAGGAGGATTTTGCAGCCCGTGAGGGCGCGCAGGAATCGTTGCAGCGCAAACGAGAGAACGCCGATGTGATTATAGATAACTCCGGTTCTCCGGAACGGACGCAGGCTCAGGTCGAGCGGTTTTGGGCGTCCCTCGTCCGCTGATTCCTACCCTACCGAGCCTTTTTCGCACGACCTTACCGACCGCGACGATAGGCGTCATGGCCCCATAAGCGGGGATTGAATGTGAAAGTTCGGGATACGATAAGGCTGATCGAGCAGGACGGTTGGCGACTCGTGCGAACGCGGGGGAGTCACCGCCAATACAAACATTCCGTCAAACCAGGACTCGTCACGGTGCCCGGCAAACTCGGCGGCGAATTGGCTCCAGGCACCCTGGCCAGTGTGTTAAAACAAGCCGGATTGAAACCATGAAATACCTAATTGTGATCGAGAAAACAAAGACCGGCTACTCGGCCTATTCGCCCGACCTGCCGGGTTGTGTATCCACCGGCGCGACCCTCGACGAGGTGGAGAAAAACATGCACGAAGCAATCGACTTCCACCTGGATGGCCTAAGGCAGGAAGGTTTTCCGATTCCGCAACCGAGCAGTGCGTCGGCCTATGTCGAGGTGGCCATTTGAGTTGACGTTTTCCCTCGACGAGTATTCAGACAAGGAGAACTGCCGTGCCGACAAACATGAACATGGTTTATTGAAAAGGCGACAAGTTCCTGGTGGGGAAACTCATCGACCACCCCGAAATCATGAGCCAAGGGGAGACCATCGAAGAATTGGAGGCAAACCTACGGGAAGCGTATCTTCTCATGGCTATGGACGACGTTCCGGAAGAACACTCGATTAAATCTATTGCAATATGAAGCGAGTAGACCTGATCCAAGACATCGAGAAGAACGGTTGCGTCTTTGTAAGATCGGGCGCCAACCACGACATTTACCTCAACCCGCGTACTGGTAAAAAACAACCTGTTCCGCGCCACCGGGAATATTGACGATCGTTTGGCGCGACACATCAAGAAACACCTGGCCTAGCCCATCACTTCTCAACAATGTAAGTTAAATCACCTCGCCGTCGGCGCCTTCCGCGCGCCGGCAAACATATCTATCAGGAGCAGAGCGAAATGGACCGCGACCGTGAAGACCAAATTGCCCCCCCCGAAGAAAAACGCCGCGACGGTTTCGACGAGCGTTCACCGACTTCGCTCGACGAGGCGCTACGCGCCCTGGAGCAAGAGGAGCCGCTTTCGGTGGCCGAGGAGATCGCCATCGAAAAACGCAAGCGCCGCGACGACACCCAGGACCGCTACGAGCAGATCAAGCAGTCCGGCGATACCCACATCGCCGAATTGCAACAGATGTCGATGGCCGAACTGATCGAGGAAGCGCGCCGCGAGAACCTCGAAGATTGCGCCGGAGCGAAAAAGCAAGACCTGATCTTCAGAATCCTCAAGGAACGGGTGAAACTCAACGGCCTGATGTTCGGCGAGGGGACGCTCGAAGTCTTGCCGGATGGATTCGGCTTCCTCCGCAGTGCCGACTATCACTACCTTTCCTGCCCCGACGACATTTACGTCTCGCCCAGCCAGATCCGCCGTTTTGGGCTGAAGACCGGAGCGATGATCTCGGGCCAGATACGCCCGCCAAAGGAAAACGAGCGCTACTTCGCCCTGTTGCGAGTCGAGGCAATCAATTACCAAGACCCCAATCTGGTGTCGTCGAAATTACCCTTCGACGAATTGACCCCCCTGCACCCCGACGCCCGCATCCGCATGGAGACCACGCCGGAGGAGATCGAGATGCGGGTGGTCGATCTGATCGTGCCGATCGGCTTCGGCCAGCGCGGGTTGATCGTCAGTCCGCCGCGGGCCGGAAAGACCATCCTCATGCAGAAAATGGCGAAGGCCGCCCTGAAAAACTTCCCCGATCTGTACGTCTTCATGCTATTGATCGACGAGCGACCGGAGGAAGTAACCGACATGGAACGGGAGGTGAAGGGGGCGAATTGCGAGGTCGTCAGCTCGACCTTCGACGAGCCGGCCACCCGACATCTCCAAGTCTCCGAAATGGTGCTGGAAAAGGCCAAGCGGATGGTCGAGTACGGCCACGACGTGCTGATCTTCCTCGATTCGATCACCCGGCTGGCGCGGGCCTGGAACACCGAATGTCCCTCCTCGGGCAAGCTCCTTTCCGGCGGTCTTGACGCCAACGCCTTGACGCGCCCCAAGCGGTTCTTCGGCTCCGCGCGAAAAGTCGAGGAGGGCGGCTCGTTGACGGTGATCGGCACCGCCCTGGTCGATACCGGCAGCCGCATGGACGAAGTGATCTTCGAGGAATTCAAGGGAACCGGCAACCAGGAAATCGTCTTGGACCGCAAACTGGTCGATCGGCGCATCTGGCCTTCGATCGACATCAACCGCAGCGGCACCCGCAAGGAAGAGATGCTCATGGACCCGGAGGAACACCGCCGCGTGTGCATCCTTCGCCGCGTGCTCAACGACATGAACCCGCCAGACGCCATGGAATTGCTGGTCGACCGCCTGAATAAGACCAAAAGCAACGCCGAGTTCCTGATGAGCATGAACTTGAAGATGTAGGGGAGAGGGGAGAGAGAAGAGGGCTGGCCGCTTCAGCGGCCAGTAAAGCAGTTCAGGAAAAATATCGCCATGCCGAATATATTTCAAGGAAACATCGCTGCCGCCGAGGGTCGGTTCGCCGTCGTTGTCTCCAGGTTCAACGAGTCGATCACCTCACGGCTGCTGGACGGCGCGGTGCGGACGCTGACCGAAAACGGCGTGGCCGACGAGCGGATCGACGTGGCCTGGACGCCCGGTGCGTTCGAGATACCAACCGTGGCCAATCGACTGGCCGCCGGCGGACGCTACGCGGCGGTGATCTGTCTGGGGGCGGTCGTCAAGGGCGAAACCACCCACGATCAGCACATCAATCGCGCGGTGAGCGCCGCCTTGTGCGAACTGGGCGTCCATTACGGATTGCCGGTCCTGTTCGGACTGCTGACCTGCAACACCCTCGAGCAGGCGATTGCCCGATCCGGCGGCCAATCGTCAACCACCGGCAAGGACCAGTCCGACGCCCGAGTCGGCAACAAAGGGGTCGATTGCGCCTTGGCGGCGTTGGAAATGGTCGATCTGATGTCAAAACTGCCGGGGAGATAGTGGGTAGTGGGTAGTGGGTAGTGGATAGTGGGTAGTGGATAGTGGATAGTGGATAGTGGGTAGTGGATAGTGGGTAGTGGAGAGTGGAGAGTGGAGAGTGGAGAGTGGGTAGTGGAGAGTAAAAAAACGCCCCGCGACTGCGGTCGCGGGGGAGATAGCCGCTTGCGGCTTCGCAAAACAACGCAAGAAAATATGACCAGCCGCAGCCGAGCACGAGAAGTCGCCTTTCAAGTCCTCTATCAAGACGACCTGAATCCGCGCGGCAACCCGGCCTTCGGAGACCTGTTGATTGAAGAGCGTCTCGGAAAAGGCGGTCTGGCGGAGTTCGCTCGCGGTCTGGTGTCCGGCGTGCGGCGACATCGCGAGGAGGTGGATGCCCTGCTGGAACAAACCGCCGACAACTGGAGCCTGGGCCGGATGGCGGCAACCGACCGAAACGTGTTGCGTTTGGGAACCTACGAACTGCTGCACGGAGACGCGCCCGACCGGGTGGCCATCGACGAGGCCGTCGAACTGGCCAAGCGGTTCGGCGCCGCACAGTCGTCGCAGTTCGTCAACGGAATTTTGGACAAAGTAATGCACGAGAAAGTAGTGGATAGTGGGTAGTGGATAGTGGGTAGTAAAGCAGGGCCCCTCTCGCCGGCCAACTAACCACTAAACACTACCCCCTACCCACTATACCCAAA
>JAUWNG010000182.1 GCA_030612765.1 Planctomycetota bacterium
AATGTTGTTTTGGCGACCATCTGAAAAACCGTGCAATTCCAAACCAACAAACTGAAACGCGGCTACGAAGTAAAATCCTCAACAAATTCACTCGCCTCGGACTCCCCGAGTTCGAGTGGAATTAGTCAACAAGGCCGTTGGAAAGTGTAGGGGATGAAATCGCTCTGATACTTCTCCATTAGTTCGTCGCGGTAGCGTCGGACCGCGTCGGCCGGTTCGAGCGACTCGCCCGAATAGCGGAGCTTGGCCACCAACGGGGCGTCGGCCACGCTTTCGACGTCGAACACCAGATATCGGATTGTATTGGACATGGGAGGGCCAGGGATCAGAGGTCAGAGGTCAGAGGTCAGAGGTCAGAGGTCAGAGGTCAGGGATTGAAGTCGCCAGCCACTTGCGGTTGTAACCGCTCACGGGGTGATCGTCATCCTGAGCGCAGCGAAGGATCTCGCCCGCAGCACACCTTCATCCGAGATTCTTCGCTGCGCTCAGAATGACAGATACCATATTGGCCTGTGAACGGTTACCTTGCGGTTTCGCAACAACAGGTATTTTTCCTGAGCATAGCCTACCAAAACCGGACCATATCTGGGAAGATGGGGGAGTGATATCCATAAACCTCTCAATGGAGCATCGAGAACATGAATAAAGACCAACTTTTGCAGCGTTTCCTGCGATACGTCCAGATCGACACCACCGCTCGACCCGAGACCGACGATTACCCCAGCTCCCCCGGCCAACTCGAGCTTGGCCGGCTGGTGGTCGAGGAGCTACAGGCGATGGGCGTCAAGGACGCCCGGCAGAACGAGCACGGAATCATCTTGGCCACGATCCCCGCCACAATCGACGGGGCGAAGGACACAATTGCCTGGTGTTCCCATCTTGACACTTCGCCCGAGACATCCGGCGCCGACATAAAGCCGCAGATCATCGAATCCTACGCCGGCGGCGACATCACGCTGCCCGGCGATCCGAGCAAGGTGATCCTCGTGGCCGACAATCCCGAGTTGGAGAAACTCAAGGGCCGCACGCTGATTACCACCGATGGCACGACGCTGTTGGGGGCCGACGACAAGGCGGGCATAGCCGTAATACTCGAAGCCGCCAAATGGCTGATGGAGCATCCGGAGATTAAACATGGCCCGGTGCGAATCTGTCTGACTTGCGACGAAGAGATCGCCCGGGGCGTGATCAAGCTCGACCTGAAGGAAATTGGCGCGGTGGTCTGCTACACGCTCGACGGCCACGCCAGCGGCGAGATCGACGTGGAGACGTTTTCGGCCGATCAGGCGGTGGTGACCGTTCGCGGCGTGAACATCCACCCTTCGATCGCCAAGGACCGGATGACCAACGCCATCCGTGTGGCGGCCGATTTCATTGCCCGGCTGCCCCGAAAAACACAGTCGCCCGAGACGACCGACCGGCGCGAAGGATTCATGCACCCTTACGAGATCGAAGGGGGCGTGGGCGAGATGAAAATGAAAATCCTGCTCCGCGACTTCGACGCGTCAAAACTCGACGGGCAGGCCGATCAATTGCGTCAGATCGCCTCGGCCACGATGCAGGACTTCCCCGTCGCCAAGATCGAGGTGGTCATCGAGCGGCAGTATCGCAACATGGCCGAAGGGCTGCAGAACGAGCCTCGCGCGGCGGCATACGCCGAAGAGGCCTTAAAACGGCTTGGCCGGACGGCCAAACGGACGATCGTCCGCGGCGGCACCGACGGCTCGCGTCTTACGGAGATGGGTCTGCCCACGCCCAATCTGTCTTGCGGCGACCACACGCCCCATTCGGCGCTGGAATGGGCCTGTCTGGACGAGATGCTCGAGTCGGTCGAATGGCTGGTCGCCCTGGCGGAAGTGTGGGGTGAGAACAAATGATGAATGTAGAATGATGAATGTAGAATGATGAATAGTGAATGATGCTTGGGTGGCACGTCCCTGAGCAAACGGTTTCCGCCCACCCGGGATGACGAGCGTTCCGAGCCGCGCTCCCACGGGCGGATGACGTTTGTTGAAAGTCATGGTCCTCGACTCACGGGTCACGAAAGGAGTCCGTAACCTTCACGATCACGACCGTAACGTCATCGCGGAGAGGTTGGTTGCGGCAAAAACCTGAAATCTCTTGATGGAGGGCCTCGATGATCTCTCGCGGAGGCTTGTCGCGTTCGGAGCGGATCGCCTGAAGCGCCCGAGCCACCCCGAAACGGACCCGGCCGGGCGATTCCGCCTCGACCACCCCGTCGGTGAAAAAAGTGAGCAAGTCGCCGGGCAGCAGCGCAATCGAAGCCGCCGTCGGCACAACCGTCTCGGCACGAACACCCAACGGCAGACTGGTGCTGTCGAGGACCGTCACGTCGAGACCCGAATGAAGCAGGTAGCCGCGTTGGCCCGCGCTGGCGTAGACCATCGACTGGTCGCGGGGATCGAGCCGTACCATCGCCAAGGTGACGAAGTGTTGTTCGCTGGCGTCGGCGGCCAGCAGACGATTGGCGTGGGTGAGGATTTTGCCCACGTCGTCGTGTATTTCGGCCAAGGTCCGCAGGCAGGCCCTCGTCTCCGACATCAACAGCGCCGGTCCCATCCCGTGGCTGCTGACGTCGCCCAGGACGACCCCCAGGCAACCATCGAGCATGGGGATGAAGTCGAAGTAGTCGCCGGCGGTCGATTTGGCCGAAAAGAGCGCCCCGGCGATCTCGAACCCCGGCAACTCGGGCGGTTTGTCGGGATAGAGCCGCTGTTGGATTTCCTGTGCCGCCCGGAATTCCTCCGAGGTGTCGCGCACCGCCTCCTCGGCGCGGCGCCGCCGGCCGCGCTCGATGGCGTAGCGGATCGAACGGATCAGTATACGGTCGTCCACTTGTCCTTTGACGAGGTAATCCTGTGCGCCGGCCTGCACGGCCTTCACCGCGATCTGTTCGTCGTCGCAGCCGGAGAGCACGACGATCGGCGTCTCGTCCGCCTGCGCGTGCATGGCGAAAAAAGTTTCCAGCCCCTGGCTGTCGGGCAGCGTGAGGTCCAGTAGAATGACGTCGTAACTGTCTTCGGCCAGGCGTTCGACCGCCGCCGAGAGCAATTCGACGTGGACCATGTCGAACGGTTCGTCCCAACGGTCGCCGAGGAGATTGCGCATCATCCAGACGTCGTCGGGATCGTCCTCGACCAACAATAATCTAATGTGTCGTTCAGCCATCTTGCGCCTTGGGGGGCAATAACACCACGTCGAACCAATATCCGCTCAGAACGTCGAGGAGTTCGACCAGTTCGCGGAACCCCGACGGCTTGGTCACGTAGGAGTTCGCGCCGAGCGAGTAACAGAACTCCACGTCGGACTCCGCGGTCGAAGTGGTCAGTACAACCACGGGAATTCGTCGGCAGCGGGGATCGGCCTTCAGTTCACCGAGCGTTTCCAGACCGTCCTTGCGGGGCATTTTCAGGTCCAAGAGAATAAGGTCCGGCCAAGGAACGTCGCGTCCCTGGCAGTATTCGCCCGTGTGGAGGAGATAGTCGAACATCTCCTCGCCGTCGCGGACGAACCGAACGTCGCACGACCGGCCGGCCTCGCGCAAGGCATCGCGCACCAGCAGACAATCCTCGGCGTCGTCGTCGACCATCAGGACCGTTCGGCGTTGTGCGTTGGACGGCATCGGTTCTTGCATTGTACCAAGGCAGGACGGATTTCCTAACAGCCCGTTGAGAAAGGGTGCCACTGCCGGCTTGCCCAGCAGTGCGGGAAGAAACACCCGGGAAAACACTGCTGGACAAGCCAGCAGTGGCACCCGAACTCTCGAAAACCGACTTATTCAACGGGCTGCTAATTCATCCTACGCATTAGATCAACTTTTTTTCCCGTGTGCCATAACGTGGGCGGAGGGGAGCACGACCTCGAACACGCTTCCTCGTCCGGGAACGCTGCGGACGGCGATCTCGCCCCCGTGGCGTTCGACGATCTTGCGGCACAGTGCCAACCCGATCCCCACCCCCTCGAACACGTCGCGGGAGTGCAAACGTTGGAAAACGTCGAATATCCGCTTCAGGTGTTTTTGCTCGACGCCGATGCCGTTGTCCTCGACCACGACCCGGCACCGTTCCTCGCCGGGCGCCAGTCCGGCCGGCCGCTGCGTGCGTCCGTGGGCAAAGCGGCCGTACACTTTCACCACCGGCGGCTCGTCGACGCGGTGGAACTTCAGCCCGTTGGCGATCAGGTTTTGCAACAATTGCCGCATTTGCACCGGATCGGCCTGGATCGACGGCAAGCGGCCCAACTCGACCCGGCCGCCGACGTACTCGATCTGCACTTCCAGATCGGAGACGACCTCTCGGGCCACCTGTTCCAGATCGACGATGACGAAGTCTTGCCCTTGGGTGGTCACCCGCGAGAGCGAGAGCAGACCGTCGATCAGGGCCTGCATCCGCTCGGCGGCTTTCTGTATCCGCTGGAGGACGTCGTTGCCCTCCTCGTCCAACTTGTCTCCGTACTTCATTTGCAGGCGGTCGCCGAACGTGCGGATTTTCCGCAGCGGCTCTTGCAGATCGTGGGAAGCGACGTAGGCGAACTGCTCCAGCTCGCGGTTCGACCGCTTCAACTCGGCCGCGTATCGGGTTTGCTCCCGCTCGGCCTTCTTCTGCCGGTTGATGTCGCGGATAAAAAAAGTCAGCACGGGGGCGCCTTGCTCCTGGCTGATGGTCATGGCCATTTCGGCGTCGAATGTCTCGCCGTCGGCGCGGACGGCCGCGACCTCGACCCGCCGGCCCAGCAGCGACCCTTCGCCCACGTTCAGATAGCGGTCGATGCGGTCCTGTTGACCGGGGTTGTCGCCGGGCGGAAAGAGGACGTCGGAGGGTTTCGTACCAAGTATCTTTTCCCGCGGATAGCCGAAACATTGCTCCGCCGCCTTATTGAACTCGGTAACGACCCCCTCGTGGTTGATCGTGACGATCGGATCGAGGGAGGATTCGAGTATCGCCCGCTTTCGGGCCTGGGCCTCGACCAACGCCTTCCGCAGGTCCGACTCCTCCTCTATCCGCCGGTGAACGATCGCCAGACAAACGGGCCGTCCGGCCTCGCTCGACTTGAAGCGAAACATCCGGGCGTGAACTTCGATCATTTCGCCGGAGCCGACGTTGCGAAGCCGGCCGCGCCCCTCCCAGCGGCCGGTCTTGTTGACCTTCGGCACGGCGACGTTGCGCAATTCCGTCCACGAGTGGTCGTCGTACAAATCGTGGAGCGCGATCCCGGAGGCGGGCCGCTCTTCGCTCAACCCGACCATCCGCCGGCCGGCCGGGTTCAGATAGAATGGCTCGCCGTGCGCGGTCGTCAGACAAACGAAATCGGCTGAGGCCTCGGCCAATACGCGTCCCAACGCGTCGGCATCGAGTTGGTCCGGACAATCGCTCATTGCAATTCCCCCCCCGCGACCGCAGTCGCGGGGCGTTTGCCTTTTGCCACATTGGAGTTCTGATGGCCAATCAAATCGGACAATTCCCAGCCCTCCCTCTCCAATTATTATACGTTATACGCAACTGTCAACGTCCTTTTCCGAGGCCGCGCTGACGGGGAACCTCGTCGCTTCGATTACCGTCGAGCAATTGCCGCCGCGCCTGGACGTATGGCTGGCGCAGCGCTTCGCATGACGTTCAAGCGATAATCCACCAGACAGGTAGACAATTCCGGCCGCGGCAGACACCGCCCGAGAGCGGTTCGACTTGCCCGATTTCGCATGATCGAGTATTATGCACACATCTAAATTATAAGGAGAACAGAGATGGTTCGAGCCGCCGCGCGACATATTCTGGTGGAAACCGAGGAGGCGTGCGAGAAGATCAAAACGAAGATTCAGGACGGCGCCGACTTCGCCGAAATGGCCCGCGAACATTCGCAGTGTCCTTCGGGCGAACAAGGGGGCGAGTTGGGTGAGTTTGGCCCAGGCGAAATGGTGCCGGAGTTCGACTCGGTGGTCTTCGAGGCCGAGGTGGGGGTAGCCCACGGACCAATCCGCACGCAATTCGGCTACCATCTGGTGGAAATCATTCGTCGAACGCAATATCCCGAATAATCGGAATCCGACGGACGGCTTACACGCTCGTTCCCATGCTCTGCGTGGGAGCAAGGTGTTCGGCATTTTCTTATCGGAGGTGCGACCATGTTCGGCTCGACTGCGGAACTGACGGCGGGCGACGCGGCCCCCGACTTCTCCTTGCCCGGCAGCGACGGCAAGACCTACAAACTCTCCGACTACCGCGACAAGCAGGCGGTGGTTTTGGCCTGGTTTCCCAAGGCGTTCACGCCCGGCTGCACCACCGAGTGCAAGGCGATGGCCTCCGGCGGGCGAAAGCTCAAGCGGTTCGACGCCGCCTACTTCACCGTCAGCGTCGATCGGCCGGAGAAGAACCAGGAATTCGCCGCCTCGGTCGGGGCCGATTATCCGATCCTCAGCGATCCGGGCGGCGAGGTTGCCCGCTCTTACGGCGTCACCGGTCCGGTGCAGAAATGGGCCAGCCGGTGGACCTTCTACATCGGCATCGACGGCACGATTCTCTACATCGACAAGCACGTAAAACCCTCGACCCACGCCGACGACGTGGCCGCGAAGCTCGCGGAACTCGGCGTGCCGGAGCGGAAGTAGTGGATTTTTGATGCGGTCGAGCGCTCACCCGTTTAGCGGGCCCCCGGGCCGCCGGCCCCCCCCCCCCCCCCGCGCCCCGGGCCGGGCGGCCGCTAAACGGATGGATCACGATCGACGGCCTTGCGCAGCCGCTGCACGAACTTCGCCAAATCGGGGGGCAGCGGAG
>JAUWNG010000109.1 GCA_030612765.1 Planctomycetota bacterium
GCCAATGGCTTCCACATGGCAATGTGCGACGGCTCGGTGGATATCATCAACTACTCGATCAACCTTGAAACACACCGCTGCTTGGGCAACCGCCATGATGGCTTGGTGATCGACGGCAAGAAGTTCTGAACCAAGGCGGAAGGCGGGAGAGAAGAAGGCGGAGGGGGGAAGGCGGAAGGCGGAATGTAACCACGGAAAAATTTATCGCATCGAGCCGTAGCTGTCTGCGGGAAACACTCAAACCGGGTGCGGGACGACTGTTTCGTTTCTGTTGCGGAAAGTAGTGGTGGGTCAAGCGAAGCGTGGCCCCACCACGTTTTTCCCGCTGTTGGTGGGGCAGCGCTTCGCTTGACCCACCCTACACAGGCTTTTCCGCAACAGCAACTGTGTCGGACAGGTGACAGTCGGCGGCGATTATGGGCGACCCCTTTTTCACACTTTTTCACAGGCGGAGCATGGGAACGAGAGACTTGCTCTACCCCGTCCCCCGCCCCTCGCCCCCCCTCACTCCCCTCACTTCGCCGCGTCGAGCCGCAAGGGGACTTGCTTCTGCCGGCCGTTGCGGATCACCGTGATGACGATCTGGTCGCCGGGCTGCTTGGCCTCGACGGCTTCGAGAAACTCGTCGGCCGTTTTGGTCGGCCGGCCGTCGACGGCGACGATCATGTCGGCCGCCGCGAGATTGACCATTTTCTGCTCGGTAATGAAGGGTCCTTGCCGCTTCTGTCGCGTCTCGATCCGCGGCCCATGCAATCCGGCGCGTTCGGCCGGCCCGCCGGGGACGAGCGTGAGGATCAGCAGTCCGCGGTCGATCTGAAAGACCCTTGCGATGCCCGAATCGGCCCGGCGTACGCGGCCGTGCCGGATCAGTTGGGGTACGACCCGGGCAATGGTGTTGACGGGTATGGCGAAGCCCACCCCGGCGCTCTCACCCGTCTTGCTGGCGATGGCGGTGTTCATGCCGATCATCTTGGCGCGGCTGTCCAACAGCGGTCCGCCCGAGTTGCCGGGGTTGATCGCCGCGTCGATCTGGATGATCGACCTGAGACTCCGTCGGCCGTGGCGGCCGGGCAGCGAGCGGTTCAGGCTCGATATGATGCCGATCGCCAGCGTGCGTTCCAGGCCGAATGGATTGCCGATGACGAACACCCGTTGGCCGACCAGCAGATCGGTCGAACTGCCGAAAATGACCGGAAAGAGCGTTTCGGCCGGGGCGTCGATTTTCAGCACGGCCACGTCGGTGTTTGGGTCGCCGCCGACGAGCCGGGCGGCGTAGGCCTTGCCGTCGTAGAGCGTAACTCGAATCTCGCGGGCACCCTCGACGACGTGGTAGTTGGTCAGTACGTGGCCCGTCCGGTCGATCACCGTTCCGCTTCCTTCGCCCTCGGAGACGATCTCGAACATCAGAAACTTGTCGCCCGAGAGGCCGCGGGTGTTGATGTTCACCACGCTACGGTTCACCTGTCGATAGACGTACACGTTTACTTGCTCGTCGGGAGTAAGCAAGTTGGTCGCGGGGGCGTTGTTCGTCGCGTCCTCGGCGGACGAGGGGCTTCCCATCAACGGCGTGTGTTGCCACCCGTATGCCGCCAATCCGCCCAACACAGCCGACAACAGACACAATACAATCGCTTTTCTCATGGCAATCGCACCTATTTCAAGACTCAGGAATACTTTCGGCCAATAAAAAGTATATCCGCAAACGCTCGAAAATTCGAGGCATAGTATTCCGAAAGTCGATAAATGAGCCGGTCGCCGGACGAAATCCCACGACAAACGCCGCCGGTTGTCACCAAACCGGCAAAACACTAAAATCTAGTCGAACGTGCGAAAGGCAGTCAAGCATTGGGGTAAGGAGGGGACCGGCGAGTGGAACAAAGGGAGAAAAAACCTACTACGGACTCCGGCGGCGCAAAGGACCGCCCTTGGGAACTGCGGATATGGAGCGGTATTGGCATCAGGGGCTGGTTCCGCGAAATAATCAAAAACCGCTTCCACTTCGGACTCACGCGAATCGGAATGGCGCTGATCCTCACTGTGCTGAGCTTCCAGAACTCGCTGCTGTGGCTCTTGCAGGCGATGTTCATGGGCCGGAAAATCGACCGCACCGAGATCAAGCAACACCCAGTGTTCGTGCTGGGACACTGGCGATCGGGCACGACGCTGCTGCACGAGCTGTTGGTCTGCGATCCGCGGCACACGTATCCCGACACTTACACCTGTTTCGCCCCCAACCATTTTTTGCTCTCCGCTCGTTTGTTTTCCTGGTGGCTCTGGGCGTTGCTGCCCCAGCGGAGGCCGATGGACAACATGAGCGTCGGTCTGAACAGTCCCCAGGAGGACGAATGGGCGATGTGCAACATGGGCGTCCCGTCGCCCTATCTGACGCTGATGTTTCCCAACCATCCGCCGGCCTATCCCGAGTATCTCGACCTGCGGAACGTTCCCCCGCCGGCGCTCGAGCGGTGGAAGCGTGAATTGACGTGGTTCCTCAAGTGTCTGACCGTGCGCAACCCGGTGCGGATCGTATTGAAAACGCCGCAGCACACCTGCCGGATAAAAACCCTGTTGGAGATGTTCCCCGACGCGCGGTTCGTGCATATCGTCCGCGACCCTTACGTGATCTTTCCCTCGACCATCAAACTCTGGAAGCGGATGTACCGTTACCACGGCCTGCAAAAGCCGCGATACGAGGGGTTGGAGGAGCACGTCTTCAACACCTTCAACCGAATGTACGAGGTGTTCGAGGAGGACCGCAAGCTGGTCGATCCGTCGCGGTTCTGCGAGGTCCGCTACGAGGACTTGGTCGCGGACCCGGTCGGCCGGATGCGGGAGATATACGAGCGGCTGGAGCTAGGCGATTTCAAGGCCGCGCGGCCGGGCATCGAGGGCTACGTCGAGCGGACGAAGGGCTACAAGGTCAACCGTCACGAGTTGGCCCCCGAGGTCCGCGACCAGGTGACGAAGCGTTGGGGGGCATACATCGAGCGTTACGGCTACGCCCCGCCCGGTTAAGCAGATGGCAAACCAACCCGAACCGCCCACGGGCCATATTGTCAAGGGGCGAAACACTCGCCGAGATTTCCCGGCTCCGGTGATCCTAACGACCGGCGTTGGCCCCTTCAGGCCCAAGAAATGTGCCGCCGTCAGCCCCGTTTTCACCGGTCAAAACTTCTTGCCGTCGATCATCATGCCGTCCTTGCGGTTGCCCAGCCGGCGGTGGATTTCCGGGTCGATTGTGTAGTTGACCATCCGCACCGAGCCGTCGCAGAGGGCCATGTGGAATCCGTTGGCGTGCGCGCTGCCAAAGCTATAGGTGTAGGTATTGCCGGGGGTGTCCTGGAGCGGCGGCAACAGGTTCGAGGGCGAATTACCGCTCCAACTGCTCCAACGCACGATGTCATGGTTGTCGCCCACCAGCGCGTCCTCATTGTCGGCATCATTCAAGCCGGTGGCATAATCATCGGGGTTGAGGTACTTTTCACCCGCCAGATACGTATGGCTGGTCCCATCCGTGATATCCGCCATTTTGATCAGACTGCCGCAGTACACTATGCCCGTGGCTACCATGGCGACGTTGGCGAAGGTGGTCCACGCATTGGACGTCATTTGTCCTGGGGGGTTCTCGACTTGGTCAGTGCTGCTCGGCCCACGGCCCGCGTTCGGACTCCAGAGCGCCTGTGTAGGCCAGTCGGGATGGGTATGGTAATCGCCGCCGTTGGCTGCGTAGTCGTTGCGCCCCACCGTGGTCGGCAGGACCGCATTCATGGGCTGCTTATTAGTTTGTGTCCACGGGTAGGCGATCGCCCGCCGCCGCGTGGGACAGTAGAGCACACCGAGTGGCACGGACATCCGTTGCGTGTGGGCGGCGTACTTTTCCGCTTGCGGCAGCCCAGCACCCATCTGGTGCAGCGCTTCCTGCTCGATGTAGGGCAGGATGTTGTATATCCATCCGCCCGGCTGGCGCCAGTCGGTCCCCCGGTCGGCGTCGCCCGTCCACATACATCCCCAACCGTTGGTGGGAAACCGCTTCACGGCGTTTTCATGGCTCAGACAGCCCAGGGCGAGTTGCTTGAGGTTATTCTTGCACTGCACTTGTCGGGCCGCCTCGCGGGCCGCCTGCACCGCCGGCAGCAGCAACGCAATCAGGATGCCGATGATCGTGATAACGACCAAGAGTTCCACGAGCGTAAAACCGCGAGGGGCGGGGGGCGAGGGACGGGGGGCGTGGATGAAATGATCGTTTAGTTGCCGCGTCCACGCGGCGTCGGTGGATGGTGGATTTGGTTTCATGATACCGCTCCAAATTTGTTGTTTAGCCGGCATGCAAGCACGCCGCGGAAATGGCGTCAACTCCCGCTATCGCGCCGGCGGACAAGTCCCCCGACGAAAAACCCCCGGACGACGAAAAACCCCTCGACGACGAAAAACTCCCCGATGCCTATACACCAACATCGCCCCGGAACCCATCGCCGCCAACAGCAGCGACGATGGCTCGGGCACGTGGAAAATTCCAACGTAGTCAACCGGGTAGTGGTCCGAGGGGTATATGCCGTCAAGGTTGTCCTTCAGTATCCTCGCATCGATCACTTCCGTGCCGGGCAAGACGAAGACGTAGTCGATTTTCGGGCCGTCGTCACAGCCGACGCAGGTTCCAACATCCACGGCATCGGGATGCGCCACGCGGAAGGTATCCACCAAGGGCACGGGGCTCATTTCGCCCTCCAGCGATATCTCGCCTTTCAGATAACGGATGGCGTTGCTGTCCTCCGCGGCATTGAAGTCGCCGACCACCACGAACGGGTCTTGCGTACCCCGGTCGTGTACCCGTTGCGCCAGGAGTTGAACGTTGTGTTCGATGGCCCCCCCGCCCAGATGGACGTTATACACGAAGAAGGCGCGATCCGATTCCTTCTCGACGAGTTTTGCCCACGTGCAACGGCGAGCCCAATAGTTATCCGGGTGTCTCGACCCGGGAACGTCCGGAGTCAGGGAGAACCAGAAGGTCGCCGATTCCTCCAGCCGAAACCGCTCGGTGCGGTAGAGGATCGGAACGTACTCGTCGTTCGTACGGCCGGCGTTACTGCTGGCCACCTCGCCGAATTCGGGCCGAGCCGCGAGGATATCATCGATCTGGAATCGCATGGCCTCCTGCAGGCCCACCACGTCGGGTGCGTGGTTCTCTAGGACATCGAACAAGATATCCCGTCGATCCGGCCACTCATCGATGGACCCATGAAGGATGTTGAAGGTCATGGCCCGCAGGAGCAGACCTTCGTCCTTGCTGGGCACGTCCCCCGCCACCCCCATCATTGCCGCCGGGGCGGTCGACGCGGACACACACGCCCCTAAAATGCACGCTACAAGGAAAACATGAAACCTGTTCATAATGGATACTTTTCATCACAATGGATATTGGATGGTGGACGCGCCACTTCGGACACATCCGCCATCCATTTGTTCCCTCTCCCCGTGGGAGAGGGTTAGGGTGAGGGCGGCGTTCGGCACGTTCATCCACGCCGTCAACCGCCCTCACCCCCGGCCCCTCTCCCAAAGGGAGAGGGGAGTTGTTTTTACTTTCGCTTCCTCCGCGCACGGGCCAGACCGCACGCCAGCAGCGCCGCCGACCCCGTGGCCAGCAGCCCGAGCATGCTCGGTTCGGGGACCGGAAACCATCCCTGCAAGAACTCGGCCTCCGTCCCCTCGTAGACCGCTTCGGCCAGGAAGTTGCCGTTGGCATATTGGTTGCCCCAACTATAGTTAATGACGACCTTGCCGTCGAACTCACAGAAATCGACGTCGGAGTTGTTGCAGTTGACGATGGCTGCGATATGATCGAGCTGCGCTTGCGTGGGATCGCCATTAGGATGGAAATTGGGATGGCTTTCAGGGTTTCCGGTTTGCTTGTCCTCGTCCGAGAACTGTAATACCGGGTTCAGCGGGCTGCTCTCCCAGTCGATAAGGTCCGTAGAGCGAACGATGTGAGACTCGAAACTCCTGGGCGACAGGATGTATTCCAGGTGGATCATGTAGAAATATCCGTCGTCCAGGAACCGAAGGGTCGGGCAGGCCACGTATTTGTCCTTGCTGTAGACGCCGCTCTCTTCGGGCAGCAAGGCCCAGTTTTGCAAATCGGTGGATTCGGCGAAGCGTGTGGTGAACGGCGTGCCGACGACCGAGGTCGGCGCGCCGACCTCGAAGCCCATCACGTATCGCTCCCCCTCCGCCTTGCAAACCGACGTGTTATAGATTTTCCAGTCCAACGGCTGTTCCAGCACGGGCCGCGGCGACGACCACGTCTGCAAGTCCGTCGATGAAAACTCGCAGATGGTCGAGGCGCCCCATCCCGGGACGCCGTAAACGTACATGGTGTCATCCTTGACAAACGCGCTGCCCAGGTGGTAGCCGGCGGCGAACGAGGGTGTTGTCGTGCCGGCCGCCACGTCGACGAAGCGGGAATAGGTGTCGCCCGTCGTGTTCGATGCGTGTTCCGAGCGAACACTCTCATACCGGTAGAGCTTATTGTTGAAGACGATGGGCGAAGTCTCCACCATGTTGCAATCGATGGTGCCCAGCTTCGTGATCAGCGGCCGGCCATCGGCGTCAACCGGCGGGGCGCCGGAAGCGACGTGGACCGCCGCAAAAACCGCCGTGAACCAAAACCCAAGGAAAACGCGCGCGGGGAATCGTCTCATGACATCATTCTTTCGCTTGTTGAGTTGCTCGATACCTGTTCTCGTGCTTCCGAGAATGGCCGGCGCTCCGAGCGTCGTCACGAAATGCCTTCGTGACGACGCCGGAAAAGCGCCGAATCATTCCCGTCCCCTTTTCCAAAGGGAGAGGGGAGTAGTTGCTTCTCGTTCCCACGCTCCGCGTGGGAACGGGCGACCGACGACACTCCGCGTCGGTGTATGCCCGACTCACCAACGCAGAGCGTTGGAACCAGGAACTCTAGGATTACTTCCGCTTCCTCCAAGCGTAGCAGAGCAGGCCGATCAGGCCGGTGACCAGCAACGCCAGCGTGGACGGCTCGGGCACTTGGGTGATCGTGATCTCGTCAAGATCGACTTGGTAGCCGGTGACCAGGACGTGGCATTCGCCCGCCACCAACAAAGTCGACGATCCGGTAAACGTAGCCGTGTTAGACGAATTGTCTTGTTGGGTCACGGTCCACGTGAAATTGGTTCCGTTATCGGTAATGACGAAATCCCAATACTTACTAGACGCAGCACTCGGCAAGTAAACATTAGCTCCGAGACTAGTCCATGGGGCCACGCCGGGGTTCTTTACCTGCGCCTCTAGCAGATGGTTGCCGGGATGCATGCTCAACCGAACCCCCGAGTCTGCAACACCATTCCAGGGCGGAGTAGTACTCGTATCGAATGTGTCATCCGTCGCGCGGAGCCAGACGTCAAAAAAGTTAGTGCCGTCCAAGTAAACGGTGCCGCTGACGGTCACCTTCGCCCCGACTGCGGGAATCCACTGCCCAACCGTCGCCAGGTACGCGCGGTCGGCCGAAACGCCGCCAACTCTGCGGATCTCCGCAAAGCCGTCCACCTGCGTAATCGTGGCTTGGTTGCCTATCAGCTTTGACCACTTCGTAAGGTCCAGACCTTCGGTGCCTTCAAAGTCGTCGTACAGAACGATCGTCTCGGCCTGCAACGGGGCCACCAGCACGGCCGCCATCAGAAAGGCAGCAACAAAAACGAAATTTAAGCGCGATAACATGGTTTCATCCCTTTACGTAAACTGTGACAAAACTAACTCGTGAAAAAACGGTAAGACACACGTCCATGCTCCACAACTTGCGGTGCAGGCCTCCCGCCTGCCCAGGCGTGGGTTATGCCTCGGCATAACACTCACTACGCGGTTATCGCCCCAACCTGTGTTTGCTACGGATCATTCATGGTTTCACCTCCTTTCTTCGTCCTTAGGTTTGTTCGCCTCGACCTGCA
This sequence comes from Planctomycetota bacterium, assembly GCA_030612765.1. Lineage (GTDB taxonomy): Bacteria > Planctomycetota > Planctomycetia > Pirellulales > Thermoguttaceae > JAHIKV01. Next base: position 7,956 of record JAUWNG010000109.1, read on the forward strand.
TCAGGTACAGTCGAGGGTCGCCGAACATGGTCCAATCGCCAAAGGGTTTGGTCTCGTTGTTGCCGCCGTCGGTGGTTGCCAACGTCAGAAAGCGGTCGCCGTCGTCGATTGAAATCGAGACCTGAAACGCACCGCTATAGCCGTTGACCTCGCGGCGCTCGAAACGCACTTGACCGTCGATCAGCACCCAAAGGTCGGCGGACACCCTCTCGCCGTCCGGTGAGAACATTGTCTCGCTGCTGTTGCCCGCCACGGCGCGGAACCGCAGCAGCCGGCAGCCGGGGTTCGCCCGCCGGATCGCCTCCAAGTCGAAGGTGATTCCGTTGTTGGCATGCATGAACAACAGGCAATGAGGAGACGAAGTATAGTCGATGCCTCCCAAGAACGCCGTGGCCGGCGGGTCGGCTGGAATCTTGCCACCCGCCCATATAGGCTTCCACGTGGCATTGTAAGTATCGGGGAAGCCGGCGAACGTATTGCCGGCGGAATCGACTTGCACCGCGTCCTTGCCGCCGTCGGGAATGAAAACGCCATCCACCAGCGGCAGTGCCTCGACACGATGGTATCGTCCGTCACCTTTACCGCCAAGGTAGCCGTCGGGCGACCTGACAGCCGCCAGCCCCGAGGTCGAATCGATGCCGCGGTTGCGCCGGCCGGAAAAGCCGTCGCCGCCGGCCACCACGTCGACCAGATCCAGCGTCTTGTATGTCACCTTGGGAATCCTGCGCGTGAAATCGGCCGTCTTGGCCGACGCGCCAAGCACCGTGATACGAGGCTCGTCGCCACCTTCGACCAGCGCTGATTCGTTCTCGCGCAAAATCACCTCGCGCCCACTGCTGGGCAAGCCAGCAGTGCCACCCACCAACAACACCTTCACCGAACCACGAAAGACGCGCGACGTGGTGGTTCCCTCCTCACTCACCTCCACGCCAAACTCGGTGCCCAGGTCGGTGATGAGGGCGGTGGGAGTACGGACGGAGAAGAGGGTAGAGGGGAGAGGGGAGAGGGGAGAGTGATCTGACCTCTGACCTCTGACCTCTGACCTCTTCTTCTCCACCTTTGCCGTCAACTTTCCCAGCGCAAGATAGCCGCCAGCGGTGGATTCAACTTCGTAGGTGCAAGGCCCCTGAAGGATGACCTTGGCCCCGGAGTCGTAGGTGATTTCCAACAATCCGGAGTCGAGGATGTATTTTCTGTCTAAAGGAACGTGGGCGTATCCCGGCGGAGGCAGATAGCGCGGGTCGTCCGACCATTTCACATCGACCATACCGGTGATCCGGCCGACGAACACCATCTCCGGTCTGGCGTCCGACGGGACCGACTGCGACGGCGCCTCGGCGATATGTTGGTGGGGGGTGACTTTGATCGCCCAAGCACCCAGCTTCGCCACGCCCATGATGACCGGGGAGACCATGCAAGAGAACGCCCAACTGCCGACGAAAGGAGTAGCGGGTAGTGGGTAGTGGATAGTGTGGGGAATGGAGGTTCGGGGTTCGGGGTTCGGGGCCATTGGCCTGACGGCAGTTCAACTGCCTCGCCAACAGAGAGGTCAATGGCCGGTAAACCGGCCATCCCTCGCCCCTCGCCCCACGTCCCTCGCCCCTCGTCCCTGATCCCTCGCCCCTCGCCTCCCCCTTTTTCCCATTCCAACAGCGCGAACTGGTCCATCAGTTCGCTATAGACCCGCCGGTTGACCGCGTCCGATTCGAGCAGGAGCCGCAAACTCGAGGCGCCGTCGGCGTCGAGCCGATCGTTGGCCAACGCCCAAACCAGGTCGGCCAGCTCCTCGAATTGTGGCGGCGAGTACGTCATTTCGGATCGTCTCCCGGCGGAAAAGGGGACAGGTCCAATTTGCCGGAACGGCCCAAAGGGTGCTTTGCACAAATTGGACCTGTCCCCTTTTCCGCCTCGTGGATCGTCTCGTCGATGCAGCGGTGCAGTTCACCGTGAATCCGCCGCAGCGCTTTGTAGACGAAGTCGACCGAACGTCCGGTCTGGGCCGCTACGGACGGGACCGTCGCGGCTTCGGTGTAGCGGAGGTCGATCAGTTCGCGGTCTTCCAGGCGAAGTCTTTGATAACAGTCGGCCAGGGCGTGGGAGCGGGCCTCCAGCGCGTCGTCCAGCAGCAGCCGATCGCTGGCGAGCTTCTCGACAATCTCATCGGTGAACAATCGCGGCAGACGCGACTGCCGCTGGCGGAAGTTGAGCACTTTGTAATGGGCGATTTGGAACGCCCACGCCCGAAAGTCGCTCCCCTTGCGGAACGTGCCGTACTTCTCCCACAGCGTGGTGCTGACATCCTGAAAGAGGTCTTCGGCGTCGGTCTGGTTGGGCACCAAGGCGCGGATGAAGGAGTAGATCCGCCGCGAATAGCGGGTCAACAGCGCGACGAACTCTTTGGTGTCGATGTCTTGGTTGCCCATCGGTGAACCAACTTCGAGGAGATTTAGGGACCGGACGTTCCGACGCGGCGCCGGCATACCCGACACCGCCTTCCTTTAGTGTATTTGCGAAGGCCGGGTTTTTGTGTGGAATATTGCCGACCGGGGGGGAAGGTAGAGACTGCAGAATGCCGTAAAGCATTATGCAGCAAGGAGATAGAGTGCAATTTGCGGCAAATCGCTTAGCAGCTTGTTGAAAAAGTCGGATTCCGGGAGCTTGGGTGCCGCTGCTGGCTTGTCCAGCAGTGTTTTTCCGGGAGTTTCTTCCATGCACTGCTGGGCAAGCCAGCAGTGGCACCCTTTTTCAACGGATCGATCAGGAGACTTCGTAGCTGGCCGGTTTTTTCTTGCGGAAGAACATTCCGCCGGTCCCCTTCATGGCGGCGATGGCCGAGGCCGCGTCGGCGTGAATGTCGAATATCTTGTCCATGCTGGTGATCTTGAACACCTGATGGATCTCCGGAGCAATGCCGCACAGCTTCAGCGAGACCTTGTACTCCTTGCACCGCTTGTTGACGCGGATCAACATCCCCAGTGCCATCGAGGACATGAAGCCGACCCGCCCGAAGTCCAACAAGACGTGGCTCTCCTCGGACTTGTCCAGCACGGCCGCGATCTCGCGGTAGCACTGGTCGATGGTTTCGGCGTCGACCAGGCGGACCGTATCGATCGCCAGCAGGCGGACTTCGCCTTTCAACTCTTGTTTAATGACTGCCATAGGCTCCACCCAATATCGTTTGCGTTGGAAAGGATAAGTTGGCAGTACGACTCTCCGCCGCGACAAGCCGCGGTCGACGCCCACCCAATCGACGTTCACCCCTCGGGCGAAAAGCCGAGTTGCACTCGTGAGCAAGACCCGTCGATCGGATTGCCCCGGCTTGAGGCTCGGCAGCCATAGCCCTGCCCATTGTTGCATCGAGCGGCGGCCTAGTCCAGAGAGCATCGGTCGCGGACCGATCTCGACGAAGACGCGATAATCTTGTTCGTCGAGGGCCGCGACGCTCTCGGCGAAGCGGATCGGCCCGCCGAGATGTCGGCGCCAGTAGTCGGCCGAGGCGATTTCGTCGTCGGCCGGTCGGCCCGAAAGCCCCGAGATCAGCCGGATGCGCGGCTTGTGAAACTTTTGGAACGCAACTTTTTCGCAGACACGGCGATATTCATCGGCGATCGGCTCCATCAGCGGGCAGTACAAGGCTCGCTTGCCGGGCAGCGGACGTGTGCGGATGCCCTCGCCGGCCAGCCGCGCGGCCAGCGACTCGACCGTCCCCGCGCGGCCGGAGACGACCGTTTGCCGCGGGCCGTTCAGCGCAGCCACCCAAACATCGTTCGCGTAGGGCTGCAACAGTTCGGCCACCCGAACCGGATCGGCCAACACCGCCATCATTCGCCCGTCGCTCGGCAACGTTTCGATCAGCTTTCCCCGCGCGGCGACCAACTCCAAGGCGTCGTCGAGCGAGAAGACGCCCGCCAAACATGCGGCCACATATTCGCCGAGGCCGTGTCCAACGAGCGCCGCCGGCTCGACGCCACACGATTTCCACAACTGGGCCAAGGCATATTCCAGGGCGAACAAGGCCGGCTGGGAGTAAACGGCTCGTTCCAGCGGCGAGTCGTCGGCCGATTCATAAAGTATCGACAACAGCGGCCGGTCCAAGTGTTTTTCGAGGATGGTGCTGCAATGCTCGATGGTTTTCCGGAAAACCGGCTGAGTATCGTACAATTCCCGCCCCATGCCGGCGTATTGAGAGCCTTCGCCGGTAAACAGGAATACAACTTGCGGATTGGCCGATTCGACGATTCCATGGGCGCAGGCCGGCGTCGAATCGCCTTGAAGCCAATCGTTCAGCCGCTGGCGGGTTTCGTCGATCGATCGGGCAACGACGGCCAACCGGTGTTGGAAGCGACCTCGGCCCGCATTGGCCGTGAAGCACACGTCGCCGAGATTCACGTCGCGGTTCGCGTCAAAATATTCTATGTATTTCCCGACCAATTCGTGCAGGGCCGTCGGCGTTTTGGCGGAAATGGTGAGAGCATGTTCAGACAGGGTGGTGTTTTGTTTAGCCCCGGCGTCCACGCCGGGGATGTAACGCGGCGGCAAAGGCTGTGTATTCCCGGCGTGGACGCCGGGGCTAAACGGGTTTTCTCTCGGAATCACGCAAGTCAACGGGGCCTCTTCGAGAATCACGTGGGCGTTGGTGCCGCCGATGCCGAGCGAATTGACGGCTGCCCGGCGCGGCCGTCCGTCCGACTCCCACTCCCGGCACTCAGTGTTGACGAAAAACGGAGACTCGGGAAAATTGATCCCCGGATTGGAACGACGATAGTTGATGCTCGGTGGCAGCTTCTTGTGTTCCAGGGCCAGCGCGGCCTTAATCAGGCTGGCGATTCCGGCGGCGGCTTCCAGGTGGCCGAAGTTGCTCTTGACCGACCCGATGGCACAGAACTGTTTGTCCCGCGTTCCGCGACGGAATGCCTTGTTCAGGCCGAAAATTTCGACCGGATCGCCCATCGAGGTGGCGGTCCCGTGGGCCTCGATCAGACCGATCGAACGCGGCTCGACCTCGGCCACCGCCATTGCGTCGGCGCAGGCGGCGGCCTGACCGTCGGCGTTGGTGGCCCAATAGCTCAGCTTGGCCGCGCCGTCGTTGTTGACGGTCGAGCCGTGGATTACCGCGTGAATATGATCGCCGTCGTCGATTGCCTGGGCCAGCGGCTTCAGCAGAACCAGCCCCGCGCCGCTGCCGAAAATGGTCCCATTGGCGTCGGCGTCGAACGGCCGGCAGTGTCCGTCGGGTGAGAGCAGGGCCTGGCCCGAGTGGAGGTAGCCGATCCGATGCGGTACGCGGACCGTCACTCCGCCGGCCAACGCCATGTCGCAATCGCCGGCCAACAGGCCCTGGCACGCCAGATGGACGGCCACCAACGAGGTCGAGCAGGCCGTCTGCACCGTGAGGCTTGGCCCGCGAAGGTTCAGCTTGTACGAAATCCGCGTGCTCAGATAGTCCTTGTCGTTGCCGACGCAATGCATGCTGCCGGTCGAGCCGATCAGCCGGGTGTTGACGTGCATCGGCGAGAGCAGATAGCTGCTCATCAGTCCGCCGGCGCCGGCGAAGACACCGACCAGTCCCCGATATGAATCTCCGGCGTAGCCCGCCCGTTCCATTGTTTCCCAGGCCAACTCGAGCATGATCCGTTGCTGGGGGTCCATGATCTCCGCTTCGCGGCGGGAGATTTTGAAAAACTTGGCGTCGAACTTGTCGAAATCATCCAGCACCGGCGCGGCCTTGACGACGTCCGGCCGGTCGAGCCACTCGCGGTCGGCGCCGGATTGCAACTGCTCATCGTCGGTGAACGAGGTGATCGACTCGACCCCCGCGGCAATGTTCAGCCAGAATTGCTCGATGGACCGGGCGCCTGGAAAACGGCCGGCCATGCCGATGATGGCGATCGAGTTGGGTCTGATTGAATCGTGGAAGCGATCGGTCACTGGGATTGTTCCCCGCGTGCTTTTTGCCTGAGTTCACGTTGCGAAGCCAGTCCGGCGCGAGGGGGACTGGTCCGATTTGCCGCGGAGCGGCCCAAAGGGTGCTTCGCACAAATCGGACCTGTCCCCTTGGCTGCCTCGGGGGCGGGTTCTTCGTCGGTCGAAAAACACTTTGCGTACGCGGCCGTAAGGTCGCCGGACGTGCGGATGCTGGTCACCGCCACCAACTCGGCGAAGGGATCGACGTCCAACTTCATTTCCAGCTTGGCGATGATCCGAGCCAGGTCCAGCGACCGCAGCCCGAGGTCTTCGACCAGCATCTGATCGGGTCGGACGGCCTCGATTTCCGGCGACTTTTCCTGCACCACGTCGAGAACCACCGCGAGAATCGTTTCGTTGAGATTTTCCATTGTATTGACTGTCAGAAATCTAATGCAACGAGGACAAACGCCTCGGGGCCGGGGGGCCGGGGGGGGGGCCACCCCCCCCCCCCCCCCACCCCCCCCCCCGGGGCGGGGGGG
>JAUWNG010000148.1 GCA_030612765.1 Planctomycetota bacterium
GGGGTGGGCGGGGCGGCCCCTCCCGCCGCCCGGCCGGGCGGGGGGGGCCCCCCCCCCCCCCCCCCCCCCGCCGGCCCCGGGCCCGCCCCCCCCCCCCTACCGCGAGATTTCGACCCGAAGGATCGTTTGACGGTAGCCCAACGATTTATCGCCGTGGAGGAGGGAATGCTGGGAAACTATCTCAAAAGAGTAGATTCGCGACGCCCTCACCCCCGGCCCCTCTCCCAAAGGGAGAGGGGAGACTTTCGAGGGAGTGCCTAAACCAATTCCGTCTCTACGGGACTTTTGAGATGGGGCGGACGTATCGGCAACCCGGCAGTACACTGTGGGGCTGTTGTCGGCGCGACGCCTTCGACCCGCGTGGCCTCTTCCGGCCCGGCGGCGGAGTTGGTTTCGTAGAACGTGGGCGGCTCGTACGTCCAACCGTTCTGCAATCGCCGCTCCTCGCGGCAGAGCGTACCGTAGAGATAGCGGCCGACGATCGGTGCGGCCAGGCGGGATTTCCAACCGAACTCGGCATATAGTTCGTCGAGAACGCTGGAGATTAGCTGCTCGCGATGGGGATCGCGCCGGAATCGACGCCGCGCGGCCCAGAGAGCGCCCGCGTATTTGATCGGCAGGTTGGCGGCCTGATGTATGAATCGGGCGCGAATACGTGCATTCGGGTGGTTTTTGTAACGTTTCCAGCCCTGGAGCAACGTGCGAATGATTCGGACAACGCTCGGGCCGTTGACCTCGAAATCGCGGTGGAAAGCCCGCAGAATGAACTCGCCTTCCTCGCCGTTCTTAATGTGGGCGTGCCGGAAATTGAACCTCAACTGTCCGTGAATATCCGCCAGATGGTACTCGGCAATTCCAAGGAGCGTACCTTTCGCCTCCAGTTCGGCGTACAGGGGCGTGCCGGCGATGGGCGTGTAGAGCATGAACTGATGGAAGTCCGTGTTGTGTCGGACGGCATAATCGATGACTTCGTCGATGTTTTCCGGCGAATGTTCCTCGATGCCGATAATGCTCGAACCGAGCACGCGGATTCCGTGCGATTGCAGCGAGCGGATCAGCGCCATTGTATCCGTTCCCGCCAGCTTGCCGTATTGTGAATCCTTGCCCTCCAGGCCCATCCACACCCAATCGACTCCCAAAGCGACCAGTTGTTCCATCGTGTAGAGTCGCAGCGCGTTGACGGAACTGAATACTTTCATACACCACGGCTTGCCGTGTTTTTCCATCAAGTCCAGTAGCCCGAGAGCCCGCTTTTTGTTTAGCAGGAAGTTCTCGTCCATGACGAAGAAGCTTTTGACGTGCAAGTCCGACTCCAACGCACACATGATGTCAAAGATTTCTTCACCTGTACGATAGAACTCGATGCACTTTCCCTTGCCGCCGAACATGGCGGAAGTGGAGCAGAAGTTGCATCCCATGGGACATCCCACGGACGGAATCAAAGTTGCATCTTCGATGCCGGGGTGGTTGCGGAGAGGCACGCCCATGATGCGGGGAGAAATGTTGGAAGTGATTCGCGGGTGTCGGATCGGCTGATTCTCGTCTTCCCCGAGAAACCTGCGCATCCATCGAACGCCTTCCCCTTTGACGATGTGGTCGGTATCGACCCACTTTTTCAGATCGGGGGCATTGGCGATATGTCCGCCGACGACGATGATCGCCTGGGGCTGATGCTTTCGGATCAACCGACACATCCTCCGCACCTTGAAAAGATTGGAAATGATGGAGCTGATCCCGATCACGTCGTATTGTCTGGTTTTGATCTCCTCGACGAACCTTTCCTCCGAGGGAAAGTCCAAGAGCGTGCAAGGGGCCTTCAGGTTCACCTGGATGAGCATGAGTCCCCAGGATCGGTAGAAGGATCGATACGAGAAGGCGTGCTGCACCCTTGTCACTTGGTTGTGATACAGCTCCATCGGGTTGATCAAACGGCTGCCGTACTGATCGTCCTGAGCGTATGGGCCGAACACGCTCAGCAACAGCACTCGTGCTTGTGAGCGGAGCGGGTGCATCGGGTAGTCTTGAGCATCTGCAGCCATGAACCGCCTCCTGCGTGAAGGGCCGCGCACGATCAGACAAGTCCCCCTCTTGTAGTGCCAGCGACCACGCCGCCTATTCTACCCACATAAGCTGCCACGGCAAGCCCGGTTTCTCATCTCGAAATGGGAACGATTATTGACGCTTGGCGGCAACTCGCTAAAGTGAGGGAGCGATATGCAGATCGCCTTGGGAGACCGGGTAGAGAGTTGGTCCGGATTATTCATAAGGGTGCCATGCGGCAAGCGCAGCTTGCCCGTGGCGTGACATCGGGGAACACGGGTAAGCTGCGCTTACCCATGCCACCCGATTCCAGACTTTATGAATAATCCGGGCTGGAGCGTCCCGGCGGTTAGAGGCCTCCGCCGCCAACAGGGAATCAAGGGAGAGCATTATGTCCGATCTGAAGATTCTGCCAATGCGGTCGTTGGGGTATGGATTCATTCCGCCGGAGTATTTGCCGGCGAGCAAGGACGAGTACTACCTCCGCAACAAGCAGGTAGGCAAGCCCATCGATCACTGGCGCAACCTTCGGGCCAATGAGTTGGAGGAATTGGTCAGGAACGGCAACACCAGCGAGAACTGGGACAACGTCTTGGTGGCCGAAGGGTTCGATCCTCGTCACGTGCGAAGCTGTCAGTTTTCCGGCTTGGTGCGGATTGGACGGATTAGCGACGTGAGTTTATCGATGCACGACCTTGTCGTGCCGGCGGGGTTGCTGAACAGCCACATTGTGGCTTGCGACATCGGCGACGACGTGGGAATCAGAAACGTCCGATACATCGCGAGATACATTGTGGGCGACCACTCGATGCTGCTGAACATTGACGAGATGCAGACGACCAGCCACGCTAAATTCGGCAACGGGATCGTCAAGGACGGCGAGGAAGAGAAGGACCGGATATGGTTGGACCTCATTAATGAAGCCGGCGGACGCGCGATGCTGCCATTTGATGGAATAATCCCGGCGGACGCGTACTTATGGGCGAAGTATCGCCAGGACACCGCGTTGCTGGAGCGTTTCAAAGCCATCACCGAGGCGCAGTTCGATTCCCGCCGTGGGTTTTACGGGACCATCGGCAAAGAGTGCGTGATCAAAAACTGCAGCATTATCAAGGACATGAAGGTCGGCGATTGCGTTTACATCAAGGGGGCCAATAAACTCAAGAACCTGACGATCAACTCCAGCAAGGAAGAACCCAGCCAAATCGGAGAGGGAGTGGAACTGATCAACGGCATCATCGGCCTGAACTGTCACATCTTCTACGGATGCAAGGCGGTCCGCTTCATCATGGGCAACAACTCAAACCTGAAGTACGGCGCCCGGTTGATCCACTCGTTTCTGGGCGACAATTCCACGGTCTCGTGTTGCGAGATACTAAACAGTCTTATCTTCCCGGCTCATGAGCAACATCACAACAACTCTTTTCTGACCGCGGCACTGATAAAGGGGCAGAGCAACCTCGCCGCCGGGGCCACGGTCGGCTCGAACCACAATAGCCGCGCAAACGACGGCGAGGTCGAGGCCGGACGGGGATTCTGGCCGGGGCTATGCACGACGCTGAAACACTCCTCCCGCTTTGCGTCGTTCACGCTGCTGGCCAAGGGCGACTACCCGGCGGAGTTGAACATTCCTTTGCCGTTCTGCTTGCTGAACGACGATCGCACCAACGACCGCCTGACTGTGATGCCGGCGTATTGGTGGATGTACAACATGTATGCCTTGGCCCGGAACACCTGGAAGTTCCAAACCCGCGATAAGCGTAAGATGCGCACACAGAAGATCGAGCTGGACTCGCTGGCCCCCGACACTGCCGAAGAGATATTCCAGACCCTGTACTTGCTGGAGCTTTGGACTGCCAAGGCTCGCCTTCTCGCCGATGGCCAACCCCCAGGGAAACGCAGCGACGACGAACTGGCGGAACTGGGGCGAGAGCTACTGATGGGCAAGGAGGATCGCACCGCCGGCCTGGAGGTGCTGGGGGAAAACATGGAGTATTCTCGCCGGAAGGTCGTGATTCTCAAGGCCCGTCAAGCCTATCACGCCTACCGGGAAATGTTGCACTACTACGCTGTCAAGAACCTGCTGGACTACCAGGAGGCCAACCATCAGGCCAACCTCTCGGCGATGGCCGAGGTCTTGTCGGGACCGCGCCAGCAGCGGTGGGTCAACGTCGGCGGCCAGTTGATCCCCGACCCGGACGTCGAGAAGCTTCTGGAACGCATCAAGTCCGGCAAGTTGAACAGTTGGAAAGCAATCCACGCAGCGTACGATGAACTCTGGGAGGTCTACCAACCGGCCAGGCAGCAGCATGCCTTCGCCACGTTGCTGGATCTGCTGGCAGCCAAAGAACTCACGCCGGCGCTTTGGAAAAGCGCACTGAACGAGGCCGCTCGCATTGCCGAGTACATCTGCGAGCAAGTCTACGTTAGCCGCAACAAGGACTTCGAGAACCCGTTTCGCCAGGCCACATTCGCCAACGCCGAAGAGATGCGGGCGGTCATCGGTACGATCGAAAACAACAGTTTCGTCAAGCAGACGCGTGTGGACACCAAGGTCTTTCAGAAGCGCATCCAAGCCGCAAAGAAGCGGAACTGACCCGCATAGTCTCCCCTCTCCCTTTGGGAGAGGGGCCAGGGGTGAGGGCATGGGAGGTTCGCGTCGAATTGCCCTCACCCAACCCAGAGGGAGAGGGGACAATTTTCACACTTTTCGGATAGCCTCTTGTTCCTTTGCCGAGAGGTTGTGAATTTTTGTAGGGTGCGTGAAACGCACCACAATCGGTAGTACATGGTGCGTTCCACGCACCCTACGGATTGTGGTCGTGATGACGCCAATTTGGAAAATCCACAAGCTCTGACTGCTATTGGATCAGTTCGTTGCCCACCTTGCGGGCGCGCGTGGGCTTGTCCAGATCGATCTGGAGAGCCAACCCGATCTCCACCAGCAGGTTCCACCCGGCCGCCAAATAGACCGCGGGCGTCATCTCCTTGGCCGAAGGCGCCTTGATCGTCGGGAAAGGGGTGTCGCGGTCGGCCAGGGCCACCACGGTCAACCCCACGCCCTTGACGAGCACTTCCTGAAACTTCTCGATCTCCTCCTCGATCGGATCAATCACGAAGACGACGTCGTTCGGGTCCATGACTTCCTCGATACCGTGGACGGCGTATGTGCCCTCGAGGAAATCGGATTTATTGCGGGTGATTTCGTTGGTCTTGAGCGTCAGTTCTTCAGCGACTCCGTCGTTGTACCCGGCGAAGTAGATGGTCGGCGCGGCGGCCGCCTTGCGGACAATCTCCGCGTCGATCGGCATTGTCAGGGCCAGTTGGATACTCTCGTCGAGCCCGTCCAACTCCATTTTCCTGCCCGCTATGTGGCAAATAACGGACTGATAGAACATCGCCTGCTCGACGACGCTTTTGGTGGCGGCGACGGCCTGCTCCCACCCGCAACTAAGGACGAACTCGCGTGTCGTGGCTCGAGCCAAGAGCGTTCCCGTATTGGCCGATAAGCAATAGCGCCGGCGATTACCCTGAGCGGCGAGATTCTGGGCCAACAAAACCACCTCCTTCGTACGCCCGGAATTGGATGCACAAAACACGGCGAACTTCGACAGGTCGTACTGAGCCGCCTGGCGCGAGCACTCCGTGCAAATCTGCAAGTCAAGTCCCCAATTCAAGGCCTTGCGGATGGCGTTTTTGGCCGGAAAGATCCGACTGGATCCCTCGCCGGTCATCAGAAAACGCCCCGCCTCCGCGATCTCCCGGGCCACCTCGGCGCTTTGGGCAGGGTTGAAGTTCTTGACAACCGAGACGGTGTCCAGCATCTCCTTTACGAGTGCGTATTTGGCGTAGCGCGGTTCGCTAAGGTTCATGTGATTTTCTTTCTTGCTGGCTTGACGGAATGGTCGCGGTGAATACCGACGAAACTCCGATTATATGTCAAGACACCCGCCGGGGCCACGGTGGTTCCGCGTGTTTTTTCTCCCCGACTGGCCGCTCAAGCGGCCAGCCCTTGCGTTGGTTATGGTTCGCGGGTGGCCCCGATAGCTCGTCTATCGGGGTGCCGCAGGCACAGGAAGGATTCCGCGCGTCGTGAAACACCTCTTGCGGCTTCGCCGCCCCGATAGGCGAGCTATCGGGGCCACCCGCGGGAAATTCGGCCGTAACATGAAGTAATTGGACGACTGCCAAAATGGGAACCAATCTTGACGCTCTGCGCGGCCCCACTAGACCAGCTAGATTAAGGGGAACGATGGGTTTCGGGCGTTCCTGGAAACGAAGATGCAAATCAGCCGTTGGACATGCGACTCGCTTCCGAGCGTGCTCGGCCATCTTGGAGAGTTTCTTGACATATAACCTCATCTATGGTAATCATGCATACTGAGGTAAGGGCGTGTGAGACGAAGTTGCTATCTTTGGCGGATAGCAAATACATCCGCACGAGCGAGGGAAACGGAGGCCCGCGGCCTTTCACCTCCGTTTGCTGGCAGAAAGGGCTTCTCATCGCCGCAGTACGTGTGGCCAAGGTCTGTTGTGCATACCACCGGAGAGGAAATGATGACCAGACACACACATCTGATAATCCGCGTCATACTTGCCATGGCGTTTGTTTTCTGCCCCGCCTTGGCCTCGGCCGATTACGTCGCGTCCTGGGGCAGAAACAATAACGGCCAATGCAATAGCCCCGCCGGCAACGACTACATCGATATAGTAGGCCTATACGATAGGGGCCTGGCCCTGAAGTCCGACGGCACGATCGTCAATTGGGGCAGACAGCCTTCAAGCACCACGCACGTGGCCGAGCCGGCGGGTACGTTCACCGAAATCGACGGCTTCTACGATCACGTCGTCGCCATCCAGACAGACGGTTCGCTGGCTGATTGGGGATACGACTACTTCGGTCAGTGCTCAGACACGCCGACCGGCAGCAATTTCGTCGGCGTCGCGGCGGGCGGACATTTCAATCTGGCCCGGAAGTCCGACAGCTCCATCGTTGCCTGGGGCGACAACACCTTCGGCCAGTGCAACATCCCCGGATACCTGCCGCCGAACGGCTTTGCCGCAGTCGCAGCAGGCGGAGAATGGGCCCTTGCCTTGATGATGGACGGTTCGCTCGCAGCGTGGGGCTATGACGGCAAGGGTCAGGTATCCAGCCTACCACTCGGCTACAATTTCGTGGCGATCTCGGCGGGCTGGGACCACGGCCTGGCGCTAAAGGCCGACGGCTCGGTCGTCGCCTGGGGAGAAGACGCCAGCGGACAGGTCTTGCAAACGCCTGTCGGCACCGACTTCGCTGCAATCGTGGCCGGGTGGGATTACAACCTCGCACTAAAGACGGACGGTATGTTGGCCGCATGGGGTCTGAACGCCTATGGCCAGTGCAACGTCCCCGCCGGCAACACATACACGGCCATCGAGACTGGCTCCGACCAAGGCATGGCGTTGAATACCGTGCCCGAACCAACAACGCTGACGTTGCTGAGCCTGGCCTGCCTGGCCTTGCTCCGCCGTCGCAGGTGGCCCCGATAGCTCGTCTATCGGGGTGCCGCGGGCACAGGAGGGATTCCGCGCGTCGTGAAACACCTCTTGCGGCTTCGCCGCCCCGATAGGCAAGCTATCGGGGCCACCCGCGCGGTTCTGATACCGGGTATTCGCGGCACGGGCCTCACCTTGCCGCGAGGCGAGTTGTGCCGTATCATCAGCCGATGGCACTCGTTACGCTACGCGATGTTTGTCTGAGCTTTCGTACTCCGTTGGTGTTGGATGGGGTCAACCTCAAGGTTGAGCCTGGGGAGCGGGTCTGTCTCTTGGGCCGCAACGGGACGGGAAAAACCACGCTCTTGCGGCTGATCCACGGAGAGATCGAGCCGGACCGCGGAGAAATCGCGCGGCAGCAGGGGCTTGTCACGGCAATGCTCCCACAGGAAGTGCCCCGGAAATTCGGCGGTACCGTTTTCGACGAGGTTACCCGGGGATTGGGTTCGCGGGCGGAACTGCTGGCCGAGTACCACCACGTCTCCGGCCGTCTGGCCGTCGAGGGGGGCGACGCGTTGCGGGAACGCCTGGACCGCATCCATCGCAAGTTGGAGATCGAAGGCGGCTGGCACATACACCAGGAAGTCGAGGCGGTCATCTCGCGCATGGCCCTCCAAGGCGACGCCGACGTGGCCACCCTCTCCGCCGGCATGAAGCGTCGAGTGCTACTGGCCAAGGCACTGGTTGGCTCGCCCGCGATCCTCCTTCTGGACGAGCCGACAAACCACCTCGACATTGACGCCATACGCTGGCTCGAAGAATTCCTCCCGCGGTCCAGCGCGGCACTCTTGTTTGTCACGCACGATCGGGCTTTACTGCGCCGGCTTGCTACCCGCATCTTCGAGCTTGACCGCGGCCGACTAACGAGTTGGTCGTGCGACTACGATACCTACGTGAAGCGCAAAGACGCGGCCTTGGAGGCCGAGACCAGGCAGAGGGCCGAGTTCGACAAGAAGCTGGCCAGGGAAGAGGTTTGGATCCGCACGGGAATCAAGGCCCGGCGCACACGGAATGAAGGTCGCGTGCGGTCTTTGCAGAAGCTGCGCGAAACCCGCCGCGCCCGCCGCGAGCAACCGGGCGAGGTGCGCATGGAGATTCAGGAGGCGGAGCGCTCCGGCCGGCTGGTCATCGAGGCGAAGCACGTCAGTTTCGGCTATGCGGAGACGCCGGTCGTCCGCGATCTTTCCACAATGATTATGCGGGGCGATCGGGTCGGGCTGATCGGTCCGAACGGCTCCGGCAAAACGACCCTCCTGCGTCTCCTGTTCGGCGAGTTGCAGCCCCAGGCCGGGACGATCCGCCTGGGGACGAATCTCGAAGTGGCTTACTTCGACCAGCTCCACGCTCGGTTGGACGACGCGAAATCGGTGCGGGACAACGTCTGCGACGGGGCTGATTGGGTCGAAATCTGCGGCCGCAAACGGCATATCATCGGCTACCTCGATGATTTCCTCTTCACGCACGAGCAGGTGGACGCTCCCGCGGCGCGGCTCTCGGGCGGGGAACGGAATCGATTGGTGCTGGCCCGGCTGTTCACCAAACCGTCGAACGTGCTGGTGATGGACGAGCCGACCAATGACTTGGATATTGAAACGCTGGAATTGCTGGAAGACATGCTGCTGGACTATCCCGGCACGCTGTTGTTGGTCAGCCACGATCGGGAGTTTCTCAACAACGTGGTGACCAGCACCTTGGTTTTGGAGGGCGAAGGCCGGGTGAAGGAATACGCGGGCGGTTACGACGACTGGCTCCGGCAGCGTCAGCCCGACGTGCCGCCCGGGGCTGAGCCTACCCCCGTGAAACCCACCTCGGCACGGCCTCCCAAGCAGCGTCCCCGGCGGCCGACCTACAAGGAGCAGCGCGAGTTGGAAGCCCTGCCGGAACGGATCGCGGCGCTCGAAGCTGAACTGAGCCGGTGTCACGAGGCGATGGCCGATCCGGCGTTCTATCGTCGGGAGCCGGTCGAACTCGTGAAAGCCAAGGCCCAACTGCAATCGCTTGAGAAGGACGTTGCCGAGGCGTACAAGCGATGGGAAGAGTTGGAGACGCTACGGGAGCAATGATCCGATCAAAGATACAAGTGATTTCCATGAAGGCAACAGACGAGGGCAGCCCGAAGGGCTTGTGATAGGACAGCCCGGGGTTGACGCACAGCGGCTACCCCGGGTGAACAAGCCCCCGCAACCCAGGGTAGCCGCTCAAGCGGCAACCCTGATTCTATGAAAGAGTGGTCCTCCTGGTGGTATAAACGATGTGGCAAGTATTTTACCCATCAAAACCACAGCAGGAGGACCGAGAGATGTTATACCTTGGAATCGACCAGCA
>JAUWNG010000202.1 GCA_030612765.1 Planctomycetota bacterium
TGGGTAGTGGATAGTGGGTAGTGGATCGGAGTCATTCGTCCGGGAAGTTATGAACGATCTGACGAACCGCTTGCGGTTTCGCACCCCGCGCCATGTAAATTGAAAAATTGCTCACTACCCACTATCCACTACCCACTATCCACTATCCACTATCCACTAAAAATATACCGGGCCGGCGGACGAATGGCTAGATGTCGCCGATCCGCTTGCCGGGCCAAGCCGGCTCGTGTAGACTGACATATTTAATCCCCCTAAGTTTCTTATCGAGGACGCCGACCCGATGGGCATGATGCGATTTCGTGTCTTCCCGGCCGAACGCAACACGGAGCAATTGGCCCGGCAGGCGTATCTCGCGGGCATCGACCGGACGAGTTGGCCGGTGCGCACTGCCGTCGAGGGGGATACGCTGGTCCTCCATCGCTCGGTTTCCGACTCCGCCAATCTCCACGCCCCCTGGCCGGTCGAGGGACATGGGGAGTTGACCCTCTCCACCGGAAGCCTCATCGAGCGAACGGAGCCGTATCTGCTGCCGCTGGAACTCGCCCGCGGCACGATCGTGCAGGTCCGCAATCAACTTTCCGAATGGCAGTTGATCGGGCTGGCTGTACCCAAGGCGGTCGGGGGCAAGCTGGCGACGGCCATCGAGCGGTTGTCGCACGCGGTCGTCGAGCAAAGCGATCCGGCGGTCTCCGCCCGATATTCGGACGAGTCGCTCCGCGCGGCCCTCGACGCGGCCAATCTGCTGGCTGCCGCATATACCGAACAGATGTTTGCCGCCCGACGCCGCAACGGCCCAATGCAAGTCGGATTGCTCGGCGCCGAGCTTGGCACTGAGTTGCTGGACAACTACACCTCGCGGCAGTTCCTCACGACTTTCAACGCCGCCGAAGTGCCCATCTGCTGGCGCGAGACCGAATCGACCGAGGGCCGTTTTTCCTGGACCACCAACGACCGGCAGATCGAGTGGTGCCGCCAGCACGGGCTGAAGGTCGTCGCCGGACCCTTGCTGCTGCTGGACCACCGCGACCTGCCCGACTGGCTCTACTTGTTCGAGGACGATTTCGAGAACGTGTTGGATTTCGTCTCGACGCTGGTTCGCGCGACCGTCGAGCGGTATCGCGGCCAGGTCGACTATTGGATCTGTGCCGGGCGGGTCAATTCCGACGTGCTGGCCATGTCCGAGCAGGAGCGCCTGCGGCTGGTCGCCCGGACCGTCGAATTGACCCGCGAACTGGACCCCGATACGCCGGCGCTGGTCTCTTTCGACCAGCCCTGGGCCGAATACATGCGCGAGCGGCACGTGGACTTTCCTCCGTTTCATTTTGCCGACACGCTCGTCCGAGCGGACATCGGGCTGTCGGGCCTGGTGATGGAGATGAACCTCGGCTATTTTCCCGGCGGAACGATGCCGCGACACATTTTGGAGTTCAACCGGCAATTGGACGCCTGGAGCGAGTTGGGGCTGCCGTTGTGGCTATCGCTCTGTGCGCCCAGCGCGTATCACGACGATCCGCTGGCGGTGCGCAAGGTCGCTCCGCGGCCTGGCGGTTGGACACCCGCGGCCCAACAGTCGCTTGCGGCGCGGCTGATTCCCTTTGCGTTGGCCCGGCAGTCGGTCCAGGGCGTGCTCTGGAACCAGCTTCTCGACAGCCGGCCGCACGATTTCCCGCACGGCGGTCTGTTCGACGACCGCCGTCAGGCCAAGCCCGCCCTACGCACCCTGGCCGCGATCCGACGGAAGTATCTGAGGTGAAAAGGGGATAAGTCCAATTTCAGTAGTTCCAAGTTCTTGTGAGATTTGGCGTTCGTCATTCTGAGCGTAGCGAAGAATGACGATGTTTCCCGTCCCGTGAACGGTTACCTCCAACGGCAACCATTTCCAAGGCTTTTTGCAACAGATACTAATGACACGTAGGCGGCAGTTGTGTAGAATTGGTGGTTTATTGTTCATTTTCCGCAACTTCCGCCACAATGATCCGCCCCGCCGCCGGCCTTCCGACCCTACCCCGCATCCGCCGCCTGCCCAAACCGCGACCCGTGAGTGATAGCCGCCAGTGCGAATCACGGTCCTTCTACGGCCGGCCGTTTTGGTTTGCATACGTAGCAAACGCCCTGGCGCTGGTGGCGATCGCCCTGCTGTATCGCTATGCCGATTTTATCTCGCTGCTGGGGGGGACCGAGTTCCATCTGGGGTGGATCGTCGGCGTGGGAATTGCCGGCAGTATTTTTACCCGGCTGATCATCGGCTCGTGGATCGACCGCTACGGCTCAAGACCGCTCTGGATCGGCTCCTTGCTGCTGTTCGCCGTCACCTGCCTCGCCCATCTAATGGTGGTCAGCCACACCGGCGCAGCCATCTACCTGCTGCGAATCTCGTATTGTTGCGCCGTGGCGGGCATCAACGGGGCCTCGATGACTTTCATTTCCAGCCGCGGGCCAATCAATAAGATGGCGGAACTGGTCGGCATGTTGGGTACCGCCGGCTTCCTCGGCTCGGTGCTGGGTACTCAGCTCGGCGATTTCCTCATCGGAGGATCGGCCGCGATCGGCCGACCGCAGATAGTCGAGATGTTCGTCCTCGCCGCGGGGCTGGTTACGCTTGCCATTCCGTTGGCCTGGGCGGCCACCAGGGCGGAAAAACGTCTTTCCCTGGTTTCCATGCTCCGCCGGGTGGCACTGGCGTCTCGCCAGTGTAACGACGAGAACACGGGCAAGATGCCCGTGCCACCCGGCGGTATGTGGGACAGGTTGCCAACCTGTCCTACCAAATCCCCCTCGTTGCTGGCCATCTTGCGGCGCCACAACCCCGGATTGGTGCTGGCGGTTGGGGTGGCGATGGGCATTGGGCTGGGACTGCCGGCCACGTTTCTGCGACCCTTCGCCGCCGAGTTGGGCATCCCGCGGATCGGGCTGTTTTTCATGGTCTACGCCGTCACGGCCATCATCACCCGAGTGTTGACCCGCCGCTGGGTCGAACGGTTTGGCCCCCGGCCCATCATCCTGTTTGGTATGGCCGGTCTGACGGGAAGCATTATGTTGTTCCTGCTGGTCGGAACGGAGTGGCAACTGGTGCTGCCGGCGGTCGGGTTCGGCTGCTCGCACGCGGTGCTGTTTCCGGCGGTGGTGACGGCCGGCAGCAGTTCGTTTCCCGCCGGCAATCGGGGGATGGCGGTCTTGCTGGTGCTGGCCACCTGGGACGTGGGCCGATTGATCGGCGCCCCCACGGCCGGTGCAACGCTCAGGCTTGCCCGGCTGACCGGCCTGCCCCCGTATCCGACCATGTTCATTACCGTGACCGGGCTGCTTACGCTGATCTGGTTATTGTATGCGGCCGGCGTTTTCTGGGCCAAGCGAAAATCTCGAAATGTAGCACAGCCGCCCCCGGCTGTGCTGGAACATTCTGCCGTACTGGCGGTTCCACACAGCCGAGGGCGGCTGTGCCACACTTCACCGCTCCCTAAGCCGGAAGAATCGGTTGACTTTTCCGGCAATTCGGGGTCGAATATAATAATAGAGGCAGGCGGGCCAGCCGTCGTTGGGCAAGAAGTTCCAACCCCCTCTCCAGTCGGGGGAGGGATGGATTAAGCCACGTAGGTTATGCTTTAGCATAACGGCACAGTCAACCGATTCTGTGTTATGCTGAAGCATAACCTACGAGGGCTAAGGGGAAGAGGTCATAATGAAACGGCCCATTTCTTCGGATTCACGTTCAGTGGCTTGCCGTGGGACAGGTTGCCAACCTGTCCTACATGGCTTCACGCTGGTCGAAATTTTGGTGGCCACTACTTTGGCCCTGCTGCTGATGGGCGCGGTGGCGGTGATGTTCGGCCGGGTGGCCGAGAGCATAACCGACAGCCGCTCGATGCTCGAGGCGGCCGACCGGCTGCGTCTGGCCGAGACCCGGCTGCAAATGGACCTGGCCGGAATCACCGCCACGGTATGCCCGCCGCTGAAGCCCGAAAACAACGAGGGATACTTCGAGTACATCGAAGGGCCGGCGCTTACAAACTCCTTGATTGCCGTCAACAGCGACACCGGCGGCAACGACCAGACGGTGGGCGATTTCGACGACATCCTGATGTTCACCACCCGGACCACCGGCAAGCCGTTCGTCGGCAGACATCCATTGACCGGGACGATCCAATCGGACGTGGCCGAGGTAGCGTGGTTCCTCCGCGGCCGCACGCTTCACCGCCGCGTGTTGCTGGTCGCGCCAAATGCCTTTACCACGGCATCAAAGACCAACTACTACATCTTCAACGATATTTCGGCACATTCGGTGGATGTGAATAACATTGCACCGAATACCCTGGGCAACCTGACCCGACGCGAGTGTCGGTTTGCCCATCCCACTCCATTTCCAAACGGAGGCGGAGCAGGATGTGCATACTGGACGTGGACAATTATGCCAACTCCCGCTCAGATATTTCCCACGTTGCCAACGCTTAACGAGTGTTCTGTTTCGGGGTCAGGATGGCTTCCTACCAACACTCCGGTATCCGTTACAACGGCCCTCGATTTATGGACCAACGCATCTGGTTATCGCCTGTCCGACACCGCTTTTTTGCCCCCTGGAACTACCGGAAATCGCATTTCCGACGACGTGATTCTGACCAACGTGATCGGTTTTGATGTGAAGGCGTGGGATCCGACTCAGAACGATTACGTGGACCTTGGATACGGTTCTCCGTCGCTGAATGGATTGGGTCATTACGGCCAGCCCCTGTCCCCCCTGGCGGGAACGCCCACAACCGCGCGGGTCTACGACACTTGGTCGACCACTTATTACGGCCCGAACTGGAACAACGGCATCGACGACAACAGCAACGGAATCGTTGACGATGATTTCGAGAAGGTCAATCCGCCGCCGTATCCGATCCCGCTGCGGGGCATCCAGGTGAAGATTCGGGTCTTCGAGCCGGACAGCCGTCAGATCCGCGAAGTGACCGTGGTGCAGGAATTTTTGCCCCGGTAACGTACCACGTGGTCATAAAGGCGCGAACGCAATAATTATCCCGAAGGGATTGTGGATGACAGCCCAGGGTTGCCGCCCAAGCGGCTACCCTGGGTTTGAGGGTCGGAAAACGAGGGAAAACCCCAACGGGGTTTCGGAGCGGCGGCGCGGCATTATGCAACCCTTTCAGGGTTGACGTGGTGGTTGCGACCATCTTCCCAGGGTAGCCGCTCAAGCGGCAACCCTGATTCTATGAAAGAGTGGTCCTCCTGGTGGTATAAACGATGTGGCAAGTATTTTACCCATCAAAACCACAGCAGGAGGACCGAGAGATGTTATACCTTGGAATCGACCAGCA